>NZ_JAHUTF010000003.1:0-418352 GCF_019209785.1 Acinetobacter sp. CWB-G5 | reverse complement strand
ACTCAGAAGTGAAACCTCTTAGCGCTGATGGTAGTGTGGAGTTATCCATGTGAGAGTAAGTCATCGCCAGCTCATTAATTCAAATCCCCCTAACTCAAATGAGATAGGGGGATTTTTTTATGCGGAAAATATTAAAAATAAAAAGAGTAGAGCGGAGAATACACGCTAAATTATAAAAAAAATGCATTTATATAAATTAAAATTATGTGAAATATCTATTATTTATCAAAGAATTCGAAAAATGCAAACTATTTTGTGTGATTTTTATACAACTTTGGTCTAGTTTTTCCAAAAAAAGCCCTTTCAATTGTTTTATTTATAGACAAAAACTGAATTATGATTCATTTTATATAAAAGTGAATTTGGATTCACTTTTTATAATAAAGCTCACAATTGGAGGTGAGGGAAAAATGACAGCGACAACAATGAATGTAAATGCTGTAATCGATCAGGCTAAGTTTAAGCCTTTTCATTTAACGGTTGTTTTGTGGTGCTTATTCGTCGTCTTGTTTGATGGCTATGATTTAGCAATTAACGGTGTGGCTTTACCACTTTTAATGAAAGAGTGGGGCATGACGGCTGTTCAAGCGGGAATGCTAGCCAGTACTGCCTTAGCAGGCATGATGTTTGGTGCAATGCTATTTGGGATGCTGGCAGATAAAATTGGCCGTAAAAAAGTCATTATTATCTGTGTTACGTTGTTCAGTGGGTTCACTTTTGCGGGTGGCTTTGCATCAAACCCGACTGAATTTGGTATTTTACGCTTTATCGCAGGTCTTGGAATTGGTGGTGTATTACCGAACTTGGTCGCTTTAACTTCGGAATATGCGCCTCAGAAGTTTCGTAGTACTTTGGTGACCGCGATGTTTAGTGGCTATGCAATGGGTGGGATTATGGCAGCACTACTAGGTGTTGCGTTTACGCCAACCTTTGGCTGGAAGATCATGTTTTTCATTGCGGGTATTCCATTACTGTTTATTCCTATTTTATGGAAATTCTTACCTGAATCAGTCACCTTTTTAGTGAAAGACCAGCAAACAGAAAAGGCACGCAGCATTATTCAACGTCTGGTACCTGAAGAGATTGTAACTTCAGATACTGTTCTGGTGCTGAATGAAGCTAAAGTCCCTGATGCATCTGTCGCTGCCTTGTTTAAAAATGGCCGTGGTATGGGTACAGTTTTATTTTGGTGCTGCTTCTTCATGTGCTTATTGATGGTTTATGCCTTAGGAAGCTGGTTACCAAAACTGATGATGGCTGCGGGTTATTCGATGGGCAGCAGTTTAATGTTCCTCCTTTCTTTAAATATTGGCGCGGTGATCGGCACTGCTGGTGGTGGTGTGCTCGCGGATCGATTCCACTTGAAACCTGTCATTATTAGCATGTTGACTGTCGGGGCATTTGCACTGGTGGGTTTAGGCTTTAATTCACCACAACCTGTAATTTATTTATTGGTTGCACTTGCAGGAGCGGCTTCGATTGGTTGTAGTATTTTGCTATATAGTTATGTGGCGCAATATTATCCATTGGCTGTTCGTTCAACCGGGTTGGGGTGGGCATCAGGGATTGGCCGTGTGGGTGCAATCGTGGGGCCAATTGTCATTGGTGTATTGTTGGGCATGGAATTACCACATAAGTTGAATTTTATTGCTGTGGCGATTCCTGCGGTGCTTGCTGCGATAGCGGTTTCTTTTATTCGTTTAAATAGTGCTGAAGAAGCAGTTAAAACTCAGGTGAAAGTTTCGAGTTCAATCAAAGCATCTTCTTAATCAAATCCCAAAAAGATAAAAGGCTCTCATTTTGAGGGCCTTTATTTTTGCAAAATGGGTGTACCGTTGGGTGATATTTGGTCGTGTTTGAAGGAGAGTGCTATGCTAAAGGTAGCATTAAATAGGGCAGTACAATAACAATGATTAAGCAGCAGAAAAAACTCGAACCTGAGCAAAGTGAACATTTATTCAATACCTTAGAACAACGGTTTCAACAGCATACTGAACGTCATATGCAAATTAGTTGGGCATTTGTCCGAGAACAACTTTTGCACTCTCCTGAAAAACTATATGCGTTACAACAAATGGAAATAAGTGGTGGTGAGCCCGATGTCGTGGCTTTACCGAATACACAAGATGTGTATTTTTTTGATTGTTCAATTGAGTCACCGAAGGGGCGACGGAGCATGTGTTATGACCGAGAGGCATTATTGAGTCGTAAGGATCATCCGCCTGAAAATACAGTGCTAGATTGGGTACAGGCGTATGGCTTAAGCTTAGTGACGGAACAACAGTATTATCTTTTACAGCAGATCTTTAATTTTGACTTGAAAACATCCAGTTGGGTTGAGACTCCAGCTGAATTACGTCAACAAGGCGGGGCAATTTTTTGTGATCAGCGCTATGGTCGTACGTTTACCTATCATAATGGCGCTGCTTCGTACTATGCGAGTCGAGGATTTCGGACTTATATTCAGCTTTAACTGTGGGATAGAGATAAAAAGAAACCCCGACATCCTGTCGAGGTTTCTTTGTATTTCAGTGTTTAGATACAACTCCTGTCATATCTCACATCCTGATGCTCAAACTGATTATTGTTGTTTTAAGTTTGGGAAACGTCCTGTTTCCTGATGGTTTAAATATACATGGTGATGGCTGTTGTTCAAACAGCATTTTAACCACGCTATTTGTAAGCCTAAGCTGACAAAAGTAAATGGCTTATATAATTTTTGCTTACTGCTTTAAATCAGCATCGTTTAAATAGGCTGATGAATACAGGATTGGTCTAGTGAAACTGAGGATGTTCTACGAAATGACTGGCTTTGATGGTTCTCTTTTAAATATAGAGCATCACTGGTATAGCGCGGTTGTAAATACGACTGCGTTGTAAGTACAGAACAATATTAAAAAGTTGTATGCATGCATGTGATGTTCATCAGAAACATGATCAATCTTCTCCGATGGAGTGGATATTTGAATAAAAATGTGAAAAGTAATGTTTTATACATACAATTGATGGCTTGAGCAGCCTTTAGATTGATTTTTTTAGTAGGTTGAACATCGTTGAGGGATATTAAAATTTTATGCAGCGAAATAGGTGGAATAAATCATTCCAAAAAGTTTGTTAATTTATAACTAATTTTGTACAATAAATAAGCTGATTAATTGAACGGTTGAATCAGCACACATTATAAAAATGGAATATTTGAAGCAGAAATTACAGAATATTTTTATAAAAGTGAGTATTGTTGAACCATATAAAAGGGAAGTTTAATCGACACACTTTAACCAAGGTTTTGTGAAAACTCCTCTGTTTGTCATTTAGAACCTTGCACCCAAAAGGTCGAAGCTAAATCAAACACTCAAGATTAATATTAAATGGTTCTTTTCTATTGCGAGATAACCAAATAAAAAGCAATTAAAAGGGACCTAGGTTTAGGTGTTTTATGTCAGGAACTCGTGAAAACTGGACATCACGATCTGGTTTTATTATTGCAGCTGTAGGTTCGGCTGTAGGTTTAGGTAATATTTGGCGTTTCCCTTATGTTGCTTATGAAAATGGTGGCGGTGCCTTTCTTATTCCTTATTTATTGGCGTTAATTACCGCTGGTTTACCTCTGTTATTTTTAGATTATGCAACGGGACATCGTAGTTCGGGGTCACCACCTAAAGCCTATCGGGCTTTGTTTAAAGGCGGTGAAACGCTGGGTTGGTGGCAAGTCTGTGTGTGTATCATCATTGGTTTGTACTATGCCAGCGTACTGACGTGGGCGGGAAGCTATGTTTACTTCTCGATTGGTCAGACTTGGGGCAGTGACCCTGAAAGTTTCTTCTTCAATACCTACTTACAAACTTCGAAAGCAACAGGTTTCGATTTACAGTTTGTAAGCCATTTATTTTGGCCAATCGTGGGAATTTGGGCACTGACCTTAATTATTCTGTTTGGCGGGGTTAAAAAAGGTGTTGAATTATCGAATAAGATTTTCATGCCTTTGCTATTCGTTTTATTCACCATTTTAGTGGTGCAATCACTTCGTTTACCAGGTGCAGCAGAAGGCTTAAATGCATTCTTTACGCCGAACTGGTCTGCGATGATGGACTATAAAGTGTGGTTGGCGGCGTATGGTCATACCTTCTTCTCGCTTTCTGTGGGTTTCGGGATCATGGTGACTTATGCATCTTACTTAAAGCCAAAGACCAATTTGACAGGCTCAGGTTTAATCGTTGGTTTTGCCAATGCTTCAACTGAAATCTTGGCGGGTATTGGTATTTTTGCTGCATTAGGCTTTATGGCGCATGCCGCAGGCAAAGAAGTTCAAGATGTGGTCAGTGGTGGTATCGGTTTGGCATTTATTGCTTTCCCGAAAATCATTTCAAGTCTTGGTGCAGGTGCTGATTTATTCGGTCTATTGTTCTTCTCATCATTATTTGTTGCAGGTATTTCTTCCATGGTTAGTATCTTGGAAGTGCCGATTGCAGCGATGCAGGATAAGTTAAAATGGAGCCGTAAAAAAGCAGTTACCATTATCGGTGGTGGTAGTGCACTGGTTTCAGTGATCTTATTCTCAAGTGTGAATGCGATTAAACTGGTAGATATCGTGGATCACTTTATCAATAACATTGGCATTGTGGGTGGCGCACTTGTTTCTATTCTTTGTATTACTTGGTTTAAGCGTTCAGCATTGATTGAGTTGCGTGATCACGTAAATCGTATTTCTACCATTCAACTCGGTAAGGGCTGGGCATTTACCTTGACCGTGATTACTTCACTCGTGTTATTAACGACGTTGAGCATGACGTTATTTAATTTGGTGAAAAATGGTTACGATACCTATAGCATGAGTCTGCAAGGGCTATTTGGTTGGGGCAGTGTGATTTTCTGTGCTGTCGTCGCAATCGTACTCAGCAAAGTTAAAGATCGCTAGGAGAAAAAAATGAATACTTCAGCAATCGTAATGATGGTGATTTCAATGTTGTTTGTTTGGGGAGGACTTGTGTTGTCTATTCTCCACTTGATGAAAAATCCAGAAGAGCTCGATGATGTTCTTGAAGATGTGAAAGACCAGCATACGTTGTAATACCTGATATAAAATTTAACCCTGAAAATAGGCATTTACCTATTTAAAATAACGCCCGATGAGCTTCATTGGGCGTTATTTTTTTCTATGGAGGTAAAGTGAGTTGGCATCTTCAGCAGCTTCAATAAGCTTTTTTTGATGAGTTGATTTGGAGCTTATCGTTCACGTCCATTTGTCTCGAAATAAATAAGAATTTAAAGGACCAGAAAGCACAAAAAGTATGCTGTACAAATTTTATCTAATAAATATGCAATCACAATAACAACTATGATACAAAATAGTATAGAATTGTGACACAGTTTGTACTTTTGCTGGCTAATTCATATGAAAATTAACAAAAAGAAATTTTCTGCTCTGTCGTTTTTATTTTTTTTTTCATTAGAAGCACATGCATTTCCACAACCGGGAAGCTATATTTCTAACGTTGCATCTGGGGACTATACCGATGAGATGGGGAATGTTTTATTGGTCAATTCCAATCCCGTGGCATTGGAAGTGCAAAAAACGTACTCACTGACTTTAGTACAAAATCAAAACCAATATGGTGTGGTCGGTGGGGCGGTGAATCTGCCACATGTGTTAACCAATACAGGTAATACTGCTGATCGATATACATTGGGTCTAGTACAAAGTAGCACGGATAATTTTGATTTAAGTAATGTGAAGGTCTATGCAGACCGCGATCAAAATGGTTTAGCAGATAATACCGAAGACTTATTGGTGGGATCAATTGAGCTCAATGCGGGTCAATCTTTAGCAGTTGTGATTGTAGGTAGTATCCCGACAAATGTCTCTTTTAATCAGCTCAGTAGTTTAGACCTCAAAGCTGTGAGCCAGCAAAGTGCTACGCTTTCTGCACAAGTCACAGATACGATTCGCGTTGTCGATGATGCTGTGATTTCTCTCGTTAAAGCGCAAAGTGCAAGTGAAGGCAATATTGGTGACCTGATCACCTATACTTTGACCTATCGAAATACAGGGACAGCAACACGTCGTGTCGTGCTGCAAGATGTGTTGGATGATTCTTTAGAATACGTATCCGGGTCGGCAGTTTGGAATCAAAATAGCACAGCACTCACCGATGCAAATGATACAGAAGGATCTGCGAATACAGGAATAGCCTATCAACTTAAACCTGATGGGAAGAGTCTAGAAGCCAGTATTACGGCTGTTGCACCACTCACATCAGGCACATTGGCTTTTAAAGCCAAAGTGAAACAAGGTGCTGCCAATAAAATTCCAAACACGGCAGGTTTTGTACAATATGACATGGATAATACCACGGTAAAACTGAGCAGTTTCTCCAATACCGTGATCTATAATTTGGCTGCTGTCTATGGGGTGGTTTTAAATAATAAATCCAGTTCAGCAACGAACGTCGGTAACCCGAATAACAGTCCTGATAACTTAGTGATTCAAGCCAGTTTGAAACCAGGGCAAGAGGTTTTCTTTAATAACTATGTTTGGAACATTGGTAATACCACAGATACTTATAATTTAAGTTATAGCTCAAACAATTTGCCTAGCTGTGCCAAAGTTAATTTTTACACGCAGGACGGAAAAACTTTACTTACGGATACCAATGGTGACGGTAAAGTCGACACAGGTTCGATTTCAAATGCGGCGGTAAAACAAATTCAGGTTGAAGTATCGGCCTCTACAGGCTGTAGCAGCAGTGTCAGCAATATCAATATTGATGTGGTTGCGACATCCATTGCTTCAAGTACAGTCTCTGACCTGATTCGTAACCAAATTACAGTTTTGACTGCTGCATCCAGCAGCAGTGATTTATATAATGCTGACCAATCGGGTTTAGGCGTGGGGATCGTGGATAACGCCGGTCAACCCTTACGTACGGTTAAAGTTACTTCGGGTAAAGCGGTTTTTCCTTTGGTGGCAAAGAATAATTCAACCCAAGCCAATAACTATAATTTGTATGCATCCTTTAGCGCGATTGATGTCGCCAATATTATGCCTACCACTAAAACAGGTTTTAGCGTCAAATTTTATGAAGGTGATGCCAGCTGCCAAACGGTGGGTAAGCAAATTACCAATACGGGAACCTTAGGTGCAGGAGCAAGCAAGGCATATTGTGCAGTGATTGATGTTGACGTAAGCCAACAGAATTTTACAGCGCCGATTTGGTTTGCGATTCAATCACCAGTTAATCAACAAGCGGACTCGATTAAGAACCAAATTGAAAGTAATGTCGCACGCTTACTCACCCTGACCAATGATCAGCAAGGTCAGGTAAGTGTGGGTGGCACGATTGTCTATGCGCATACTTTAAAGAATTTGGGCAATATGGCAGAAGGTGCAAATGCAGGTTCTCAAGTGAATTTGAAAGTTGTACCACTTAGAAATGATGGCTTTGTTTATACCCTTTATTATGATGCAAATAAAAATGGTCAGATTGATAGTGCAGACCAAATTATTAGCGCAACAACCAGTTTAAATCAGCTTTTGGGTAGTGCGGGCTTATTGGCGCAGGCTGATATTCAACTTTTACTTAAAGTTCAGGCGGCCCCTTCTGCAACAGAAGGTGTGGTGAGTCAGGCGGATATCGTGGTTGAAGTTTCTGATTTTAATGGCATTCATTTAGATAACTTAAAAAATACAGATGTGACCACGGTTGCAACGGGACATTTACAGTTAGTTAAAACACAAGCAGCGAATAGTAGTTGTACCACTACTAATTTAGCATCTTTGAGTTATTCCACCCAGTTGGTTTCAGTCAAGCCAAATCAATGTGTGGTGTATAAGCTGACACTTAAAAATGATGGTGGTTCAGTGGTGAAGAATGTGCAGTTTAATGATGTTGTTCCAGCTTATACCAGCCTAGTAGGAACGCCTGTCATTGTTCCGTCAGGTACAAATTTATCTTCTGGTGACAAAGTTTCTGCTTTGGTGAGTAGTTTAGATCCAAGCCAAGAAGCCAATTTCTACTTTGTTATTCGTGTTAACCCTTAAGAGTAGGCTCGGAAAATGTTTGCAGAAAAGAAAATGATTCGAAATATGCGTATTGCCATGCTGAGCTTGTTGGGGGCAACAGCATCGACTTGGGTTTTTGCTGATGCTCTGGTCATCAGTAACATGGCTGTGGGTGAATACAAAGAAGAAGGCTCTACCGTAGTTCAAGTGGCACGTTCCAACTTGGTTCAAACCACGGTGATTCCTGTTTATAACCTCAGTTTGAAAGATAACCGAGCGGAATATGTGCGTCCAGGGCAGGCGGTCTATTATCACCATGTTCTAACCAATACTGGGAACGAACGCGATCTTTATAATTTGTTGGGCAGTCAAATTGCAGGGGGGAGTTTTACCCATAGCAATATTGAAATTTATTTAGATGCCGATCGAAATGGTGTTGCAGACAATAATACTCCAATTAGCCAATATAGCTTAAATGCTGGAGAGACGGTTGCACTGATTATTAAAGCCATTATTCCTTCATCAGCAGCCGTAAATAGCTCCAGTCAGATTCAACTCACAGTGACCTCTACACAACAACCCAGTCTGACTCAAAATAACATTGATACATCTCGCATCACGGATCAGGCAGTTTTAAATTTAACCAAGAGTTTTGATAAAACAACCGTCGTGAATGGGGATATCGCAACCGTCCGTTTAACCTATTTCAATAATGGTAATAACAGCGGTGTAGTGAATATCAGTGACTTGTTGGATACCACGCAGTTGACGTATGTCACGGGTAATGAAAACTGGAATGGGCAAGCACTGAATTCTGCGACAGGCAGTAATGATCCAACAGGCATTAATTATTACCTTGATACGGATGGTAAAACTATTCGTGCGCAAATCACCAATGTCCCTGCGAATGCGCAAGGCTATATTGAGTTCCGTGTTCGGGTTGCTCGTACTGCACCCGGTGAGATTCCCAACTTTGCCAATATGGACTATGACCATGATGGTTTGTCTACTACAGCAAATTTAACCACGCAGTCCAACACCGCAGTATTAAACATTAAACCGATTTATGGGGTGGTGATTAATGCGGATGTAAATAGTGTGAGTGGCACAGACTTACTGACTAAATCTGCGGTAAGTAGTGGTGGATCGGTTAGCTTTGAGAACTATGTGTGGAATACAGGAACGGTAGCAGATCGGTTCAATTTAAGTTTTGCTAGCCATAATTTACCGATAGGGAGTGTGCTGGAGTTCTATCGTGCAGATGGCGTAACCCCTCTGTTTGATAGCAATAATGATGGGATTGTTGATACGGGAACGCTAGATGCTGGCGCTAAACTTCCGATAATTGTGAAAATTACGTTCCCAGCAGACTATGTTGATACAGCCAATACTACATATAACATTGTGCCTAAAGCACAGTCGATAACAGACAATACCAAAACAGATACGGTACAAGATCGTACCTCACTGATTCAAAGTACAGCCTCTCGGTTGGTTGACCTGATCAATAGCCCTGAAACTACGGCAAATGGTACAGGAAATGGCAATGTGTCGAATGGTGGTTCGCCGTGGAAAATTTTAGCTGGGGTGAATAATCAAACGGTGGTGTTTCCACTCACTGTACGTCATACAGGTCAAGCGACGGCATATAGTTTTAGTGCCGATGCCGATAATAATTTTGCGACGGTTGCATTGCCAAGCGATGTCAGTTCGGTGCGCTATTTTGCTTCATCAACCACAGACTGCTCGGTGCTTGGATCAGAAATTACTTCAACGCGTTTGCTGAATAATGGGGAGTCTCAGCTTTATTGTGCGGTTGTGGAAATTCGAGCAGACGCAAAAAGCACAACCCAGCCGATTCCAATTTATTTTAAAGTGGCTTCTTCTAGTTTGCCTACCTCAGCACCAAACAGTGGCTATGATGTAATTCAAAATGCCATTACGATTAACTCAAATGCGAGTCAAGGTGGAGTAAGCTTAGAACCCGATTTACGTGGGCAAATTGCACCAGGAGGCAGTATTGTTTATACCCACACCTTAAAACCGTGGGGAACGTCTGTATTGTCAGGAACGGATAATTTAAGCGTTGCTAATGATCGAACTGGCTTTACCACAACACTTTATTATGATGCCAATAATGATGGGCAGTTAGATGCGTCTGATCCGATTATTCAAAACTTATCTATTGTGAATGCTTCTATTCTTAGCAGTAAAGCACCGATTCGTATCTTTAATAAAGTTGAAAATACCGCGTATAACACTGTTGGAGTTGTGAATACTTCCATCATTAGCCTAAAAAATAGTGCTGGGACGATATTAGATACGGCAACAGACATTACAACTATAACCACTGCGCCAGTCCGTTTGAGTAAGTTGCAAGCTAAAGATAATAATTGTGATGGCGTAGCGGATGGCGCGTATACCTCAAATGTCTTGCCGATTACACGTAATTCAGATGGGGCCGGGCAATGTGTTTTGTATCAATTGACGGTGAAGAATTTGGGTGCTTCGGCCATTGGTCGATTTAATTTTTATGATTATACCCCTGAAGCGATGGTGATGAGTAAAGCACCAAGTTGTACAAGCTGTGAAGTGGGTTCGCTTAGTGCGCCTGCACTAGGGCAAACAGGTGCAGTTAAGGGTTCAGTTGCGATAATAAAAAGCAATGAAAGTCATAGCTTGGAGTTTGGGGTGAAATATGTGGGGAACTAAAATGAAATGCATTCAGAAAAAAGTTATGGCTTCTGTTGTGCTTTCAGCAGTAGGGATTTCCTTGACGCATGCCTTGGTTCCACTCGGTGATAATCCAATCGCGATTGCTCGTTTTGAAGTTATTAATGCGAATACGCCTACAATTGTACAAGGCGATGTAGGCACACAAACGATTACCATTAAAAACTTTGGGCCGTCATCTGCGACAGCTACAAAAGTTGAAGTCAGGGCGGCTCTCACTACGGGTGTTAGTATTAGTCAGGTACGGACAGCATCTAATACATGTACATTGGCCAACTCCATTTATACTTGTAATATTGGGAGTGTCGCCAATGCAGGTACATTTGATATATATGTTGATTATTCAGTCGCTTCGACAGCCCCCATTTCAAATGCCACTCAACAAACGACCATTGCTGTGTCTAGTAATGAGGTAAACCCTGGAAGTGGGGTTGGTGAAAGTATTCATCGAGTTTGGGGGCAACCTGGAAGTACTCAAGAAACCAATCCTCAACCTTATGATGCATTTTGGGCGGGTCGTAATACAAGCCAAGCAGTATGTAGTGGTTCTACATGTGGAACTTATGCTGAGGAAACAAGTGCTATTGTAGGCGCATGGCCTGTAAGTGCGAAAAACCCGATTGGACAGTATCTCTCTAGTGCCGCTCGTGGTAGCAATAGTGGTGATAGTTATTATACCAATTTAGCCACATCCCCAAACCCAACCGTTGTTGAAGCAGTCACGAATTTGACAACTTATCCATATAGAAGTGTTTTATTGCCAACAGTGACGGCAACAAACAGTCGTGTGAATAATTTACGTGCGTGGGAATTTGAAACTTATGTTTATATTCCTGCATCCACCAGCAGTGTGAGTGCCTGTGTTGGAAATTCTGGAGCAGAAGTAGATGATGGGGCATATATTTCGATAACACCCCCATCAGGTTCTGCTACCGTGATTCAAGACCCAAGGGATAGCTTCCAATCGGGTGTTAGATATGAAGTTGCTACGACAATTTCAACAGGCGGTTATTATAAAGTTAACTACCGAATGCTGAACCAAAACACTTCAAATAAGTATTCGCAAGGGCAGTATGGTCCAATTGGAATGTCCTTTTCTGGTGGAACATGTAGTAATACGGAATTGCAACGTTTAACAGAAACTGGTTTTGGGACAGCGATTACTGTGGCTAAACGCAGTGATGATCTGGCTATTAGTAAAACTGTAGATAAAACTGTTGCTCAGGTTGGAGATGTCATTACCTACACGTTAAAGGTTTGGAATCAGGGTGAAAAAGCGATTTCAAATATTACCATATCAGATTTAATTCCTGATAATTTGGCTGGTTTATATCGCTATTGTGTAGCGAGTAGTGCCTCAGTGACCTGCCCGACAGTGTCCAATCCTGATGATTCCAATCAACTGAGTGTCATGGTCAATACCTTGCCTGTAGATAAAACAGGGAATACCAACTTCTTAAGTTTTATTATTTCAGGCTTGGTGTATAAAGAGCCAACATCATCAAACCAAATTACCAATACTGCAACAGTGGACTCAGCAGAAGCAAAAGAAATTGATTTAACCAATAATACAAGTGCCGTAAGTACAACGGTGAGTAAAAGTACTCCAATCACTAGTGGCAGTTCACAAAACCAATGTGTATCAGGTCAATCGGCTAATTTAGTTTCAGATACAGCTTTTAGAGCATATTTGGTTGATAATGCGAGCAGTGCTTATGATAATGCTTTAAAAACAGCAGGAACAAGCCCAACGATTTTGCCGAACTCTGTCATGTATGGTACGGGCACAAATGGTGCATTGCAGTTAAAAGGGCGTTTAAATTGGTCAAATGGTAGTCCTAAATCTAGTACCAGTGGAGCCACACTAAAAATTTTGGTCGATGGTGTGGTGTATGCAACCTTAGTCACTCCTGCCAAGAGTTCTAATACCCGAGCTTCATTTACTGCATTAAATGGTGCACAAGTGAACACTGCGGACTATGCAATTGGCTCGTATGGTACCGATCCCGTTGCTATCAATTTTACGATTACCTTACCTACAACAATAACAATGGCCAAAATAGTGCGGACCGAATTCCAAAATATTCGGCCAAATACCAGCACTTATGTGGGGGATGATGTTGGAATTGGTTTTAATGAACTCAATGTTTGTCTTAAACCGACTTTTGAAATGAATAAAGTGTCTGAAAATGGCACAGACAGTTTCAACTTTAGCTCTTTTTCAAATTTGAGCAATGCCAATGCTGAAACCATTACTAGTGGTGAAGTGGTCACAACGGTGGTTGGGGCTGCACAATCGGTTCGTTTAAAGAAAAGTACATCACCCGTCGAGCAAGGCTCATTATTGGCTTATGCAACACCAAATACAGCCATTAGCTTTACTGAATCAACATCGACTTTATATTCACTCAAAAGTATTGAATGTACGGATACCAATGCAGCAGTTTCGGGAAATAGTACTGCCAATTTGGGTGGCGTAAATGGCATGACCCAAACCATTCCTGCTGCAAATGTGAAATTTGCATCCAAGTTCGTCTGTCGTGTGACTAACAGTAAAAAAGCTGGCTATGTGTTTTCGGGGCGGGTGTTTAACGATAATAGTGGAACAACCTCGGATGTTTCTAAGGCATATAACGCAATTGTAGATGCAGGTGAATTGGGAATTGCGGGCAGTGTGGTTGAACTGCAAGATTGTAATAGTAAAGCTGTTTTAGCCTCTACAACCAGCAATGCCAATGGCGATTTTAAAATTCAAACCTTAGATGACGTATTTGCTGGGCGAAGTAATGTTTGTCTGGTACAGCGTAATCTGACGGGGTTTGATTCGGTGAGTTCTGCAAAAGCCAGTAGTGTGACAGCAACAGCCGACACAAGTAATGACTTCTTTATCATTCCTAAAGCCGCAAATGTGACTAGCTATGATGGTTTCTTGTTTGGTGATGCCGAGTTAAAATTGATCTTAAGCCAAAATGGACAAAAAACTA
The DNA here is from genome assembly GCF_019209785.1 of Acinetobacter sp. CWB-G5. Lineage (NCBI taxonomy): Bacteria > Pseudomonadati > Pseudomonadota > Gammaproteobacteria > Moraxellales > Moraxellaceae > Acinetobacter > Acinetobacter sp. CWB-G5. The sequence goes on along the minus strand of NZ_JAHUTF010000003.1, from coordinate 404,636 downwards.
TTGTGGCTGGAGATGTGGTGGATTATCCACATGAATTGATGGCTAAAAGTGTGATGAATGTGCTCAATTTAACGGAAAGCAAAGAGCAGCAACCTGCAAATAATCAGCCTTGGCAGAGTTTAGTTTACGTGGACAGCAACTGTAATGCGCAGTTAGATCAAGGTGAGAGTTTACTGACGAGCCGCACCATCACAGCCAATGAAAAAGTTTGTTTGATTCAGCGAGTGATTTCATCAACCACAGCGCAAGGTGGTGATCGGTTTATTGCGAGCTTTAAGGTCAATGGAAAAGGAACTTATAGCGCTGCCACTGTGAAAGAAAGTAATAGTGTGAATGACATTACGACTATTGGGACAGCAGGTTTAAACATCGGTAAGTTGGTTCGAAAAACATCTACATGTCCCGCACCTAGCAATAATACGACGCCGTTTACTGTGTCAAACCAAGCTGCGAAAGGGGATTATTTGGAATATCAAATCACCTATACCAACAATTCGAACAAAAACTTAGTTGATGTTGTTTTAAAAGATAGTGTTCCCGTGGGTACGGTTTATGGAACGATGTCGTGTACAGCTACAGGTTGTCAAACTGAGGCAAATGCAGGGCAGTTGAAATGGACAATTCCTGGTGTCTTGGCACCGAAACAAAAGGGGCAAGTGGGCTTCTGTGTACGCATTCCCGATTAATTAATTTTTGATATGGCAAGCCCCTTCTGGGATCTACATGAAGGGGCTTTTTATTGCTCATTTTTATAAAAGGGAGATGTAGTTTTTTTATGTATTTACTTGAAAAATATATTAAATAATAAGCGTGGGTTGAATAATTTAAAGACAGTTATAGCGTCTATTTTGTCCAGATGGTTCTCTCAGAAAAATAACATTTAGGACTTTTACAGAGCATTAAAATTTTTTCTATGAGCTATCATTTTTTGTATCTTTTACAAATGTTTCATTATGTAATTTGGTTTTAGAATAAAAATATAATAAATATCAGTGATTTGGTTGTTGTTGTGTGATTTTTTGTATCTATTGAAAACAACCTAAGGTGAACTAGTTAACATTTTTTTTAAATAATGTATGGTTGTTTGTGTGATTTTTGTTTAATATTGCTTTGAGATTTGTTGCATTAATTTATAAAAAAGTGATTAGTGTCACAAAAAGTTCGCATTGGTTCGCAGTGGATAAAATCATGTTAAACAAAAATTCTATGCTGAAAAAAATGACAATTAGTTTGATGTTTGTTGGGGTTGCTGCCAGTGCGATGGTGGCAACTGCAGCGACCAATAATGAGCCTGTCTCTGTTCAGCTTAAAGCGTTTAAAAAAGTTGTAGACAATAAGGGGAATGCACAATTTAAAGCTGCAGACTCAATTAAACCGCAGGATGTGATTGAGTATCGTGCGACTTATACCAACAACACGACAGGTAATATCAAAAGCTTAAAGGCGACATTACCGATTCCAGCCGATACCCAATATTTGGGTGAAAGTTTGCCTTCTGGTGCATTGGGAAGCACGGATGGTGTCAACTTTGCAGCAATGCCATTAAAGAAAAAAGTAGATGGCAAGTTGGTCAATATTCCATTGAAAGAATACCGTGCTTTACAGTGGCAGATTGCAGAGTTACCAGCAAAAAAGTCCGTAACGGTTAGTGCACAAGCCAAAGTAAATACTTCAAACGATTAATTTCTAAATTTTACACACATCATTCCGATGGAGTCGGGGGACTTTCATGTCTATGAATTTGAAAACAACAAAGCGAAATAACCTTTATTTGTCAATTGCGACAGTCTTAGGTGGGTTTGCTTTCTTTGCTACAGGCACCACATATGCAGCTGCACCAGCTGCGGGTACGAACATTAGTAACATTGCAACAGCATCGTATGTGGATGGTACGTCGACCACACGCACTGTCACTTCGAATGAAGTCAAAACGACTGTTTTACAAGTGGGTAGTTTCACACTTGAACAAGACCGTAGTGCGACTGCGAATCCGAACGGTGTGGTGACTCTATCACACGTCTTGACCAACACTGGTAATGGAACAGATAAGTTCACATTAAGTTTGGCAAACATCGCTGGTGATGCATTTGATTTCTCAAATATTGCGATTTATTTAGATGCGAACAAAGACGGCGTGCCTGATAACAACACCAATTTAATGGGGCAGGTTATTACCTTAAATGCGGGTGAGTCTGCAGGTTTAGTGGTTGTGGGTACAACGGCATCAACAGCTCAGGCAAATGACTTGGGTAAATTGACTTTATCAGCAGAAAGTACGTTCATCGGTTCAAGTGATATCAAAGTTAACACGGATACAGTGAAAATCGTGGGCGGCGCGGTGATTCAAGTCACAAAATCTGCCAATGTTACTGCTGTAACTCGTGGTGATACGGTGACTTATGAGTTGACCTATAAAAACACAGGTAATGCTGACGCAACAAATTTAACCATTGAAGATATCCTGCCAGCAGGTGTGACGTACGTTGCTGGGTCTGCGCGTTGGAGTGGTCAAACAGCGGCATTGACAGATGCTACTGGTGACGAAACAGCAGCGAAGTACGAATTTACCAATGGTAAAGCGCAATTGGTATTGGCATCAGTACCACGTAACAGCACAGGAAAATTAACATTCCAAGTAACAGTCAACGCAAGCGCACCAGCGGGTAAAATTACCAACATTGCAACATTTGACCCAGATGGTCCAGGTACAGAAAGTCCTCAACCTACTAACCCGTATGATGTCACAGTTCAGTCGACTTATATTGGTACGATCAATGATTTAGCAACAGACCCTTACTCAGATGCTGAAGTTGCGGGTTCTAAAGATGACTTAATCTCTACCACTGCTGTTCAAGGTTCACCTATCTTATTTGGTGCTTCAAGCTCAACTGAAGATATTTGGATTCATAACCTAGGTAATGTGACTGAGACATATAACATTAAAGTCGATAAATCTAAGCTACCAGCAGGTTCTATCGTTGAATTGTTAAAGTCAGATGGTAATACACCATTAACGGATACCAATGGTGACGCAAGTGTAGATAGTGGTCCATTGGCTTCAGGTGGTCATCTTGAAATTTCTGCACGTATTACTTTGCCTAATGGGTATACAGGGCCAATTACAGCTCCTGGCCTAGATACAATCTTAACCATTACACCTGTACATGGCACTCTATCAGATAAGATCACTTTACGTATTACTGACATCACTACTTCTAAAGTCGATTTGAGTAATGGTAAGGGTAATAAAGACTATATAGAAAATGATACTGCACTTACAGGTGAAGGTGCATATGTTGCGGCTAATATTGTAACGACAGTAACGACTAAACCTGGTGTTGCAGGAACATTCCCGATAGCTGTGACCAATGGTGGTTCAACTGCAGACAATTATAACTTTGGTACTGATCAACCATTACCATCAGGTTGGACTGTTGAGTACTTTGTTGCTGACTCAACTGGTGTATGTTCTTCAACTAAAGTGACCAACACAGGTGCAATTCAGCCAAATGCAACGGCTTATTTCTGTGCCAAAGTGACGCCATCAACCGATGCAACACCTGCAAATAGCCAAGATATTGTCTTCACGATTAACTCTCCTGCAACTGGCTTAACTGACAAGATGAAAGATCGTCTTGTTGTAGAAGCTGTTCGTGGACTGTCGTTCTTAGCTGATCAACAAGGTCAGGTCGCTCCAGGCGGTACGATTGTTTATAAGCATACTTTGACCAACAACGGTAACGTTGTAGAAGGGGTGACAGGGGGAAGTACACTTCCATTTGCAATCACGCATGACCCATCAAATAGTGGCTTTGTAACCTCAGTTTATGTGGACAAAAACAATAATGGTGTTGCCGACGCGAGTGAGTTGGTTACTGGTGCTGATCTTAATGCGTGGCTAACAGCGACGAATGGTGCAGATGGTCTTTCGCCAAATGAAAGCGTCAGTATTTTGGTGAAAGTTGAAGCACCAAGTAATGCAACTGCGGGTCAGGCCGATCTATCTATTGTAACCATCACTCCGACAGGTGAGTTGAACAGTATTGCTGCCCCAGCTGCTGTCACTGTAACTGATAAAACTACAGTGAACATTGGTCAAGTCCGTTTGGAAAAATTACAAGCGCTAGACGCTGATTGTAATGGCGCTGAAGAAGGCAATTTCGGAACATCGACGCTTCAAGCAAAACCAGGTGCTTGTATCATTTACCAAATTAAGGCGGTGAATGATGGTAACCAAGCAGTAACTAAAGTTGTGATCACGGATGCTGTGCCAAGTTATACCACTTTAGGTACAACACCAGCAGCTGCACTAGATCCTGCATCAAAAGGTACGGTATCGAATACAGCAAACAATTTGAAATCAACTGAGTTTGCTTTAGCACCTTCTGAAACGGTCACAATGAAGTTCAGCGTTAAGGTCGATGGACAATAATTAAGACATAACATTAATAACTATTTTTGTGGATAGGCATTGTCAAAATGCCTATCCCTTAACCTTGTTTTACTTGGTATTGGGGTATTTTCGTGATTAAACGAGTTCAGCCGCTATATAATCATAAGATCAAGCTCATTTTCTCAAGCTTAGCAACCGCTATGGCTTTGGTAAATCATGCTTATGCTGTGATGCCTGCTGCTGGGCAAAATATCACCAATACTGCGTATGCCAGTTTTGTACAAAAGGACGGTTTGATTGGTCAGGCCGTTTCCAATACTGTTCAAGTGACGATTAATCCCCAATATGTCATTAGTCTGACTTCACCAGCTCGTCAGGAAATCAATGCGGGTGCAAAAGTTATTTGGTTAAACACTTTAACTAATCACAGTAATACACAAGCCGATATTTCAATTGATAAAAATTCGGTTCCAGAATTATCCAATATAAAAATTTATGTCGACAGTAATCAAAATGGTGAGTTTGATCGTTCAGACTTATTGGTGACAGGGCATTTGAGTTTAGAAAGCGGTCAAAAAGTTGACCTATGGGTCATCGCTGATTCATCGAGCTCTTTGAATGATAGTCAACAAGTTGATTTACCACTGCGTGCATATGTCATTCAGGATCCAACAGCTATTGCAGATGCTGTTAACGGCTTAATTAGTTTTTTACCTCAGTTAACGGCAACCAAGGCTGTCGATAAAAGTAGTTTCGAACCCAAAGCGGGTCAGTCTTACGATTTAACTTATAGCTTAAACGTAAAAAATACCTCTACGCGCAACTCGGGTACTAAGCCGATTGAGGTCGATGGGCAAACCATTAATGCTGTGGTGTTATTGGACGAGTTACCAGCCAACACCACGTTTAAATCAGCAAAAGCAAATAACTCAAAAGCTTTAGTGCTATATCCATTAGGGCAAGATAAATTTACCCAGCAGATCCCGAATGATAAATCACTCATCAATACTTTAGTGGTGGCTTATCCGCAAGCGTTAGCAGCCAATGCGACTGAAACGGTTGAACTGGTTGTGACGATGAACCCTAATATTAGTCGTACATCGATTTCCAACATCTTTAGTGTTGAGCATGGCCTAGTCTCAAATATTAAAAAGACTCTGTCGAATGAAGTGGTCACCACGGTGGGTGGACGCCCTTCCATCACTAATAACAGCAAAGATTATTCTAATATTTTAGCGACTGGCAGTTTAACTAAGCCGTTGTATATTGCTGCAAATAGTGCCATGTGTAATGCCACGCGCAGCAGTGTAGACAAAGTTAAAATCAAAGTTCAATCGACGAAAACTGGTGATGTTGAATATGTACAGGGTGTTGAAACAGGCATCAACACAGGCATATTCCGTTTTTCATTACCTACGCAGGAGTCTGCGACAGCACAGCAGAATGATCAGATTTTACAAACGGTTAAGCGTGATCAAGTGGTTGTTAGCTTAACGGATTGCTTGGATGAAAATGGTAACTCCACAACCAGTATCAGTGATGTAGATACCAATGTACTCATTGATCCATATGGTGTGGTTTTTGATGCCAAAACCAATCAACCTGTTGCGGGTGCAACCGTTACTTTATTGGATGCCAATGGTAAACCTGCTGAAAATGTTGCTTATAAACTAGATGAAACCACAGGGGACAAAGTTGCTATTCCTGCAAAGCAGGTAACCAATAGTGATGGTGAGTTTATTTACCCTTATGTTGATAATGGTACTTATAGCTTATATATCGACACCTCTACGATTGCAGGTGGAACCCGCTATAAATTTACCAGTGATAAAACCATTTATAATAATTTTGATCAGCGTGTGGTTGATGCGTCATGGTCTTATGGCGGAAACTTCACTTTAAAAACAGGTGATGCTGCACTCAATATTGATATCCCAATCGACCCAGTTGATATTGTGACGCCAATTAATGACAAATTGGTCATTAAAAAAGAAGTAGTGGGCGATAAAACAGCTGAGATTGGTGACTTTAAAGATTATATGGTGACGGTTGCCAATATGGGTGACTCAACACTGTATGACGTCAATATGAAAGATACTTTGCCACGTGGCTTTGTGTATGTGTCAGGCACTACACGGGTCAATGGTCAAAAGAGTAAAGACCCTCAGGGTGGCAAAGGTCCTTATTTAACTTTAGGTTTAGGGACACTGACACCGAAACAAGAAGCGAAAGTTCAATATCGTGTGTATGTTGGGCCAAATGCTTTAAGTGGCGATGGGATTAACCGTGTTTATGCGCAAGACAATAAAAATACGACTTCAAATGAAGCGCAAGCGGCAGTCAAAGTGACACCGGGAGTATTTAGTCCAGATGGTTTTGTGGTAGGTAAAGTCTTTACCGATTGTAACCGCAATGGAGTGCAAGATGCAGGTGAGCTGGGCGTACCGGGCGTTCGTATTTACATGGAAGATGGGAACTTTGTGGTCACTGACCGTGAAGGGAAATATAACTTCTATGGCATTAAACCAATTACGCATGTCCTGAAAGTCGACAATACCACTTTACCGAATAATGCCGAATTGGTACTGATTAGTAACCGTCAAGCGGGTGATCCAGCCAGCCGATTTGTGGACCTAAAACGTGGTGAATTGCACCGTGCCGATTTCGCGATTGCAGATACCGCAGGCGAATGTAGTCAGGCATTGGCAACACAAATTGAAGTCCGTCGTAGCAAAATTGATGCACAACTTGATGCACTTGAGCAAACCTTACGCCAAGATTTAAACGTAGATGCACAGAGCAGTTATGTGACTGATGTTCAAGGTCAGCCTGCAAGTGGTTGTATTAGTGCTTCAGGGGCTTCGGCAAACTGTAATATTGAATATAAAAAAGAACAGATTAAAGACGTTAAAACGGTTCAAGTTGAACCCGTTAAAACACCAACGATTTTAGATTTAGAGCAAGAACTACAACGTTCTGAGTCGAACCAACTTGCAATTTTGAACTTAAATGAACAGCAAGTACTACCTTCACAACAAGCAACCATTCAGGTGAAAGGTGCTTTAGGAACCGACATCCGTTTATTTGTGAATGATGAGCAAATTTCTGAAAAACGTATTGGTAAAAAAGCAGCTTATCAGGAGCATGGTGTTGCTGGTTTAGACTTTATTGGTGTGCCGCTACTTGCAGGCAAAAACACAGTTGCAGTTCGCCAGTACGACAGCTTTGGCAATTTACGTGACCAACAGCAAGTGACAGTAATCGCACCAGATGCAATGAGTCAACTGGCTGCACAGCCTGTAGAACAAGTGGTTTATGCCAATGGCAAAGACGTTTATCAAGTTGTTGTTAAGGTGCTTGACCGCAATGGCACGGCTGTTGCAACACGTACCCCAATTACGATAGAAACATCGGTGGGAACGGTTCAACTCAAAGATTTAGATCCAGATAAACCGGGTATTCAAGTTTTTGCTGAAGGTGGCTCACTGGTGATCCCAGTCCTTGCGCCATTAGAAGCAGGTTCAGGTGTGCTGCGTATTCGTAGTGGTATTTATGAGCAGACTGTTCCAGTTCGCTTTTTAGCAGAATTACGCCCAATGTTGGTTGCGGGGATTATCGAAGGTTCATTTGCAATGAACAAATTCGACCCAAAAAATTTATCACAGAGTTCGACTCAAGATGGCTTTGAAGAAGAACTGAATGATTTATCCAGTTCAGGCGATGGTGAAACTGCCATTCGTGGCCGTGCAGCCTTGTTCCTGAAAGGCAAGGTACGTGGGGATTATTTACTGACTTTAGCTTACGACTCAAGCAAAGAAAATAATCAGCGTCTATTCCGTGATATTCGCCCAGATGAATATTACCCCGTGTATGGTGATGCATCGGCAAAAGGGTTTGATGCGCAGTCCACCAGTAAACTGTATGTCCGTGTGGATAAGGGACGTTCTTATGCCATGTATGGGGACTATGTTACACGTACTGAAAATGACGAAGGGCTTTCACTGGGGCAATACAGCCGTTCATTGACAGGTCTGAAGTCAACTGTTGAAGGGGATCGTTACCAAGTTTCGGGCTTCGCAGCACGAACCAATGCAACGCAAATCGTGAATGAATTACGTGCAATGGGGGTTTCTGGCCCATATTCTTTAGGTATTGATACCGACGATATTTTAGAAAATAGTGAAAAGGTGGAAGTGATTGTTCGTGATCGTAACAATCCAGGTTTGATTATTGCGCAGCGTACTTTAAATCGCTTCAGCGACTACCAAGTAGATACCTATACCAACAGTATTTACCTGACCTCACCGTTGAGCAGTATTGATGAAAACCTGAATCCTGTTTATCTACGGATTACGGTAGAGTCGGATCAAGGGGGGCAGGAATATACCGTTGCTGGCGTGAATGGCCATTATAAACTCAATGACAAAGTGACGGTGGGTGGCTCTTATATTCAAAATGATGATCCTATGGATCAAGAGAAAATTGCCAGTGCCAATACCGTCATTCATTGGAATGATAAGACCAAACTGATTGCGGAATATGCATATTCTGACCACGATGCCCTAAACCTTGACCAATTGACAGATGTGAATGCGTCAAATAGTACAGACACATCTGGTGATGGCACAGCGGCACGCGTTGAATTGGAATACAAAAATGACAAGGTCGATTTACGTGCTTACCATCAACAAGCAGATGAAGGTTTCCGTAATGCGGCGTCTTCAATCAGTTCAGGGCGCAAAGAAAGTGCAGTCAAACTCAATGCACGTTTAGATCAGTTTGGTATTTTACGTGTTGAAGCGGTAAGAACTGAAGATAGCGTGAATGAAGGTGTTCGCCATGGCGTGAGCGCTTCGATTGAGAAAGCGATTAACCGTATTGTAAGTTTAGAGCTGGGTGCACGTTATTATAATGAGTCAGCCAATGCAGCCAGTGCTTCAACCCAAAGTGTTGAAACGCCATATGACGGCACCACTGTGCGCGCCAAATTAAAAACAGCACTCCCTTTTGATGGTTCAAGTGCTTTCCTAGAATATGAGCAAGACATCGCGGATAGTGACCGCCGTGTATTTGCTGTGGGCGGTGATGCACAAGTTTATAAAAATATTCATGCCTATGCGCGCCATGAGTTCATTTCAAGTATAGGCGGATTATACGAACTCAATGACACGCAAAAACGTAATACCACCGTTTTTGGTTTAGACAGTGAATATATGCGTGATGGCTCTGTGTTTAGTGAATATCGTGTACGTGATGGTATGAGCGCACGTGAAGCTGAAGCCGCGATGGGTGTGCGTAATCGTTGGCAGCTTAAAGAAGGTCTATTCTTTAATACCAGTTTTGAAAAAGTAAAAGTCTTTGAAGGTGAAAATAAAGATTCACTAGAGTCCACTGCGGCGACTTTGGGCTTTGAACACCTTTCCAATCCACGCTGGAAAAATGTGGCACGTATAGAAGGGCGCTGGTCTAATCAAAGTGATAGCTATTTAAATACTTTAGGTACAGCATACAAGTATTCAGACGAAGTGACTTTATTGGCTAAAAATGTTTTGAATATTACCGACAATAAGTCTGCAGATTCTGGCGATCGCGTGATTGACCGTGTTCAGGTCGGTGCTGCATATCGTGATTTGGCAACCAATCGTTTTGACTCATTGAGCAAAATTGAATATCGCTACGAGAAAAATGAAACAACGCTGAATGATCCATATGAGCGCAATGTTTATATCATGTCTCATCATATGAATTATCATCCAACACGTTCGGTGCATGTATCTGGGCAATATGCGGTTAAATATTTGGATGAAACTTATGATCTACTGCAAACCAGTGGTATGACTCAAATGCTCAACAGTCGTTTTATGTACGACATTAATGAGCGTTGGGATGCAGGAGTGAATGCTGGCGTGATGTGGAACAGTGTTTCGGATGGAACCAAGTTGATGGCAGGGGTTGAAGTGGGTTATCTACTAGCGTCGAACCTTTGGGTTTCAGGTGGATATAACTTTGTGGGCTATCAAGATAAAGATCTGATCGATAGTGATACAACGATGGATGGTGCATATTTCCGTTTCCGCTTCAAATTTGACGAAAACCTATTTAACAAAAATAAGCCTTCAGTCAATAAAGCCTTGGAGCCTAAATAATGTTGAAACACTATGCTAAACATGTATTGTGGCTTCTGGCTTTGGGTACGGTGGTGGCGCATGCTGCAGAGGTCCCTGTCAGCTCAAGTTATCCAGTTTCGCAGCAACATGTGCATGAGCAATTGCACACTGCATTTGGGCAAGCGACGGACGTACGAGACAAGTACCAGTTAGAAAAAGCACGAACATGGCTGAGTTATGCTGACCATGAATATAGTGAAAAAGCGAAGCGTCAAAATATTGATCTGATCTATCAGCAGGTTTTAGAGATTGTATATGCAGATCAGCGTGCAACGTTAAGTGTAGAAACAGCAATGCTAGCGTTTTCCCAACTGATGCGCCGTGATTTATGGACGCGTGCCGCAACCCTAAAAACACAGACTGGGTTTCAATGTGCCTATAAAGAACTTGCACAAGCTGAAGTGAATTTGGTTTGGGCAGCTGCTGAGTACCGTGAATTAGGTTGGCATCATTCGCGTGAGATTTTTGCTTCAGCAGAACGTTTGATGGATCAAGCCACTTATTTATCTGAAAACTGTGGCACACTTTAACTTAACGCAGTTCGCTTTTTAGAAAAATTGCAGCAACTGCAATCAGTACACACATGAAAAAAGGAGCCTTTCAGCTCCTTTTATTTTTAAATCTTTTCAATGCGACAATAATAAAAACCATCGCCACGCCCTACTTGTGGGAGTAGTTGGCGACCATAAATCTGCTCAATACCCCAATCGGCATCAATTTTAATTTCTTTCGTATCCGTATGTTCAGCAAAGAAGTCGACCATTTGCTGTTCATTTTCGGCTTTCAAAATCGAGCAGGTGATGTATAACAATGTGCCGCCCACTTTGAGCTGTTGCCACATATTTTCAAGAATCTGCTTTTGCAGCTGTACCGTTTTGGCAATATCCCCTGACTGACGCAGTAAACGGATATCGGGATGGCGACGGATCACCCCAATGGCAGAGCAAGGTGCATCCAGTACGATACAATCCGCCAGTTCAGGCGATGTCCATTTCACTGCATCGGCAGTGATAATGTCGACATACTTTTCATTTAAAGCCAAACGCTCTAAGTTTTCAGAGACACGTTTTAAGCGTTTTTCATCTTGGTCGAGTGCAATCAGTTTTTTCGGCTGATACATCTCTAAAATATGCGCTGTCTTGCCGCCAGGTGCTGCACAGGCATCAATCACGAATTTGCCGTTCAAGTCAGGTAACAATGTTGCACAGAGTTGAGCATGTTCATCTTGTACTGAAAAACCACCTACTTCAAAACCCGGTAGGCTTGGGATATGAAGACTGTCATCCAACACAATGCCGACATTTGAAAGTTCACAGGCATGGGCTTCAATGCCTTCATCTTCTAAAATTTCAAGATATTCGTCACGGCTGACTTGTAAGGTGTTCACTCTTAAGGTTAAGGGTGCAACTTGTTTCAGCTCGTAGCTGATTTCAGCCAGTTGCTCGCCCCAGTCCTTTTTCAAACGTTTGGATAACCAACTTGGCAGATTCGAGGCTTGTTCTAGAACATCGTAGAACTGTTCCGTTTCACGTGTTGCACGGCGCAAAATAGCATTCACCACACCACTTAAGCTTTCCATACCCAATTGTTTGACTGCTTCTACCGTTTCAGAAATCGCGGCATGTGCTGCAACGCGGGTACATAGCAATTGGTATAAACCTACATATAAACAGGTTTCAACGACTTGGTTTTCCAGTGGCTTAGTCAACAACGGTAAAGTCACTTGTTTAAGTGCATGCCATTGACGTAAGCAGCCAAGAACTAATTCATGGTACAAGGCACGGTCTTTGTCAGACACAATCGCCATGTGTTGCTGAAGCACCGATGCCAGTGATTGACCATTTTGGACAGCCAATAACGTTTTAACAACCTGAGCACGTAAGTTTAGAGTCTTACCTGAGGCGTGGGGAGATTGTTTCATTATAAAATTTGTCCAATATTCAGTTTTTGGGTTTGTAAAATTTGTACGGCATTTAGGGGTTTACCACCCGGCCATTGCAGAGAGCTTAAACACACCGCGTGTTCATCGCCACAAGCCACATGAACACCATGTTTATCAATGGCTAAAATGGTGCCTGCAGCTTGAGCTTGGGCATTTTCTTGAGACAACATCGAACCCCAAACGCGCAGATTATTGCTTTCATCCAGTGCGATAAATGCGACAGGCCATGGGTTAAATGCACGAATATTACGGTCGATTTGTACCGCTGTTGAAGTCCAATCAATTTGCGCTTCAGCCTTAGAGAGTTTGTGTGCATAGACTGTCAAAGCTTCATCTTGCACTTCGCGGTTGTCTAAATAGTGCTGCAATGTGCTTTCAGAGGCTAAAACTTTGACCGTCGCCTCGGCCCCTTGTTGTGCCAATTTGTCATGCAAGCTTGCGGAGGTATCTGTGGCTTCAATGGGGCAGTAGGTTTTATACATCATATCGCCCGTATCCAAACCTGCGGCCATTTTCATAATGGTGACCCCAGTTTCGGTATCTCCAGTAGAAATTGCGCGTTGAATAGGCGCTGCACCCCGCCAGCGGGGCAACAGTGAACCGTGAATGTTCAAACAGCCATATTTAGGCGTATCCAAAACCACTTGCGGCAAAATCAGGCCATAAGCAGCCACCACCATGACATCTGCATTTAAGGCCTTGAGTTCAGCTTGAGCAGCCAGACCTTCTTCGGTTGAAGACTTAAAATGCAGTGGTTGATAGACAGGAATATCATGCGCTAAAGCCAACTGCTTCACGGCTGAAGCGGTAAGTTTCTGCCCACGACCTGCTTTACGGTCAGGTTGCGTATAGACGGCTACAATTTCATGTTCTGTTTTTAGGAGAGCGTCTAATGCCACAGCCGCAAATTCGGGCGTGCCTGCAAAGATGATTTTCAAGAAATACTCGGAAAAAAGGAGAAGATTAAAACAATTATAGCAAAACTCGAGCAGCTACAGATTTATCCTGCATAAAAAGCCGATAGAGTAGTTCTAACTAGATGATGTGCGAGAGTTTTATTCAAAAAATAGCGCAAGGATCCTTGCTGGCACATCACTCAAAATCTGTATTTCATATAAATAAAACTCATGCAAAATTTAAAAATTATTCATAGAAGTTTTGTATTGCAAGGCGATTGAACGCGTTATAGTAGTTTCCATATGCAATTGAATGTCAGCTCATCGGTTAAAATGTAGCGCGCAAACTTACTGCCTTCGGTAATTTAGGTCGAGATGCCTAAAAACGAGATTTACGCAGAATGCGAATATGCTATGTTTAAATTTTTGACAGTTTGACACTCTCAGAACTCAGATTTTAGCCAGAGTGAATGTGGACATTCATCTCAAGCACAACTATGTTGGAAAAGTACAATGCCTGACTATCGTTCAAAAACATCAACACACGGAAGAAACATGGCGGGTGCGCGTGGCTTATGGCGCGCAACGGGGATGAAAGACGAAGACTTTGGTAAGCCGATTATTGCGGTAGTCAACTCATTCACTCAATTTGTACCGGGTCACGTTCATTTAAAAGACTTAGGTCAACTTGTAGCACGCCAAATTGAGGCGGCAGGTGGCGTAGCTAAAGAATTTAATACCATTGCCGTTGATGATGGGATCGCGATGGGCCACGATGGCATGCTGTATTCATTGCCTTCACGTGACTTGATTGCGGACTCGGTGGAATACATGGTCAATGCACACTGTGCTGATGCGATGGTGTGTATTTCGAACTGTGACAAAATTACCCCGGGCATGTTGATGGCGTCTATGCGCCTGAATATTCCTGTGGTGTTCGTCTCTGGTGGGCCGATGGAAGCGGGTAAAGTAAAAATCCGTGGAAATGAACACGCGATTGACCTTGTTGATGCCATGATTGTCGCAGCAGATGATAGTTTCACCGATGAAGAAGTGGCGGAATACGAACGTTCAGCTTGTCCAACGTGTGGTTCATGTTCAGGTATGTTTACTGCAAACTCAATGAACTGTTTAACCGAAGCTTTGGGCCTATCCCTTCCGGGCAATGGTTCAACCTTAGCGACCCATGCGAATCGTAAAAAATTATTCGAACGCGCTGGTCATTTGATCGTTGAAATTACCAAACGTCATTACGAACAAAACGATTACAGCTTGTTGCCACGTTCAATTGCCACTAAAGCAGCCTTTGAAAATGCCATGACGCTTGATATTTCAATGGGCGGTTCAACCAATACCGTTTTGCACTTGTTGGCAGCTGCACACGAAGCTGAAGTTGACTTTACGATGACCGATATTGACCGTTTGTCACGTAAAGTTCCTGTGCTGTGTAAAGTTGCACCTGCAAAACAAGATGTGCACATGGAAGATGTCCATCGTGCAGGTGGTATCATGTCGATCTTGGGTGAGTTAGACCGTGCAGGTTTATTGGATACGTCTGTACCCACTGTGCATGAAAAAACCTTAAAAGATGCTTTGGACAAGTGGGACATCATCCGTACTGAAGATGAAGAAGTGTATCAATTCTTCCGTTCAGCACCGGGTGGTGTGCCGACGCAAACTGCATTCTCACAAGACCGTTACTACTCTCGTTTAGATGGTGACCGTAACAATGGCGTGATTCGTAATGCTGAACACGCTTTCTCTCAAGATGGTGGTTTGGCTGTTCTGTACGGCAACATTGCCCTTGAAGGCTGTATTGTGAAAACCGCAGGGGTGGATGATTCCATCTTGAAATTTAACGGCACCGCGCGTGTTTTTGAAAGCCAAGATGCTGCGGTAGAAGCGATTCTAGGTGGCAAAATCACTGCTGGTGATGTAGTCGTCATTCGTTACGAAGGTCCGCGTGGTGGTCCGGGTATGCAAGAAATGTTGTATCCAACCAGTTATTTAAAATCGAAAGGCCTTGGTAAAGACTGTGCTTTACTCACCGATGGTCGTTTCTCGGGCGGTTCATCAGGTCTGTCTATTGGTCACGTGTCTCCTGAAGCGGCTGAAGGCGGTGCGATTGGTTTGGTTGAAGATGGTGACCGTATTGAAATCGATATTCCAAACCGTAGTATTCACTTGGCCGTGGATGAAGCAACCATGGCTGCGCGTCGTGAAGTGCAAGAAGCCAAAGGCTGGCAACCTGCTGAACAGCGTCCACGTAAAGTCTCTAAAGCCTTAAAAGCTTATGCAATGCATACTACCAGTGCGTCTAAAGGTGCGGTACGTGACATTTAATTGCTAGTCTTTGAATGATGAGAAAGAGCACTCCATTTGGGGTGCTTTTTTATTGATTGATGAAAATAGCACAGTCGCAATTTACAGTACGGTTTGCACTGTTATTGCGTAGATGAGGTTTTACTTTTGACGACACAAAAGTAACAAAATGCCTTTGTTCCCCTGATATGGCGTCTCTGCCATACAGTGAAACAGCGACATCCATGTCGCTTCATCATTTGACCTGATTTGGGTAGAACCACAAAATAAATGGGTTCATGTAATTCCCAGTGAGTCGCTTTCATGTCTAGCCTGCTTTCTATACAATAAAAACAGAAAAAATTGCCAAGACTGTAGAGTAATACGCAGCCATCGCTAAGGACAAATACAATGAGTAAAGACAATATCCGCGAACATTCAGCTCCTGTTTATGAAGGCATTGAAAATGCACCCGCACGTTCCATGATGCGTGCCACAGGCTTTAAAGATTCAGACTTTACTCGTCCCTTTGTCGGTATTGCATCTACTTGGGCCAATGTCACGCCGTGTAATATGCATATCGATGGTTTGGCACGTGAGGCTGAAAAAGGGGTTAATCAGGCAGGCGGTAAAGGCATTATTTTTAACACCATCACCATTTCAGATGGTATTTCTAACGGCACCGAAGGCATGAAGTATTCATTGCTGAGCCGTGAAATTATTGCAGACTCGATAGAAGCCGTAGTGGGCTGTCAGGCCTATGATGGGGTGATCGCGATTGGTGGCTGTGACAAAAATATGCCGGGTTGTATCATGGGCTTAGCACGTTTAAACCGTCCGGGTTTGTTTGTTTATGGTGGGACAATCAAGCCGGGTGCAGGGCATACCGACATGATTTCTGTCTTTGAAGCTGTGGGTCAGCACGCCAAAGGTGAAATCAGTGCCATTCAAGTCAAGCAGATTGAAGAAGTGGCACTGCCGGGTCCGGGTTCATGTGGTGGCATGTACACTGCAAACTCGATGGCTTCTGCGATTGAAGCCTTGGGCATGAGTTTGCCGGGCTCCTCTGCACAAGAAGCGGTTTCGGATGACAAGCGGATCGACTGTCAAAAAGCAGGTGAAGCGGTGATGAATTTACTGCGCTTAGACCTGAAACCACGCGACATTATGACCAAAGCTGCATTTGAAAACTCAATTAAAGTGCTGATTGCCTTGGGTGGTTCGACCAATGGTGTGCTGCACTTACTGGCGATGGCACATACCGCTGGGGTTGAACTGAGTTTGGATGATTTTGTCCGTATCGGGCAAGATATTCCCGTGGTGGCCGATGTGCGTCCATCTGGCAAATATTTGATGTCTGAGTTGATCGCGATTGGGGGCATTCAACCGCTGATGAAGCGCATGTTGGATGCTGGCATGCTCGATGGTTCATGTTTAACGGTCACTGGAAAGACCTTGGCGGAAAATTTGGCTGAGGTTGAAGACTATCCAGAAGGTCAGCAGATTATTTTACCATTCGACGCGCCAATTAAAAAAGACTCTCACTTGGTAGTGCTTAAAGGTAACCTGTCTCCAACAGGTGCTGTGGCTAAAATTACTGGCAAAGAAGGCCTGTACTTTGAAGGACCAGCACGTGTCTTTGAAGGTGAAATTGGTGCAATGCGTGGTATTTTAGATGGCGAAGTTCAAGCGGGTGAAGTGGTGGTGATTCGTGGTGAAGGGCCTAAAGGTGGACCGGGCATGCCAGAAATGCTGAAACCGACCTCTGCGATTATTGGTAAAGGTCTCGGTAAATCAGTGGCGCTGATCACCGATGGTCGTTTCTCAGGAGGTAGTCACGGTTTTGTCATTGGTCATGTCACCCCAGAAGCCTATGAAGGGGGGCCAATTGGTTTAGTGCAAAATGGCGATAAAATATCGATTAATGCAGAAACCCGCGAAATGACGTGGCATGTTTCGGCAGAAGAGATCACAGCGCGTCAAGCTGCGTGGGTGAAACCGCAGCCGAATTATCGTTATGGGGCTTTGGCCAAGTTTGCAAAACTGACCACTGGTGCGGAAAAAGGCGCGGTAACTGATCTAAATTTAGATGTCTAATTGATCATTTTGCTGTGAATTGATATAAACCCTTGTAGTACTTTCAAGGGTTTAATTTAGAGGCTTTGCTCATGTCACTGTTGCGTCGATGGTTCGATCCGATTCGATCGCGTTGGTTTTACCAAAAACCGATTCGTCAAACGGTCGTATCTACTGAACAAGGCTTGAGTATTCATTTACGCCTCGACGATGTATATAGCTATTTAGCGGTTCAGCAGTTACCACAAATTGAAGAAATTTTAGCGGACGAACTGAAACCATTGAAGGTGGTCATTTCAAGTCAAGCCGCTGAACCCCCGAATCAAATGTCGGCTTTGGAGTGGCAAACTTATTGTTTAAATGATGCCAAAATTCTGTCGCGCCAGCACCGTTTTAGTTTTCACGAAACGCCAGAACAACCCAGTCCAGAGGCGCTGAGCCAAGCGGAAACCATCTTGCGGCATACACCGCTGCGTGGGCAGGATTTTTTGTATTTGCTGGAAGATGTATTTCACATGCTATGGCAAAAACAAGAAGGTAAGCTGCGCACCTTATATGCGATGGCCAGCCGTCACCATCAAGAGCAACACTTTCCAGAACGTATTTTTAATGATGATGCGGTACTGGCCAGTTACTTCCAGCTCGGTGACCGTCAGTATCATGCCGTCGATGATCTGCTGCGTTTAACACGCCGTTTAAAACAACAAAAATTATTTACCGATAACCCAATTTTCTTGATCAATCATATTGATTGGCGTGAGCATTTGATTAGTGATGCTGAAGAGTTAAATGAAATTCAGGCGCTCGATCCAGAGTTAGACCTATACGTTGCGTTGGAAGATCCAATTTCATGGTTGTTATTGGCCTATATTAAAGAAGAACTGGCCGATTATTATAATATTCAGCTCAATGTCTACCCGCTCAGTTATCACGGTCGAGATGGGTTTGATTGGAGTTTGGCAACGCGTTTATCCAAACGGACAGAAATCAAATTCACACCGTTTTGCCGTCCGACGCAAGCAGCCACTTTGGCGATGGCACAGTTATTTTATAGCGTGCCCGAAGAGCAGCGTATTGATGCCATGTATCGGATTTTGAAAGCCGTTTGGACCCAAGGCAAAGATTTATCCTTTAAATCGCATTTTGATCAACTGATGCAAGAATTGGAAATCACAGCATTGATCACCGAAGATGTAGAAGCCAAGCTTCAAGAAAATGACATGCTCTGTGAAATGAAGTCCCAGCCTGATTTCCCCGTGATTGAACTGCGTGTGGATGGGCAGAGCTATGTCTTTAATAGTTTGTATCGCGTCTGGATGATTGAAAGTATTTTCAGTAATGTGCTGGAAGATCAATATAAAACCGACCCTGTGGATGAAAGCGAAGGCTGAGTTTTGTATACCTCTTATTGATCAAAACAGTCCAATGACACATGAAACCTAAAGCCGATGGTGTTTTTAGGCTGAGTTATTAAAGTGCTTATTAATAATGTTAATGAGGTTTAACAATTAAATTCATTGTTAAATTTTATTAATAAATAGGCTTCCAAATGAAAATGATTATAATTGGCATTCTTTCTGTCTGTTGATCGATGTTATGCATTTTCATATTTCTTCTTTGAGCTTATCCATTCTGGCCGTGATGACTACAGCAGCGTTTGCTCAGGGCGAGACACAGGAAACAGCATCATCCCAAGTTTTACCGACTTTGCAATTTGAAGCCCAAGATGTAGATGAAAAAACGGCATATGCAGCAAAAACTGCATCAGCTGTTTTGCGTTCAGATGCACCGCTGTTTGAAACAGCACAATCGATCAGCGTGATTAGTGAAAAACAACTCGAACAGAAACAAGCGAAAACACTGTCTGAAGCCTTGCAGGGTGTAGCGGGGGTCACCGCAGGACAGTATGGTCGCCGTGGTTGGGATGATTTTATTATTCGTGGTCAGGTTTCCAGCGCACAGACCTATGTCGATGGCTTGCGTATTCAAACTTCTGATAATGCCCTACGTTCAGAAGACATCAGTGGCTTGCAGTCGATTGAGGTGGTGAAAGGGCCGACATCGACCGGTTTTGGCTTTGCCTTACCGGGCGGCTTAGTTAACTTAACCACCAAACGTCCTGAAGCTGAAACTTTTTCTCGGGGCAGTGTGAGCTATGGCAGCAATGCCTTTGTGGATGGCACATTTGATATCAACTATGCGCCAAATGATAGCGAAAAAGGGGCGTTTCGTGTGGTGGGTCATGCCTCTGACCAAGATGATCCAACCGATTATGTTTATTATAAAAATTATTATATTGCACCGTCTTATAATTTTGACTTAGGTGAAAAAGACGAACTGTCTGTGATTGCCAGCTATCAGTATCGGGATTTTATTCGCCAGCAGGGGATTCCCTATAGCAATGGCGCTTATAAAAACTATTCACAGAGCTTATTTTTTGGTGCGCCGAATCTAAGTAATACGGTCGATGTTTTGCGCTTAGGTTCGAACTATGCGCATTATTTTGATAATGGCTGGACCTTTAAACAAAATTTTGCGGTCACCAAAACCGATGCAGATAACAATCCGGTATTGGCGGGGAGTAATAACACTTTACCGACCATCAAACGGACGGTGGAAAGACAGATTAAAGACGATGTGAATTTTGCGCTGGATCATAATCTGTCGCGTCATTTTGATTGGGACAAAACCCAATATGATTTGATGGTTGGTTTGGACATGATGCATGAGCGCAGTGACTATGAGCGCCGTAGTAACAGCTTGTCATCCTTTAATGCCAATAATCCGATCTATACCCCTATCGCAAAGGCGACCACGACCAAATCGCATCAAATTACAGATACCCAATATATGGGCGTATATCTGCGTAATAATTTTAAAATTGATGATCATTGGATCTTGGGCTTATCGGGTCGTCATGACTGGACACAGGTCGAAGTCGATGACCTTTTTAATGATACGACGCTGAAAAACTCGGACAACGCTTTCACGGGTAATGCGTCCTTGATGTATCAAATCAATGATAAGTTTGCGCCCTATGTGAGTTATGCAACCTCATTCTTTCCTGTGAGCGACACTGGCGCTGGCGGAACACTATTGGACCCTGAAGAGGGAGAGCAGTTTGAGGTTGGGGTTAAGTTCCAAGGGCTGAATCAAAGACTGCAAGGTTATGTGGCTTATTATGATTTAACCCGTCAGAACGTGACTGAGTCGGATTCTACCCTCGGTTATTCTGTGCAAATCGGTGAACAAAAAACCAAAGGTTTTGAGACTGAGTTATCCGCTGCGTTGACGGATCAATGGAACTTGACCGCAACCTATAGTTATATTCCTACTGCGGAAACGACAGAAAGTACCACCACCAGTGATATCGGCAAACGAATTAACCATGTGCCTAAAAATGCCGCCTCTTTATCAACCCAATACTTCTTTGCGGATGAGCAACTGGGCTGGAATATTGGTGCCAGTGCCAATTATCAAGGCGAGCGTACAGCACAACGTGGAACTTCTTATGTGCCACTATCGAGCTATACGCTGTATGACGTCAGTGCCGGTTATGAGGCGAAAAATTGGGGCGCAAAGTTCAGTGTAAAAAACCTGTTTGATAAAGAGTATTTAGTCGGCACCACGCCAAATGCGCAATTGGTCAATTGGGGCGATCCACGTACTTTCCGCTTCAGCCTAAATTTCAAATACTAAGCGGAAGCACACTGCATCACATCTGGATTCAATAACAGTTGAGTCCAGACCATTCCTTCCAGTAAGCCTCAATCTTTGATTGAGGCTTACTTCTAAAAACAGTGATATGAGCCCAGATTTAAATTTTATAGCATGGCGCTAAGTGTTTAGAGAGAAGCGTCATGCTTGCTTTTGTTATTTTTGTTTTTGCTGTCGCAGGCATGATTAAGGGTACCATTGGTCTGGGTTTGCCCGCCGTGTCGATGGGACTTTTATCTTTGGTGATTAGTCCATTTCAAGCGGCAACTTTGCTGATTATCCCTTCCATGGTTACGAACTTCTGGCAATTGTTTGCAGAAGGGCGTGTACTGCGACTGGTACAACGCTTTTGGCCGTTGCTGGTGGGCATGATCATTGGTTCAGTTTGGAGTGTTTTTCCTACACTTGGACATGGCGAATTTCAAAGTGAAGCGCTGTTGGGCGGGATGCTGGCCATTTATGGTCTATATGGTTTGTTTGCCAAAAACATGCCCAACTTAGCCCCGTATGAAAAATATTTATCACCGATCATGGGCTATTTAGGCGGTGCTTTGACGGTGGCGACAGGGGTGGTGGTGATTCCCGTGGTGCCATATTTGCAGTCCTTGCATTTGAAACGGGATGATTTAGTGCAATCGCTCGGCCTTGCCTTTACCGTTTCAACTTTGTGTCTTGCGGTGTATTTACATCTAAATCCTGTTGAAGACACCCCCATTGACTATCAACTGTCATTGATCGCACTGCTGCCTGCATTGCTCGGAATGTGGTTGGGCACTAAAATTCGCTACCGCATCCCTGAGCAAGCCTTTCGTAAGGTGTTTTTTGTGGGCCTAGTCTTATTTGGCAGTTATATGGTTTTACATCAACTGGGCTGGCTTTAATACGGCATGAGTTGGTCATGTTGGCTCAAGAGGAATTGACTAAAGCGTTGATAATCTGCGGGGAGCTGATCAAAACACCGTGCTGCTAATAGCAACTTGCGGTTTGCCCATTTGCCTAAAAGTTCAATTTGCTGAAAATCATACTGTGCTTTTAAACGCAGTGCTGCCCGTTTGGGAATAATCGCAATGCCGACGCCATTGGCAACGACTTGGGCGATTGCAGCAAAGTTCGGCACCCGTAGACGATAGTGGATGTCACAGCCTAAGCGTTTGGCTTGCGCTTCTATTGACTGTTGTAAGGAGTGATATGGCATGAGGCCCACAAACGGATGTTGCAGTAATTCTCCCAGTTCTAGTTGTGCCGCAGTGGCAAGTGGATGCTGGCTTGGGCAGATCAGTACCAACGGGTCTTCAGCAAACTCTTGAGTTTCAAGCTGTCCCGCATCAAAAAAACCAGAGATCAGTCCTAACTGCGCCGTGCCTGTACTGAGGGCCTGAATGATGTCATTGGTTTCGGCTTCTTTTAATTCAATATGGAGCTTCGGATTTTCCATCAAATACTGCGGCAATAAATGCGGTAAGTACTCACTCTGCGCCGATGAGTTGCACCACAATATAATGTTGCTCGTTGCACTGTGAGCAAAGGGCAGCATGGCTTGTTGTAATTGCTGCTGTTGTTGCAGTAAGTGCTGCGCATGTTCCGCAAAGGTTTGTCCAGCAAGGGTCGCTTTTACCCCAGTTGCATGGCGGGTAAATAAACTGACTTCAAAATGGTGTTCTAATTTTTTAATTCGCTCACTGGCGGCCTGTAAAGAAATGGCGGAGCGTTCTGCACCCTTGGTCAGACTGCCTGTACTCAGGATATTGATAAACAATTGCAGATCAAAAAAATCAAGGCGCATGGCAGGGTCAAAGCGGAAAATGTTGCTTTATCTTAGTCCTTTTTGCGTTTTGAGACATCCCTTTAGGTGTAATAGGAGTCAGAGCATTAGACCAAAAAAAGCAGCCCGAAGGCTGCGATCAACAATGGATAATCAAAATATCAGATAGATTAATCTTTTTGCCCTAAGCTGAAGAACCAGTTTAAGAACAATGCTGCAAACGTAGCAGTACCAATACCACCCAAGTTAAAGTTGCCAATTTGTAAGGCAAAATCACCTGTACCTAAAATGATGGTGACTGCAGCGACCATCAGGTTTTTGTTCTGTGAAAAATCGACTTTGTTTTCAATCCAGATTTTTGCACCTGCGATGGTAATCAAACCAAACACCACAATCGACGCACCAGTTAAAATCGCGGTCGGAATGGTATGGATGATGGCACCAAACTTCGGAGATAGACCTAAGAAAATGGCAAACACACCTGCAATGGCAAAAATGATAGTCGAGTAAACTCGTGTGACTGCCATGACCCCAATGTTTTCACCATAGGTGGTCATGCCCGGAGCGCCGACACCACCGGCTAACGTCGTTGCGACACCATCGGCAACAAACGCTTTACCAATGTGTGGATCTAGGTTTTCACCAGTCATCGCACTCACGGCTTTGATGTGACCGAGGTTCTCTGCCACCAAAATTAATGCGATCGGTGCAATGATCATCATGGCATTGGCATTAAATTCAGGTGCATGAAAAGTCGGTAAACCAAACCAAGCGGCTTGTTGAATCGGGGCAAAATTAATCGCTGTGCCATAGCCCATAACATTGGTCACGATGAAATAGACCAAGTAAGACAGTAACAAACCAATTAATAATAAGAGACGTTGCAATAAACCTCGGGTAAAGACTGCAATTGAGCCCATACATAACACGGTAACCAGCGCCATCCACATATTAAAGGAATTGCCGGCAACGCCTTTGACCGTCACTGGGGCAAGGTTGAGACCAATAATCATCACCACAGCACCTGTCACCACAGGCGGCATCAGTTTTTCAATCCACTTAGTGCCCGTTGCCATGACCATAAAACCAAACAAAGTA
This sequence comes from Acinetobacter sp. CWB-G5, assembly GCF_019209785.1. NCBI lineage: Bacteria > Pseudomonadati > Pseudomonadota > Gammaproteobacteria > Moraxellales > Moraxellaceae > Acinetobacter > Acinetobacter sp. CWB-G5. The sequence continues at coordinate 380,284 of NZ_JAHUTF010000003.1, read as the reverse complement.
TAGAGCACGCCGCAGGCAATAATACCGCCGCCCGCCATAGCTAAGTTTGGATTGAGTGCGCCTGTGCCCGATGCGGTATAGCCCGTTGCTGCAATCACGACCCCAATAAAGGCAAAACTTGAACCTAAATAGCTCGGAACACGTCCACCCGTCATAATAAAGAACAAGATGGTACAAATCCCGGACATTAAAATAGCAAGGTTGGGATCGAAGCCCATCAAGAAAGGTGCAAGAACCGTTGCTCCAAACATGGCAAAGGCATGCTGCACACCTAAAATTGCACTTTGTGAAGCAGGGAGGTATTCACTTGTGCCAACAGGACGTGCATCGATATTGCCTTCGTACGGGCGCCATTTGGGAAACCAATTGGACATTTTTTGAGCACTCTAAAGATAAATTGTGCACATCATACTCTTGTTTTTTAGAAGATTTAATCAGTGATACAAAAAATTGTTCAAACTAATCTTATGACTTTTCAGAACTTTTTACCGCATGGTAAAACTTTTAATTTTTAAAAATAATGATAAATCAAGGTTTAATTGGTAAATTTAGCCAATCGCTTATTCATAAATATTTATGATTGGATTGATAAAAAAAATTATAAAAGGTTTGACCATGCGGTCAATAAAAAAGCACATCATAGTGATGTGCTTTAAATGGAGCGGGCTTAAAACTTTATCCTGTGTTACGAAGACCCGCTGCAATGCCTGCGATACTCACCATAAGTGCATGATCTACAGGTGTATTTGTTTCCTGACGCTCTTCTAGGTAGCGGCGGCGACGTTTCATTAACTCTGCTTGGAGTAAATGCAGCGGCAATAAATACGGTTTGCGTACCCTCATCGACTGATCTAAAACCTCGTTACTGCTGAGGAGTTTAGACTCACCTTTAAGCGCTAACAGGGTTTGCACCGCATACTTTAAGCGCTGACGCAGATGTTCACCGAGCACTTTTAAGTCTTCATCATCGGTCAGGTGCGACTCATAATACAGCGCCACATGAGCATCAGATTTTGAGAGCACCATTTCCAACATATCAATCAGGGTTTGGAAATACGGCCAAGCTACCAGCATTTCATCTAAGGTGGCTTTATGTCCTTGATCAATCACTTGGTTAATTGCTGCGCCTGTACCTAACCAAGCGGGTAGCATCAAACGAATCTGTGTCCACGCAAATACCCAAGGAATGGCACGTAAGGACTCAATGCCGCCAGTGACTTTACGTTTTGCTGGACGTGAGCCAAGCGGTAACATTTGCAGTTCAAGCTCTGGCGTGACGGTGCGTAAATATTTGACGAAGTGCGGGTTTTCTCGCACAGTCTGACGATACACTTGTACCGACAAATCGGTCATGCTGTGCATCAACTCGCGCCACTCAGGTTTTGGGACGGGCGGTGGAAGTAAAGTGGCTTCTAAAGTGGCAGCGGTATAAATCTCTAAGTTTTGCAGCGCAATGCCTTCTAAGCCAAACTTGAAGCGAATCATTTCACCTTGTTCAGTGACTCGAATTGCACCTGAAATCGAACCGGGTGGCTGTGAAAACAGGGCTTGTTGCGTTGGCGCACCGCCACGGCTGATGGAACCGCCACGACCATGAAATAGTGTGAGTTGTATGCCATGCGTTTTTGCAATCGCGGTTAATTCTTCTTGCGCACGGTACTGTGCCCAATTGGCTGACATAAAGCCTGCGTCTTTTGCCGAGTCCGAATAGCCAATCATTACTTCATGTTTGCCCTGAATATGCTGTTTATACCAATGCATATTGAATAGGGTATTCATGGTGGCTGCGGCGCCATCTAAGTCTTTCAATGTTTCAAACAATGGCACCACACGTAGTGGATGTTGGATGCCTGCTTCTTTTTGCAAAAGCAGTACCGCCAGCACATCACTAGGATATTCAGCCATCGAAATAATGTAGGCACCTAAACTTTCTTGAGGCTGCGCTTCCAAAGTACGCATGGTGGCAAATACTTCTTGCACTTCAGGTTGTTCAATTAAGCTTTGCGCAGGTTCATTTAAATGCTTGGGCAACAGTGGACGTTTGCTTTGTAGCTCTTGCAATAAGAAGTTTTGGCGCGCTTGTTCGGTCCACGTTTCAAAATTACCCAAACCCAAATATTCAGTAATGGCTGAAATCGCTTGGCGATGACGTCCTGACTCTTGGCGAATATCCAGTTTTAGCAGTTCAATCCCGAAACAGTTCACTCGATGGATAAAGTCTAGCAATTTCCCATTGGCAATTTCAGGCAGGTTGCTGGCAATCAAAGAGCGATAGCACAGCAGTAAAGGCTGTAACAGTTCATCTTTGGCTTTAATCACCAAGCTGTCATCGGCATCGGCACCGCGCAGTTTTTCTGCGAGCCAATGGCGCGTAGCTTTTAGCCGTTCGCGGGTATCGCGTAAATATTCACGGTAGGGTTCAGGATGGTCTTGACCCAAGGCTTGACGCAGTTCATCGCTACAGTTTTGAATCGACAGTTCCCAACGTAAATCTTCAATGTCACGTAAGTAAAGATCAGCCGCTTTCCAACGCGATAGCCACAGGACTTCTTGAGTAATGTTGTGTGTCACATTCGGGTTGCCATCACGGTCACCACCCATCCATGAAGCGAAACGTACAGGTGCCACATGTAAAGGCAGACGTTGGCCACAGTGTTCAATCACCATGTCGTCTAGTTCACGCATGAACTTCGGGACGGCATTCCATAAGGTTTGCTCAATGGTGGTGAAGCCCCATTTTGCTTCATCGACTGGAGTTGGACGGTGTTGACGAATTTCATCGGTCTGCCACGCCGAACAGATCAGTTGTTTTAAGTCTTCAAGGACTGTTTGGCGTTCACGAGGGGTCAGTTTTTGCTGATCCATTTTAAATAAGGCATCGTTGATACCATCATATTTTTGGATCAGGGTACGGCGGCTAACTTCAGTGGGGTGAGCGGTCAGAACCAGTTCAATATTTAAATCACAGATTTGCTGGAACAGCGTATCGGTTGAAATGTCGTTATTTTTAAATTTAGCAAAGAGGTGGTCGAGCGGATTTGGAGAGGGTTCGGTCTCATCAAATTCACTTTGACGACGGCTACGGACCACATGGTATTGCTCCGCAATATTGGCAAAGTTCAAAAAGTGGGTAAAGGCACGCGTCAGCGGCAGAATTTCATCATCTTCAAGGCTGAAAAATAGTTGTTCCAGCTGCTTCTCGGCTTCAACTTGCCCATCCCGTGCCCCTTTGGATAAGGCCCGAATTTGCTCGACCTGATTAAACAAATCTTGTCCTGCATGCTCCTTGAGGGTTTCACCCAATAGGTTGCCGAGTAATCGGACATCTTCACGTAGTGGAGCATCAATTTGTTGAATCATGATTATTATTCCCTCGTTGTTCTTAATTTGACTATACCCCGATTCGATGACAATCCAAGTAGGGGCAGACAAAAGTAGGGGATTAATTGCTGAATTTAGAATCAAATGAACAACTTAGGGCAAGCAATTGTTTTAAAGCAAAGAGGGTTTTTTAATTCTAAGTATTTGAATTAATTATAAAAAATATAAATTCAATTAACCGAATCTTAAGGTTTTTTTAAAGGATATTTTAATAAAAAAATCGCAATGGCTTCTCGAATCAGTTGCTCGCGTTGTTCGGCATTGGGCACTTCATTTATCCCCAACAACATTTCTTGGTGACGGTATCCAAACAGCAGAGACATTAATAAGGTGATGACCTCGTTGACCTGTTCAAACTGAAGCACGCCTAAGGTTTGGGCTTGGTCGAAGAACTGTTCCCAAATCGCCCGCATTTTGAGGTGGGAGGCTTTATAGAAGTTCTCTAGCAATGGGTTTTGTTCAGCGGCCAGCTGTAATAGTAGGTGCTCCAGCTTGATGGCCTCAGGCAGGTTAATAATATGCATCGATAGTGCACAAATTTGTTCGAGCATGGGCACAAAGTCTTCGGCACGTTGCAATTGAAATGAACGACCCAGCATCAGCTTTTCACAGGTTTCCTCAATTGCACAACTGAACAGATTGGCTTTGTCCTGAAAATGGTTATACACCGTGAGTTTGGTGACGTGCGCGTCCTTGGCAATATGGTCCATGCTGGAGCCGTGGTAGCCATGTTGTAAAAACAACTGACGTGCCACCTCCAAAATACGTTGCCGCTTTTCTAAATCCTTGGGACGTCCTGCTGAAGCTTGCACACATTTTCCTAAAAAAAGTTCAAAAAGTCATTTACATCTGAGCATATCTTTAATTAGTGTACTATGCAGTATATTAATTAAAAAATAACCAAGTTAAGTCTGGATATTGTGCCTGATTAATTGGTGGTTATGGAAGAAGAGCAGACTTCATGAGCAAAATTCAGACCCTTGTGGCAAGTATGATGGTGGTGTGTAGTATCACCTTGTGGGGATGTAGCAAAGACACGACTGAACCAGAGTCGGTACCTTTGGTAATGGTGAGCCAACCGAATACCACGCATCTAGAACAAAAAAGCTATGCAGGCGAAGTGCAAGCCCGCCAACAAACCGCGCTGTCCTTTCGTGTTGGGGGACAAGTCACAGAGCGTCTGGTCGATGTGGGTGACCAAGTTAAAGTCGGACAAGTTTTAGCGCGCTTAGATGTACAGGATGCCCAGTTGCAATTAAATGCAGCCAAAGCACAGTTAGAAAGTGCTCAAGCGGCTGAAAAAAATGCGCAAGATGAACTCAAACGTTTTAAACAATTGTTACCGAGTAATGCGGTGAGTCGTTCACAGTACGACAGCGTTGAAAATCAATATAAAGCCGCACTATCGAGCTTGAAACAAGCACAAGCCAATTATAACGTTACGCAAAACCAAACCAGTTATAACCAACTGATCGCCAATAAAAACGGTGTGATTACCGAGCGTAATATTGAAATTGGGCAGGTGATTTCAGCAGGGCAACCCGCGTTTCAACTGGCCATTTCAGGTGATCGTGAGGTGGTGATTGGTGTGCCTGAACAAGCCATTGCTCAGATTAAAGTTGGACAAGATGCCTTAGTCACTTTGTGGTCTAAACCCGATGAACGTTTTGCTGCCTACGTCCGTGAAATTTCGCCTGCCGCAGATCAGTCACGTACTTTTAGTGTCAAAGTGGCTTTGCGTGAAGGACAAAATACGATTCAACTGGGACAGAGTGCTCGGGTGTTTTTCAGTTCAACTGAAAGCAATGTGTTGAGTGTACCGTTAGCCAGTGTTTCCGCTGCGGGCAAAAATGCCTATGTCTGGGTGGTGAATGCTGATAACAGCATTCGTAAAGTCCCTGTCAGTGTGGGGGAGTATGGTCGAGACAGCGTTACCATTCGTTCAGGTTTACAGCCAAAGGACTATGTCGTGGTGGGTGGGGTGCATTTACTGCGTGAAAAACAAAAAATTCAACCGATTAGCCGTGACAATAAAACGGTCAAGATTGCGACAGGGAGTTAAGCATGAACTATAACCTGTCGGAATGGGCCTTAAAGAATAAGGGCTTGGTCCTTTATTTGATGTTGTTACTGGGCATCGTGGGTGTGGTGTCTTATTCCAAACTTGCACAAAGCGAAGACCCACCTTTTACCTTTAAAGTGATGGTGGTACAGACCTATTGGCCGGGTGCAACGGCGCGTGAAGTGTCTGAACAAGTGACCGACCGTATTGAAAAAGAGCTGATGACCACGGGTAAGTATGAGCGCATTATGGCCTACTCCAGACCTGGCGAGTCGATGGTGACTTTCGTGGCACGAGATGCTATGCGCTCCAGTGAGATACCTGATGTGTGGTATGACGTACGCAAGAAGGTTGGAGACATCAAACATCAGCTCCCAAATGGGGTACAAGGGCCATTCTTTAATGATGAATTCGGCGATACTTTCGGCAACATTTATGTACTGACGGGTAAAGACTTCGATTATGCGCTGATGAAAGAATATGCCGACCGTTTACAGTTACAACTGCAACGCGTCAAAGATGTCGCCAAGGTCAACTTGGTCGGACTGCAAGATCAAAAGATTTGGATTGAAATTTCCAACACCAAGTCGGCGCAGTTAGGCATTCCTGTGACAGCGGTACAACAAGCTTTGCAACAGCAAAATACCATGGCCAGTGCAGGCTTTTTTGAAACAGAATCGGATCGTATTCAACTCCGAGTCACAGGGCAAATTAAGAGCGTTGAAGAACTGCAACGTATGCCTTTATTGGTGAATGGAAAAACTATCCAGCTGAGCGATGTGGCTGATGTCTATCGTGGCTTTAGTGAGCCTGCTCAACCCCGTATGCGCTTTATGGGGGAAAATGGCATTGGTATTGCGGTGTCGATGCGTAAAGGCGGCGACATCTTGGCTTTGGGTAAAAACTTAGAAACTGAGTTTTCCAAGCTGCAAAAAACCTTACCTTTAGGTATGGAGCTGAAAAAAGTTTCAGATCAGCCTGTTGCTGTAAAGCGTAGTGTCAACGAGTTCATGAAAGTTTTGGCTGAAGCGGTGATTATTGTCTTGCTGGTCAGTTTTTTCTCGCTGGGTTTCCGTACTGGACTGGTGGTGGCATTATCTATTCCACTGGTTTTGGCCATGACCTTTGCGGGCATGAACATTTTTGATGTTGGACTGCATAAAATTTCTTTGGGTGCGCTGATTCTGGCGCTCGGACTCTTGGTCGATGACGCCATTATTGCCGTGGAAATGATGGCGATCAAAATGGAACAAGGCTACAGCCGACTACAAGCAGCAGGGCATGCATGGCGAACGACGGCTTTCCCAATGTTGACGGGAACTTTGATTACCGCTGCGGGCTTCTTACCGATTGCTACGGCAGCGTCCAGTACAGGTGAATATACTCGTTCTATTTTCCAAGTGGTGACCATTGCCTTAATTGTGTCATGGTTTGCGGCGGTGCTTTTTGTACCTTATTTGGGTGACAAACTCCTGCCCGATTTTAATAAAGAGCTGATTCAAAAAGCGCCGTGGTATAGCCGTCTGTGGGCACGTTTGCGCAAACAGCCAGAACCTCAGCCGATGGTGCATCATGCAGGTGAGCATCATGATCCTTATCAAACCAAGTTCTATCAAGGTTTTCGCCGTTGGGTCGATCTGTGTGTGACCTATCGCAAAACGGTCATTGCAACGACGGTGGCTATTTTTGTGCTCTCGGTGTTGCTGTTTAAGTTAGTACCACAGCAGTTTTTCCCGCCTTCAAATCGTGCCGAGATTTTGGTCGACCTAAAACTTGAAGAAGGTGCATCTTTAACGGCAACTGAAAATGCAGTGAAAAAAGTTGAACAGTTCCTATCGAAGCAAGAAGGCATAGATAATTATGTGGCATATGTGGGCACAGGCTCGCCACGTTTTTATTTACCGCTCGATCAGCAGCTACCGCAAGCCAGCTTTGCTCAGTTTGTGGTCTTGGCCTCTTCACTGGATGATCGCAATGAAATTCGTAAATCCTTAGATACCCAAATCCGCCAGTTATTGCCCGATGTGCGTACTCGCGTCTCTTTACTTGAAAATGGCCCACCTGTCGGTTATCCACTTCAATATCGCGTGTCGGGTGAAGACTTAACTCAAGTGCGTGCTTGGGCGGATAAAGTCGCAGCGATGCTGAGTGCTAACCCCAACACCACAAATGTACATTTGGACTGGGGTGAACCAAGTAAGATGATCAATTTAGAGATTGATCAAGACCGTGCCCGCCAAATGGGGGTATCGAGTTTAGATTTGGCTAATTTCTTGAACAGCTCAATTTCGGGTGCCACCATTAACCAATACCGTGAGAAACGTGAACTGATTGAAATCCGTTTACGTGGCGATCAAGCCGAGCGGGTTGAAGTGGCATCATTGGCGAGCCTTGCCGTTCCAACCTCAAATGGTGGAACAGTACCGTTGGCACAAATTGCCAAAATTGATTATAGCTTTGAAGAAGGTTTGATTTGGCATCGTAACCGCCTACCGACCATTACGGTACGCGCAGATATTCGGACCAAGTTACAGCCTGCCACCGTGGTGGATGAAATGGCTGAGCAGATGAATCAGCTGCGTGCGGAACTGCCGAATGGCTATTTGGTTGAAGTCGGCGGCACAGTGGAAGAGTCTGCGCGTGGGGGTAAATCGGTTGCAGCGGGTATGCCTTTGTTCTTGGCCGTAGTCATGACTTTGCTGATGATTCAACTGCGCAGTATGTCTCGTGCCACGATTGTCTTGCTCACTGCACCTTTAGGTTTAATCGGCGTGGTGTTGTTCCTGCTACTGTTCAATAAACCTTTTGGCTTTGTTGCGATGTTGGGCACCATTGCCTTGTCGGGCATGATCATGCGTAACTCGCTGATCTTGATTGATCAGATTGAGCAAGACATTCAAGCGGGGCATGAATCATGGGATGCGATCATCGATGCGACGGTGCGACGTTGTCGTCCAATTGTGCTGACGGCATTGGCAGCTGTTCTGGCGATGATCCCATTGTCTAGAAGTATTTTCTTTGGACCTATGGCCGTTGCGATCATGGGCGGACTAATTGTGGCGACGCTATTAACCCTGTTCTTTTTACCTGCCTTGTACGCGCAGTGGTTTAAAGTAAAAAAAATTAGCCATAAGCTGTAAATTTATGCCAATATCAGGTGCGAAACGTTGAAAATTTCAATATAGTAGCACCTGAAATTTATGGCATTTTTATAAAGCAGTTTTTTGCTACACATTAAAAAACCAACGATGTGGCAAATGGGGTTAAACGCATGATGCAAGACAATGTAACCAAGTATCGCCGCTCTATCGCGATTTCTTATGTCTTCATGTTTTTGGCTTTGTTTACTGTGATTAGTGGCGCATTTTCCTATTGGTATGCCCGAAAAGTCACGCAAATTGATCATGCCGAAGTGTGGTTACAAGCGCAAGCACTTTGGGTCATGCGCAATATTGTGATTTATAGCATTTTGGCGTTATTTGCAGCGTTGTGGTTTATTCCTCTTATTTTCTTCACTTGGGACAGTGCATTGTGGGTGACTGGATGCACGGTTGCAGGTGTGGTTTTTAGCTGTATTGCATTTCTCTTCCTTCTAAATGCATGGTTTAAAGGCCTATCTAAATTTTTGAAAAATAAAGCAGTTTTCTAATTCTACTGATTTTTTTTCAAACACCCCCTTGTAAAACTTGGTTTGAACCCAATTTCAGACCACAGTTGAGTATTAAATAAATTCCGTGAGGAGCATCGCCAGACATGGCTAAACGTGATTATTATGAGGTTTTAGGTGTTGCTAAAACCGCTAGTGATGATGAAATTAAAAAAGCCTACCGTAAGTTGGCGATGAAATATCATCCGGACCGCAACCCTGACAATGCTGAAGCTGAAGAGAAATTTAAAGAAGCGGCTGAAGCTTATGAAATTTTATCGGATAGCGAAAAGCGCAGCATGTATGACCGTATGGGGCATCAAGCCTTTGAAGGTGGTATGGGCGGCGGAGGCGGCTTCGGTGGTGGTTTCAGCGCAGAAGACATTTTCAGTCAATTCGGTGACATTTTCGGTGGCGCTTTTGGTGGCGGCGGTGGTCGTGGTCAACAGCGTGCACGTCGTGGTTCTGACTTACGTTATGTAATGGAACTGACATTGGAAGAAGCAGTAAGAGGGGTGAAAAAAACCATTACCTTTACTGCACCAGCACCGTGTGAAACCTGTGACGGTAAAGGCTCTAAAAACCCGAACGATGTTGAAACCTGTAAAACTTGTCATGGAGCAGGTCAGGTTCGCATGCAGCAAGGTTTCTTCTCTGTACAGCAGACCTGTAGTACCTGTCGTGGTCAAGGTAAGATCATTAAGAACCCATGTAATACCTGTCATGGTTCAGGTGTTAAAGACCGTCAACAAACCTTAGAAGTGACGATTCCTGCGGGCGTCGACAACGGTGACCGCGTTCGTTTAACGGGCAAAGGCGAAGCGATTCGTGATGGTCAGTCAGGCGACTTGTACGTAGAAGTAGTAGTGCGTGAGCACGAAATCTTCCAACGTGATGGTGCAGACCTGTATATGGATGTCCCTGTGAGCATTGCCGATGCTGCTTTGGGTAAAGAAATTGAAATCCCGACACTCGAAGGTCGTGTGAGTTTGAAAATTCCTGAAGGCACACAAACGGGTAAAATGTTCCGTTTACGTGGCAAAGGGGTTAAACCTGTACGTACCAGTATGCAAGGTGACTTACTCTGCCGTATCGTGATTGAAACGCCAGTCAACTTAACAGCACGTCAACGTGAACTGTTAAAAGAGTTGCAAGAAACTTTAGATGGAGATGATCACAAATCTTCACCGAAGAAGAAGTCTTTCTTTGACCGACTGTTTGATTAATTGAATACGGCACGTCTGAATTGGTGTTGAAAAGAGCGGGAATATTTTCCCGCTCTTTTTATGTTATTGCGCTTCTGTTGGCAGCTCAGGTTGATCGATCTCTTCAACCGACACCATTTCTTCAGCCATAGGTGCAGCAGTTGGTACTTGTTGCTCGGCCTGTGCTTTGGGATGTGTGCTAGTAGTGATCTTGACCTGTGACAAACTTTCTAAGGTGTCGCCTGCTTGAACAGCGGGTTCAGCCTGAACCTGTGCCCAACTGCCCCCAAACGCCATCGCTAGAAAAAGTACCTTTGCTTTCATTCTACTTTCCTCATTTTAAAGTTGTTTTTAAACGCGAACCTAGTCTGCGTAAGATTGATTGCAAATTTGTGAAAAGCTTGAGAAATCATGTTTGAAAATAAAGCGATTTTTTCGATGAAAATGGCCAACAAACCTTAGTCTGGGCAATCAGTTTTGCTATAGTAAGAGCAATTTTGAAGCTAGATTAGGAATATGTTATGTCAGCAGCTCCACGCATTGGTGTCTTAGGTGCCGGCGGTCGTATGGGTCGCATCCTTATTCAAGCGGTACACGAAGCAGGCTATCAACTGGCTGCGGCAGTGGAACGCCCTGAAAGCTCACTGGTTGGTACAGATGCAGGTGAGCTTGCAGGTATTGGCAGCCTCGGCGTGAAGGTGGTGGGTAGTCTGGAAGCGGTAGTGAAAGATTGTGATGTGATCATTGATTTCACTGCACCAGTAGCGACCGTTCAGCATTTAAAAATTTGTCGTGAAGCTGGGGTTGCCATTGTCATTGGGACCACGGGTATGAATGACGAACAAAAAGCTTATTTGGATGACTCGGCTACACAGACTCCTGTGGTCTATGCAGCGAACTATTCTGTGGGGGTTAATGTTTCGATTAAACTGTTGGAATTGGCTTCTAAAGTCTTTGGTGACACAGTGGATATTGAAGTGATTGAAGCGCATCACCGTCATAAAGTCGATGCACCATCAGGCACCGCATTGATGATGGGTGAGGCTATTGCGGGTGCTTTAGGGCGTGACTTGAAAACTGATGCAGTGTATTGCCGTGAAGGTCATACAGGACCTCGTGAGCGTCAAAGTATTGGTTTCCAAACCATTCGTGGCGGCGATATTGTCGGTGAACATACGGCTATGTTTATTGCCGATGGTGAGCGTGTTGAAATTACCCATAAAGCGACTAACCGTATGAACTTTGCCTCGGGTGCGGTACGTGCTGCGGCTTGGGTGGTAGGACGTGAAGCACGTAAATATGACATGAAAGATGTACTGGGTTTTAACGACATTCAAGTTTAAAAACCTGTTTCATTCGCCATAAAAACAAGATAAAAAACTAAAATAAGACGAAGAATAGAATGAAAAAAGTCATGTATATGGCTTGTGTTGTTGCCGTGATGACAACAGCACAGGCCAAACCTATGGATCAAGCCAAACTCAGTATTCATAAAAATAATATTAAAGTTTGGACCTATCAAAATGCGCAAAACCCAGTCTTTTTATATAAGGCAGAAACCACGTTTGATGTGCCGATTGAAAAAGCAGTATCACTGATCTTAGATGTTGACCATGCGGTGAAATGGGTGCCGTATATGGGTAGTGTGAAAGTCTTGTCGCGCGATGATAAAAAAGGCGAGTTTCAACTGTATATGGTTCTCGATTTTCCTTTTCCTTTAAAAGACCGCGACTTGGTGGTGCAGGGGAAAATGACCAAGGACAATCAGGGCATCATTAGCATTAAAAATAAAGCGATTGATAAAAACATTCTTAAAAACCCAGATTATGTGCGCCTCAATCATTATGAGGGCGATTGGACCTTTCAGAAACTGGGACCAAATAAAGTCAAGGTTTCGACCTCAGGTTATGCCAACCCTGAGGGATCGATACCACTGAAGTTTGTGAATATGTTTGTCCAACAACAACCCTATCAAATGCTGCAAAAAATGAAAAATCAATTGCAGGAACAAGAAGATACTCCTGCCCATTTACCAGCTGCCTTACGTTAATTTTAAAGACGAAGAAGCCTGTAATGCAGGCTTTTTTATGTTTTAAAACTTAAGGCTGTTGATAAGCGTTCAGCAGCTCTAAGGTTGAAGCTTGAGGCAGGTCTAACTGAATTAAACTGAGCATGGCATTTCCTTCACCAGCGAGTGAGATCTTGAAGTTTTCAGCACTGCTTTGGTCACATTGAAACTGTAAATTTTTCTGGCGGGGCAAGTTCATCTGCATTTCACGTTCATTGTTCAACCGATATTGATAGGTTCGTTGGGTCGAGGTTTCAGTCAAGCTCGGCGCTAAACTTAAAAACTGATAATCAGTTAAATTTTGCGTTTTCAGAAACCCTTCAATCAGGGCTTTACAAATAAAATGCTGCTGTTGTACCTGCTGTGAAACATGTGGCGGTTGGCAAGCCGATAAGCTCAATAAGCAAAAGAGAGATATGATTATTTTTTTCATAAAAGTGCCTATTTATGGTTGTGAACGAATGACAGAAGCATAATTCTGTTGGCATAATGGATACAGATACATAAAAGTTAAAAAAATAGGTACAGATGAATGGCATTTCAGTATCAAAGCTTGGCTGCACAGTTGCTTGAAAAAATTCAAAATGCTGAATTACCCGCAGGGCAAAAGCTGTTGTCGTTACGCCAATTTGCCAACTTACAAAAGGTCAGCTTGAATACGGCCAAGAGCTGTTATGAACTACTCGAGTCGCAGGGGTATATTCATGTGAAAAATAAGTCTGGCTATTTTGTCAGTTATCAAAAAAATACCAGCCCATCTATTCCTGTACCGCAGCATCCTGATTTTCAGTCTCAAGCCCGTGATATTTCTAACTTAGAGCTACAGTTGGAAATTCAACAGTCTTCCATTAATAGCCGTCTCATCCATTTGGGAGCGATTCAGCTTTCGCCAAAACATGTGCCTGTAGAAGCACTCCGCCGCTCCATTCAACGTGCTTTAAAACACAGTCAACCTGAAGATTTTTTATATAGCGATAAGCAAGGTCATATTCGCTTGCGGCAGGCCTTGTCTGAGCATTGGGCTGAAGATGGTTTCTATATTTCGCAGGATGATATCTACATCAGCAATGGCTGTATGCCTGCGTTGTCGGTGATGATCCAACACCTCAGCAAGGAAGGCGACAGCGTAATTGTACCGACCCCAAATTTTAATGGTCAGTTGCAAATGCTGGCGGGGTTAAAGCGAAAAATTATTGAAATTCCAGCCGATACTCAAGGCTTTGATCTTGAACGTTTAGAGCAGGTCATGCAAAGTTCAGGCGCAAAAGCGTGCTTACTCACGGCCAATTATCAAAATCCCTTGGGGTTTTGCTTAAGCAATGCAGAAAAAGAAAAAATTGCACAACTGGCGGCGCGCTATCAATGTTATGTAATTGAGGATGATATTTATGGTGAATGTAGTTTCAGCTCGAGTCGTCCGCTGCCGATTAAGTATTGGGATCAGCACGGTTATGTGATTTTCTGTGGTTCGGTTTCCAAATCACTTTCAACTGCGTATCGGGTAGGTTGGTTCTGTATTCCGCAGCGCTTAGCGCATTTGAAGGCTACGTTATTGATGCAAAATATCACAGTGAATACACCCTTGCAGTTGGCCCTGGCCGATCTCATTTATAGTCGTGCTTATCGGGAGCATTTACAGCAGTTAAAGCCGATTTTGAAACAGCAAGTTGAGCAATACCGACACATGATTCAGCATGCCTTTATCGGAGTTGAGTTGCGTATCAACCAGCCCTTAGGCGGCTATGCACTGTGGTTACAGCTGCCAGAGTGTATTGACGGTTTAGATATGTACTATTTTGCTCAGCAGCATGGCATCAATATAGTGCCAGGAGAAGTCTTTGGTGAAGGGCAGCGTTATAAAAACTGTATCCGCCTCAATGCAGGTCATGAAATTTCAACAGATATTCGCGCGACAGTCACCTTGTTGGCCGATTGGGTGAAAGCGCAACTCAGTAGTTCGACATTGGTCAAACAAGCGGTATAATAAGCGCCTGTTTTGAGGCGCTTATGGATTAAAAATCGGCTTTGAGAACGATACGATAACGGGCTTTTCCAGAATGTAACCGTTCCAGTGCTTCATTCAACTGCGACATAGGATACAGTTCAATTTGTGGCGCAATGTTTTTACGTGCAGCGAATTTGAGTAGCTGACGTAATGCCGCAGGTGAGCCAGTGGGTGAACCCGTGATAGACTTTGCTCCACCAATTAGGCTACCTGCATTTAATTTGATGGGCTCCAGAGGCAAGCCTAGCAGATGGATCGTGCCATTCGGTGCCAACGTACTGATATAGGCAGGCCAATTGAGCGTGACATTCACCGTACTGAGCAATAGATCGAATTTGCCTCGCTGGGTTTTAAGCGCATCCACATCACGGCTATTCACCACATGATCTGCACCCATGGCCTTGAGTTCTTCCGTTTTGTCGAGGTTCGAGGTAAACGCCGTAATTTCACAGCCCCATCCTCGAAGTAACTTAATAGCCATATGCCCTAAACCACCGATGCCAATCACGCCAACATGGTGAATGGCTTGAATTTGGTGTTTTAAAATTGGATCAAAAACGGTAATACCGCCACACAATAAAGGACCCGCTGACTCAGGATCTAGCTCTTCAGGTAAAGGAATAATCCACTGCCAACCGGCGCGAACTTTATCGGCAAAGCCACCTGCATGACCGACGATGGTTGCTGTTGACCCACCTGTACAGAGTACTTGTTGACCCGATACACAGGGGTCACAGTGTTGGCAGCTTTCTGCCGTCCAGCCAATACCGACGCGCTGTCCAAGTTTAAGCCCTTTGGCTTCGGAGCCTAGGCGACTGATGGTGCCAATAATTTCATGACCAGCGACAACGGGATAGACCGAAGAGTTCCATTCATTGTTAATGACCGAAACATCGGAATGGCACAATCCACAATATTCGACTTGGACTTCGACCTGATGTGGTTGCAGTTCACCCGCATCGAATTGATAGGGTTGTAACGCTGCGCCTGCTTGCATTGCCGCATAGGCACGAATGGTATTATCCGTCATATTCTATATCCTTATTTTCCTGTTTTTTATGTACTTTTACTTAAAATGACAGCTGTTTTCGTGATCATTGACCATGCCAACCGCTTGCATAAAGGCATAGCAGGTGGTGGGTCCGACAAATTTAAAGCCCTGTTTTTTTAGGGTTTTAGACATATTTTGGCTTTGAGATGTCTGTGCAGGTGCTGTACGGTAGTCAGGGACATCATTGTTGATGGCGTGTTGCTCGACAAAGTTCCAGAGCCACTCAACGGGGTTAATGCCTTGTTGTTTCAGGGCTTGCCATGCAATCGCATTGTCACGAATGGCGGTCAGCTTCCCGATATGGCGAATTAAGCCGATATCTTGGACTTTTTCGGCTAAGTCTGTATCACTTAAAGCCGCAATCTGTTCAATGGAATATTGAAAAAACTGGCGATGATAATGTTCACGCTTTTTCAGGACAGTAATCCATGACAGCCCCGCTTGTTGACCTTCGAGGCAGAGCATTGCAAATAACTGCTTTTCATCATGTAGCGGTTTACCCCACTCATGATCATGGTAGTCGATGTAAAGTGGGTCTGAGGAGCACCATCCGCAGCGTTGAGTGGTCATGAACATGCTCCTGATCTTTTTATAGGGTAAAGGGTGCCCATTGGTCGTGTTGATTGTCCCAATAAAACAATTGGGCGTGTTCGAGGTCGGAAAAGTTAATCCAAACATCTTTTCCTGTTTTTTCAGCAAATCCAGTGCTGATTAAAAGTGCATCTTCGGTAATTTCCATGATCCAACCTTGGTGGTTTTGTCCAGCCAAGATGATTTTTTGTTGATTGCCTGATTCAGCAAATTCGACCAGACGGTTGATCAACGCTTCTGACATGAAAAATTCCTAAAGTTAACGTAAATAAGGATAGGGATTTACTGCACCACGGCCTTTACCTTGTAAATAAAGTCCATAATGCAAATGTGGGGCTGTGTGCCGAGCATTGCCGGTATTGCCGACATAGCCAATCAGGTCGCCTTTTTTGACATAGTCGCCGACACTTAAGCCACGTTTATGGTCATCAAGATGAGCGTAGTAATGCCAAGTGCCTGCTGGCCCCATAATCCAAACCACTTTACCACCCAAATTGTTATTGCGTAAGTCTGCAACGAGACCTTCTGTGGCAGAAAAAACTTTTGTTCCACGTGGAGCCAGAATGTCGATGCCTTCATGCGTCCGTCCGCTACTGCGGGATGCACCCCAAGTATCTGTGAGTCCATGACGTTTAATACCTTGAACGGGTACAGGCAGCTGCTGAGCTAAACGCATGTTTTTAAGCTGTTGGACCTGTGAGGCAGGTAATTGGCTTCCACTCGGCGCAGGCGGCGTGGTACGGCAAGCTGCGAGTAACAGAATCACAAAACTTAAACTGGCAAGCGCAGAAAGGCGGGGCAAACAATTACGCACGAACAATCCTTTATTATTTCAGTGATCTAATTTTAGAGTCTCAGGGTGAACCCAATCGATCACCCAACTATGTCACAGTTGAATTGCCGAGATCAATTTTTTCATCGCAGTTGGGATGCCCATTTCTGTGACGTTTTGTATGTCTAGCCATGTGCTGGCCAATTCTATACTTAAATGTTCGAGCTTATCGGCATCGACTTCAAAGCAAAGCGCTTCCAGTTGCCAAGTGAAATGGGTAAAACTATGCGAAATTTCAGCGCGTTGCGAGACTTGTTTCAGTCCTAGACTTTGGCACAGTTGCATGAGTTCATCACGATTTTCAAAAATAGGTAAACACCATAAACCGCCCCACAGTCCACTATTGGGACGCTGTTGCCACAGCCATTGATTGTGATGACGCAGCACCAAAACTTGGGCAGACTTCACAGGTACAGCTTTCTTGGGCTTCTTAAAAGGCAGTTCAGTTTCTAGCCCTTGTGCATGGGCCTTACAGTGTTGCTGCATTGGGCAGTATAAACACAGCGGTTTTTTAGGGGTACAGACGGTTGCCCCCAAATCCATGATGGCTTGGGTATAGTCGTGGTTACGTTCAGTTGGACAGAGTTCAGTGGCCAGTTGCCACATGCTGCGTTCATGCACAGGTTTGCTTAGATCATCCTCAATGGCAAAAAAACGCGCGAGCACACGTTTTACGTTGCCATCCATAATGACGCCGTACTGACGTAAACCTAAAGACATCAGCGCACCTGCGGTAGATGGACCAATGCCTGGCAGTTCAATCCAGTCCTCTAAAGTTTGAGGAAAGTGCCCCTGACGTGCCACAACCCCTGCGGCTTTATGTAGATTACGTGCACGGGCATAGTAGCCCAGACCCGCCCAGTAGGGTGCGACCTCATCCCATGATGCTGTCCCTAAAGCTGCAACCGTTGGGAAGCGTTCGATAAAACGCTCGAAGTATTGCAGCACGGTTTTGACTTGGGTCTGTTGCAGCATAATTTCAGACACCCAGACTTTGTAGGGATCATCGGCCACTTGCCATGGCAGGTCATGTCGACCATGAACATCGAACCAAGTTAGTAACGCATCTGAAAAAGAGAAAGGAGACATCTGAGGCACAAGCAAGAAATTCGGCTTAGTATAACTGAATGTCTTTTCTGAGCCTGATTTTTTGCGCATAAAAAATGGCGCTTACGCGCCATTTAAAACCATAAAAACTTAGTCTTTCGTCATGCCCCAACGTGCATCGAGTTTTAGCTCTTGGTCTTTGTAGCGTGGAATAATATGGATATGTAAGTGTTCAGACACATTCCCAAATATTTCACCATCATTAAAACCAATATGAAAACCTGAAGGTTGATGACGCAATTGCAGTTCATTGCGTGCCAGTTCCAGCAAAGACATTAAGCTTTTACGTTCTTTGTCGGTAATGTCAAAAAATGAGCTCACATGACGTAGAGGGATAATGACACAGTGACCTTTAGACAATGCATTGGGTTCGGGCAAAATTACCCCAAAGTCATTTTTATCAAGCACGTCATATTCATCAAAATTACAATATTGGCAGTGGGTCTCAGTCATTGTTATCTCCTCTAAAATCTAATTATGTATCCTGTTGGATCTGAAAAATCAAATATTTGAATTCTCAGCTCTAGTTAAGCACTGAGATTGCGTTCTAGCAAGTCATACATTGCATCTAGCCCTTGTCTTTCTGCTTCTGGGTTATAGCCCAAGTCTACGCCATTGGCTTTGGCACGCTCATCGGCCAATGCATTGCTAAAACCGTGCTTCGCATCTTCAAAAATGATGACTTCATGGTCCACTTTTGCAGCATGCATTTCTTCACGGAAGCTGGCAACATCATCCAAAGTGACCATGCTGTCTAACTCACCATGTAAAACTAAAATTTCACCCTGAATTTGACCTTCGACCGCGGGGGCTTTCGGTGCCAATGTCGCGTGGAAAGTCGCCACTGCTTTAAGCGGTGCACCTGAGCGAGCTAAGTCTAAAACCACTTTACCGCCATAACAAAAACCAATCGCCGCCAGTTGAGTGGACTTCACTTCAGGCTGGGCTGCAAGCGTATCTAAACCTGCTTGCGCACGGTTGACGATGGTGTCTGCATCGGCAAAAGTTTGCATCATCCATTCATAGGCTTGTTTCGCATCTGTGGTGACATTTTTGTCGCCGTATATATCAATCGCCAGTGCGGCATAACCGTGTTCAGCCAGTTCGCGAGCACGTTGTTCAGTATATTCATTTCGGCCCCACCATTCGGGTGCAACGATGATACCTGCATGCGGTGTTTGAGAGCTTGGTGCTGCAAAATAACCGACTAAGCGTTGTCCATCGGCGGCGTTATATTGAATTTCTCGAGTTTGAATACTGATTGTCATGCTCAAATCCTGATAGATGATCTGTTCTGATTAAAGCATAAAAACTTTTACAAGGATTTGAAAAATATTCCGATGTACATGAGAAATGTGAGAAATTATTTTTAAAGGCACATATAAAAAAAGAAGGATCTGAATCCTTCTTTTTTGTCGTTAAGAGTGGTGTGCTTTAGACTTTGCCACGGGATAAAAATCCGACAATCGCAAGAATCACAGCAATCACCAATAAAATAATCGCAAAGTCTTTGGATAAACCTGCTACGCCGCCAAAACCAAGTAAACTTGCAATCAGTGCAATCACTGCGAAGATAATCGCCCAACGAAACATAATTTTTCTCCATAGATGTTCTTATTTATTACTCTATTAGTATAGAAACAAGGTTCGAACACACTGTGTTGCTTTTGTTTAAAAAGTGTTCTGTTTGTATTTTAAGTTTATGAATATGATGTAAATATTGACACTTTAGATAGCTCTGAAAGCCATGTGACTATAGGTTATAATAGTGCATTCAGTTTTATTGGCAGTGGTTATGTCCAACGAATTAAGACCAGAGTTTTGGAAGCATTATGCGCTCACTGAGCTACGTTCAGCAGAGTGGGAAGCGTTGTGTGATGGTTGTGGTCTATGCTGTCTGGTGAAACTTGAAGATGAAGAAAGCCAAGAAGTCGCCTATACCAAAGTGGCCTGTAAACTGCTGGACTGTCAAACGGCCAGTTGTCGGGATTATCCGAACCGAAAGCAGCATGTGCCCGATTGTATCCAGCTCACGCCCGAACTTTTAGACACGATTCATTGGTTACCACCGAGCTGTGCTTACCGTCGTCTGCATGAAGGTAAAAATTTGCCCAGATGGCACTATCTGAACACGGGCTCACGTCAAAGTATTCTGAAAGCGAAAAAGTCTGCGGCAGGACGCTGTATTTCTGAAGAAGAGATTCAGGATGATGACATCGAAGACTATATTGTGCGTTGGGTTCGCTAGTCGATAAAAGCACCATCAAATTGCATGAAAAGCTTGTGTCATTCGCCTGAATTTGCCATAACATAAGCATTCGATGAACGCATGATAAGTCCTAGCCCTATGTCCGATAGCAATATTCCACTGCCTGAACGTTTACGCCCGCGTGATTTATCTGAAATTATTGGGCAGGATCACTTATTGGGTGAGCAGGCACCGCTCCGCCAAATGATCGATCAAGGGCATTTGCCATCGATCATTTTTTGGGGGCCGCCAGGCGTGGGGAAAACCACGATTGCTTTACTGTTGGCACAAGCGATCGACCGACCTTTTGTCAGCTTATCTGCACTTAATACGGGGGTCAAAGAGCTCCGTGAGATCATTGCTGATGGCGGAGATTTAATGCCACCTGTGGTGTTTATTGATGAAATTCATCGCTTTAACAAATCGCAGCAAGATGCCCTACTGAATGCTGTGGAGAAAGGCAAAATTACCCTCATTGGTGCCACCACCGAAAATCCTTCTTTTGAAGTCAACAGTGCATTGTTGTCGCGTTGTCAGGTCTATACCTTAAATGCGCTCGATGCCGATGCGATTCAAACTTTATTACTGCAAGCGATTAAGAACGATCCGTTTTTAAAAGAGCGTTACATTCAGATTGAAGAATTTGAAGCACTGGTGCAGTTTGCCGCAGGTGATGCCCGCAAAGCCTTGAATTTAATTGAACTGATTGCAGGCACCTTCGAACCTGACGTTGAAAATATCGTGACCAATGCAATAGTGGTCAAAGTTGCACAGCAAAATATCGCCCGTTATGACAAATCGGGTGAGCAGCATTATGATTTGGTATCGGCTTTTATTAAGTCGATTCGAGGGAGTGATCCTGATGCTACTTTGTATTGGATGGCACGTATGCTCAAAGGCGGTGAAGATCCTGTTTTTATTGCCCGTCGGATGTTGATTGCAGCCTCTGAGGACATTGGTAACTCAAACCCCAATGCACTGCTGCTTGCTGGAGAATGCTTCCGTTCTGTTCAAGCGGTGGGTATGCCAGAGTGTCGAATTATTCTTGGGCAGTGTGCGGTGTATTTGGCGACCAGTGCCAAAAGTAACAGTACTTATCTTGCGATCAACAAAGCGTTGGATTTGGCCGAGAAAACAGCGAATTTACCTGTGCCGCTGCATTTAAGAAATGCACCGACCAAGTTGATGAAAGAGCAGGGCTATGGCGTCGACTACTTATATCCGCACAACTATCCAGAGCATTTTGTGATGCAAGAATATTTACCCCCTGAGCTCAAAGGCGCCAAGCTGTATGAGTCGGCACGCAATAAGCGTGAGGTTGAAGGTGAGCGTTTACAGCAGCGCCGTTGGCAACAAGAACAGCAACAGCAGCAGTAGTAAAAAAGCCTGATGCACAAATCAGGCTTTTTTGTTTTTGGGGCTTAGGATTTAGTCACATTCATTGAGCAGTTTTTTCTTTAAGCACTGTAGCGTTTTTATGTTCCGATGTGCGTATTCATCAATTTTAATGCCGCAGGTAGCACCGCGGCTAATAAGGTGATTGCCATCGTGATGTTAAAGCTCAAGGCAAAGCGCGGTTTCATCAGATATTTGCGTAAAAAAAGACCACCGACAGCCCAAACCCCGACACATGGAATGGAAACCACCATTAAAATCAGGGCCGCATAAATAATATCACTGACATGATGGTTTAAAGCAAAATAAGTGGCAATGGTGCTGATGGAGATCATCCACGCTTTGGGATTGACCCACTGAAAAAGAGCCCCTTGTAGAAAACCCATCGATGGTTTTTGTTCTAATTCGATGTTGAGTGGCCCACTGGACGCAATTTTCCATGCGAGCCACAGAATATAAGCTGTGCCGATTAAACTTAAAATAATTTGGAGCTGGGGCAGGGCCAGAAACACCTGATTTAACCCGATGCCAATGGCGAAGAGTTGCACAGCCACACCAAAGGCAATACCTAAAACCAGAGGTAGAGTTTTACGGATACCAAATCGTGCACCAGACAGCATGACCAGTGCATTATTGGGCCCAGGGGTGCAGGTCATTACGACACAGAACAGCAGATAAGAGACAAACAGTGAAGCGTTCATAAAGGGGATGGAGTAATCAAATAAGTATCATTTTATTGTTGATTTATCACAATTTGGTTGTATATTGATCGTTAATACTGAGTTTTATGCAACAAATGATTGAATTAGATCGATTAGACCGAAAAATATTGTGTGAACTTGAGCGCGATGCACATTTAACCAATATTAAACTGGCAGAACGCGTGGGTTTGTCACCATCGGCCTGTTTACGACGCGTGCAAGAGTTAGAAAGAATTGGTGTGATCCGAGGCTATAAAGCCGTGATTGACCGTTCGCTTTTGGGTGTTGGTTTAACGGTTTATGTGACTATTGGGCTGTCTTGTCACTCAAAAGAAAGCTTGAGTCAGTTTGAGGATGTGATCACTGCAACGGATGAAGTCACAGAGTGTCATACCATTACAGGCTCGGTCGAGTATTTACTCAGGGTTGAAGTGGCAGACATCAAGTCTTATAAAAAGTTTCATACTGATGTTTTGGGAACGATTCCATCCATTAGCTCGATCACCAGTTTTTTGGTGATGGATACCACTAAAAATCGATACACCAATCTATAAATGCTTAGGTGGGAAGTTAAAAAACCGAGCGAAACTGCTCGGTTTTTTATCTGAATGCATATAGTTTCGCGGAATCAGATCAAACGAGGCGCTTTATCTTTTCAACAGAGCATTGAATGTTGAATCATTGCTGAGACAAGCTCTTGAAAGCTATTCAATTATTTAAAGTTACCCTCTAAAAACTGTTGCAGGCGTTCACTTTTAGGGTGAATCAAAACTTCTTTTGGATTACCTTGTTCTTCAATTTTGCCTTGATCTAAGAAAATGACATGGTTGGACACATGGCGTGCGAAGCCCATTTCATGGGTGACCACAATCATGGTTCGGCCTTCTTCAGCCAAACTTTGCATCACTTTCAACACCTCACCCACCAGTTCAGGGTCTAGAGCACTGGTCGGTTCATCAAACAACATCACTTCAGGTTCCATCGCTAAGGCACGGGCAATTGCAACACGCTGTTGTTGTCCTCCTGACAAAAAAGACGGATATTTCTTTTCGACACTTTCAGTAAGCCCAACTTTTCTTAAATATTTTCGTGCACGCTCTTCCGCCTCACTCCGCTTTAGCCCCAAGACATGAATGGGTCCTTCAATAATATTTTCTAATACCGTCATATGCGACCATAAATTGAAATGTTGAAAGACCATCATCAGTTGGGTACGCATTTTTTGCAGTTGTTTAGAGTTTGTCGCTTTGAGATCACCATTTTTATCTAAAGTGGTCTCTAAATGTTCACCATTGAGCTGAATGCTGCCTTGGCTCGGTTGCTCTAGAAAATTGATGCAACGAAGAAAGGTACTTTTACCCGAACCCGAGGAACCAATAATGCTAATCACATCACCTGCATGTGCCTCAAGGGAAACCCCTTTTAAGACTTCATGATCGCCAAAACTTTTACAAAGGTCTCGAATCACCAGTTTTGCTGAATTTTCCATTGTTTCTCCTAATGATTCGATGGTTTTAAAAACGCCAACCAGCGTTGTTCCAATTTACGAAAGATCCAAATGAGGATAAATGCCAGACAGGCATATAGCACAGCGGCAATGCCAAAGGCATCAAATGTGGCATAAGTGGCAGCATTGACATCTCGTGCAATTTTGAGAATATCAGGCACGGTTGCAGTGAAGGCAATGGTGGTTGCGTGCAGCATCAAAATGACTTCATTACCATAAAACGGCAATGCTCGACGTAGCATCGACGGAATAATAATGCGGGTATAGCGTTTCCAAGGCGACATTCCAAAAGCTTTTGCAGCCTCAATTTCGCCGTAGGGAATCGAACGTATCGCTCCTGCAAAAATTTCAGTGGTATAAGCTGCTGTATTGAGTGCAAACGCTAAAATGGTGCAATTAAGCCCTTCTCTAAAGAATTCATCGAGCCGTTCATGGGCATGGACAAATTCGAGACTATAAATCCCAGTATAAATAATCAGTAGCTGCACATATAAGGGTGTACCACGGAAAATATAAGTAAAAAACCAAACAGGTCCACGTACAAAAGCATGCTCAGAAACTCGAGCAATTGACAAAGGCACAGCCAGAACAAAACCAATTGCAATAGAAAGCACCAATAACCATGCGGTCATGGCGACTCCAGTCATTTGAAAACCATCGGTCCACAGGTAGGACTGCCAGTATTGTTGAATAATCTCAATCATAGTTGTCCCTTTTTCACACCAGCAGAATAACGACGTTCTAGCCACATGAGAATCAAATTCGAAAGGGTGGTAATGGCCAGATAAATGACGGCTGCAACGATACTGAAATAGAACACTTGCATGCTGCTTCGACCCGCATCCTGAGTGATTTTGACGATGTCGGTCAAACCAATTAAGGACACCAAGGCGGTGGCTTTAATCAGGACTTGCCAGTTATTGCCAATTCCTGGTAAGGCAAAACGCATCATTTGTGGAAAGAGGACACGCCTGAAGACTTGAAATGGGGTCATGCCATAGGCATATGCAGCTTCAAGTTGACCTTTGGGGACGGCTTGAAATGCGCCACGGAAAGTTTCAGTAAAATAGGCGCCATAAATAAAGGCCAAGGTAATCACCCCTGCCACAAAGGGATTGATGTCAATCTGCTCCATATGAATCGATTCGGTAATCGAGTTCAATCCAAGTTGCAGGCTATAGAACAACAACAACATGATCACCAGATCAGGAACACTACGAATGAGCGTGGTATAGAGGGTTGCAACATGACGTAAGATTTGAATACGAGAAAGTTTGGCACTTGCCCCAAACAATCCAATAATGATCGAAAGTACCAGTGATAACAAAGCAAGCTGTATGGTCATCCAAGTGCCACTGAGTAATACGGGACCATAGCCAGACAGAAACATACTCAGTTTCTCCGAGTAAAAATATAATATTTTATAAATCAGCAATATATATAGGGTGTCGGTATTTAATCGACACCCTATAAATTAATAAATGCTGAAGGAGAAGTATTTTTTCTCGAGTTTCTTATAGGTGCCGTCGGCAATAATTTCAGCTAACGCTTTATCAATATTCTTTTTAAGATCGACATCTTCTTTACGTAAGCCGATTGCAGCACCTACACCGAGTGTTTTGGCATCGACCACATTATTGCCTGCAAAAGCAAAGCCTTTGCCTTTCGCTGATTTTAGGAAACCTGCATCGACCATAATCGCATCTTGTAATGTTGCATCTAGACGTCCCGAAACCATGTCTTGGTAAAGCACGTCTTGGTTTGGATAAGGAATCACATTTACACCCTTAGGCGCCCAATAGGCTTTTGCATAGCCTTCTTGAATGGTGCCTTGTTGTACACCCACACGTTTGCCTTTTAAAGAGGTTGGTGTAGGGAGCAAAGGAGAGCCTTTCTTTGCAACCATGCGGGTAGGCGTGTTGTAAATTTTATTACTAAAGGCGATTTGTTTTGCTCGATCCGTAGTAACCGTCATTGAAGACAAAATACCGTCGAACTTTTTCGCTTTGAGCGCAGGAATCATCCCATCAAAGGAGTTTTCTACCCATACACATTTGGCTTTTAATTTGGCACAAATGGCATTGCCCAAGTCGATGTCAAAACCGACCAGCTTATTGTCTGGTGTTTTATATTCAAAAGGTGCATATGCGGATTCTGTGCCAAAACGAATGGTTTTCCATTCTTTTGCTTGGACAGTACTGCTCAGTGCTACGGCTACGAATGTAGTGGAAAGTAGTAATTTTTTTTGCCAGTTTTTCATTTTAAATATAGCCATCCGTAAAAAAACAAATCTAAGAAATAAGACGAAGATAGAACTTACCCTACTGAGTACTTTTGAATAAAAGCAACATCTATACCAGCTTTCGGCTCTTAGGGGATCGATGGATCTTGTCGCCATGAGAGATGAGGAAATAAGGGTATTTTTTCGGTTGGAATAATTTTTATCTGAGAACGTCCTGTTCATATGTTTTTATCATATGAAAAAATGAAGGTGAGACATAGTTGAAATATACCTGAAGTCTTGTGCGCTATGGCGTACAGAATTGATGATTTTTTAACAGTGGATCAATGTCTTACAAGACTATTTTTCAGTGCTGAATAGCTTATAAGTAAGCTGAAGTACTGCAATAGCACTGGATCTGAAAACAAAAAAACCGAACGTTTAAGCTCGGCTTTTTGAATGACGCAACTTAAAGGAGTGGTATTAGCTTAGAGGAAGAAGCTCATCTTTTAAGTTCAGCATTTGCTGCATTTGGGCGCGAATTTTTCGCTCAGTTTTTCGTACATTATGTGCATTAATTCTTTTGCTCATAGCCCGGATTGGAATAAATAATTTCTCACCCATACCATCGACCAAGACAAATTCGGGCTTATTATTTCGCTGCTCTGTATACATAATTCCTGCGATGTTTACCTCACCGAAGATAATGTGTAAGTCGCAGCAAAGCTGAAAAAAGTCATCTAGAGCTTTGGCGTGTTTTTCCTCAAATTGATGTGATTTGCATAACTCAAATAAAGTCATACCTTCACCACTTGGGCAGACAATTTTTTCAGTCACAAAACCCAAGCCTACAGAAGTTTTCACAAAACCATAAGGCATTTCGACAGGAAAGCTAAAGATATTATTTTTATAATGATTTTTACATAGCTGTAGATATTGCAATAATTCACGGCGGAATTGGCGATAAACGCCTTGCGACATTCTACGTTTAAGTTTGCCATGTCCTTTCCAGCCACCATCTTCATCCACTCGATTTGGATTCATGACTTTGATGATTTTGTTTTCATCCTCAGGATGCTGAAACACCATTTTTGAACAGCCTTGTCCGATACATTGCAGTTCATCTAATTGATAAATCATAGGGCCTTCTATCAGGAGATATACAAGAAAAGCATCATTAGAAATGTGACATTTCATGTGATTGAAATGACTATTTTACAAAAAAATAAATAAAATTTCATGAAACTTTAATATTTATGTTGTATAGGGGGGATTAAAAAAGAACTTATAGGCTTGTATTGCAGTTATAACAAGGCATTGATCTAAAATGTGAAACATAAAAAAACCGAGCGATTAAGCTCGGTTTTTGAATCTGTAACAGATTAGATATCAGAAAGGTCGATACCTAAACGTGCAGCAACTTCTTCATAAGCTTCAACCACACCGCCTAAACCTTGGCGGAAACGGTCTTTGTCGAGCTTTTTCTTGGTTTCTTTGTCCCATAGACGACAACCGTCTGGAGAGAACTCATCACCAAGAACAATTCGGTCGTGGAATACACCAAACTCAAGTTTGAAGTCCACAAGTAGCATGCCACCTTGGTCAAATAAGTTTTTAAGCACTTCGTTTACTTGGTAAGTGAGGACTTTCATTTGCTCAAGTTGCTCGGCAGTTGCCCAACCTAAAGCAATTGCTTGAGACTCATTGACCATTGGGTCACCAAGCGCATCATCTTTGAAAAATAATTCAAAAGTCGGCGGGGTTAATTCCTTACCTTCTTCTACACCTAAGCGACGGCATAAAGAACCTGCTGCATAATTACGAATTACACATTCAACAGGGATCATGCTGAGTTTTTTCACTAGAACTTCAGTTGGAGAAAGAAGTTTTTCAAAGTGAGTCTCAATGCCAGCCGCAGCCAATTTATCCATGATAAAGGCGTTAAAACGGTTGTTCACCTTACCTTTACGATCTAGTTGTTCGATCTTTTCACCATTGAATGCCGAAGCATCATCACGAAAGACTAAAATCAGGTGGTCTGCACTGTCTGTTTCATAGACAGATTTCGCTTTACCAGTATAGAGCAAGGTTTGTTTTAACATGAGGGAACCTTTTTCAAAAAAAAATGCCTAGTACGACTAGGCTGGCCAATTTTGGTAAATCTGGGTTAACAATTCTGTGGCTTTTTCAGGCGCTGCAAAACTGTTATCGGCATTGAACACAGCGAGGTTATTGCTGCTGCCGACCGCGGTTAGTCTTAACACATAGACCTGTTGATCGATTTTAATGGTTGCTTCATAACCATTTTTGCTTTGACCAACAATTTGATGGTTGAGGCTGCTGAGGGTGGCAAGCGTATATTGCCAAATTGTAGCAGAATTTCCCTCAATTTTGAGCAGCGGATTCTTATTTCCGTCAATAATCAATTGAGGGCGGCTCACAGCTGTATCAACTGTTTCCGTTGATTCTGCATTCGACATGACTTGAGCAGCTTGAGGGCGCGGCATTGCAAAACGGTTTCCGCGCTTGTTTTCAAGTATAGGCGCGTGTTCAAGAGCGAGTGCTTCAACCGTTGGAGCTGGATACAACGGCGTTGCAGGTCGAACCATAGAGCCTTCAGGGTACTTAAGAGGTTCTAAGGTTGCTGTTTCTTTATAGTCCAAACTACCGTTATTGACTGCAAGGGAACTACAACCCGCTAAACTGACAACTGAAAGTGCGAGAGTAAGACCTAAACGTAACTGCATATTGATGTGCTCTTTATTTAATGACACCCGCTGTTGTGAGTGCTTCACGGAGCGGTGTGCGATATTGTTCTGCAAGTGGTGTTAATGGTAAACGAATACCCGTTTCGATTAACTCCATTTCATGAAGTGCCCATTTCACAGGAATTGGGTTTGATTCGCAAAATAGAATTTCGTGTAAATTTGCAACTTGGGTATTTAGGTTTTCAGCTTGTTCAGCTTCGCCTGCCAGTGCTGCCGCACAAACATCGCTCATTTCTTTTGGGGCAACGTTCGCAGTCACAGAAATATTACCTTTTGCTCCCGACAGAATCAGTTGATAAGCCGTTGCATCATCACCTGAATAGACGGTCATCGCTTTGCCAGCAAGGCCTTCGAGCAGTGCTTGGCCACGAGGGACATCACCTGTGGCATCTTTAATGCCCACAATTTGAGGAATATCGGCCAAACGAATGACCGTTTCATTCGCCATATCGACACCTGTACGACCAGGTACGTTATACAGAATTTGAGGAAGATCAACAGCTTCAGCAATAGCTTTATAGTGTTGATATAAGCCTTCTTGAGTCGGTTTATTATAATAAGGGGTAACCAGAAGAGCAGCATCTGCACCGAGTTCTTTGGCTTCTTTAGTCAACTCGATGGCTTCACGCGTTGAATTCGCGCCAGTCCCCGCAATAATAGGGATGCGTTTGTTCGCGACACGAATGATTTCTTTAATCACTTGTGTATGCTCTTTCATGCTTAGAGTAGACGCTTCACCCGTTGTACCGACAGCAACAATGCTATTTGTGCCTTGTGCGATGTGCCACTCAACGAGCTTCTCTAGACCCTTCCAATCTACGCTGCCATCTTCAAACATAGGGGTGACGATTGCGACAATTGAGCCTTGGATGGTCTGTGCTTGCTGAGTCATTTTAAAAAAATATCCTATTTGTCCATCCAGTTAGGCCAGAAAAACATAAGATTGGATGGGTGCGTATTTTAATTTATAGCATTTTCAAAGCGCTGATGCATTGAATAATGCTTATGCAAATTATGAACGAACACAACATGAAGAACAATATGCTTTAGTCAAAGTGTATAAAAACTTTATCTTTCGCTACAAAAATACAGCTTGTTCAAATGGTAGACAAAGAAATGCTTTTCATTTTGCATCTGAAAAGGGCGTTTTGCATAACCTATGGCCATGGATTGAGGTATTTAAAGAAAGGAGATTCTTCATCTCAATCGAGGCTTAGAAGTCAATTAAACTGAATATCTGGATATAAAGTTCAGGATTGAAGCACTTTTAACGCTTACACACTTTCTCTAAACAGCGATGACATGTCCTTTTAACGTTATAGATCAATGCCCAGTATTTTGTTCTATATTCTATCTTCGCTTCAATTTGCCACAATACCCATTGCACTCAAGGCTGCGGTCATTTAATTTTGACCCGCAAGGATGAATACTGTTTTTATAAATTAAGCTAAGCTTGGCCTTCGAGCGCAGAACAAAAAGGACAGAGAAGAATGCAGAAGAATATGGCATTGATTGTGGTGGATGTACAAAATGGTTTTACGCCTGGTGGAAATTTGGCGGTAGCAGGATCAGATCAAATTATTCCTAAAATTAATCAGCTTGGCGATTATTTTGACACTATTGTACTCACTCAAGATTGGCATCCTGAAAATCATATTTCTTTTGCAGACAATCACCCCGATCAACAAGCCTTTCAAACCATTGAATTGGACTACGGCACACAAGTACTCTGGCCACGTCACTGTGTACAAGGCACACAGGATGCTGAACTGCATCCCGATCTTGACCTTGCCAAAGCGCAGTTGATCCTTCGTAAAGGATGTCATGCGCACATTGATAGTTATTCTGCTTTTTTAGAAGCCGATCATAAAACCCAGACGGGACTCGCAGGCTATTTAAGAGAGCGTGGGATTGATACCGTGTTTATTGTTGGGATTGCAACTGACTTTTGTGTGGCATGGACGGCAATAGATGCCTGTAAACTCGGTTTTCAAACCTATGTGATTGCCGATGCGACCAAAGGCATTGATTTACACGGCTCTTTACAACATGCATGGCAAGAGATGCTGGCCCATGGTGTGAAACGTCTGTATTGCAAAGATATTGTGCAACAATATGCCGAGAATTGATGCGCTGATCCAATCGGCTCACCTCAATCACCAATATCGATATTATAAAAACATGCAGTAGGGAAAGGTCATGGGCACTTTTTTAAAATTTACCGCTTGGATTCAAAAAACCTTTGCCCTGTGGGTGGTGTTATTTGCAGGCATTGCGCTCCTGAGCCCTGAAACTTTTGTTTGGATGAAAGCTTATATCACGTGGATGTTGGGTCTAATCATGTTTGGTATGGGCATGACCATGACATTGGATGATTTTAAAGGGGTGATGCAAAGCCCTAAAGCGGTTGCAATTGGGGTAGTGGCTCAGTTTGTGGTGATGCCAAGCGTGGCTTATCTGTTGTGTTTATTGTTTCGCTTGCCGACTGAAATTGCGATCGGGGTGATTTTGGTGGGTTGCTGTCCGGGTGGCACGGCATCCAATGTGATTACTTATATGGCGAAAGGCAATACTGCTTCGTCTGTCGCATGTACTACGGTATCGACCTTATTGGCACCTGTTCTGACTCCCGCGATTTTCTATCTGTTGGCCAGCCAATGGATTGAAATTAATGCATGGTCGATGCTGAGTTCAATTTTACAGGTGGTTCTGTTCCCGATTATTTTAGGGCTGGTGATACGCGCCGTGCTGAAACATAAAGTCGAAAGTTATATTTTGGTGATGCCCTTAATTTCAGTGGTCGCAATTGTGCTGATTGTGGCAGCGATTATTGGCGGCTCAAAAGCACAAATTTTAGAATCAGGCTTATTGATTTTAGCTGTGGTGGCGTTACATAACGCGATTGGTTATTTACTTGGCTTTGGAGCAGCACGAATGTTTCACTTGCCACATGCAGACTGTAAAGCGGTCTCGATTGAGGTCGGTATGCAAAACTCAGGACTAGGCGTGGCTTTGGCTGCTGTGCATTTTGCCGCTTCGCCAATTACGGCGGTACCCAGCGCAATCTTTAGTTTGTGGCATAACATTTCAGGGCCAATTATAGCCAGCTATTGGGCCGCGAAAGCAGACGCTACAGCCAAGGAAAAAAGTGAAAAGGAACATATGTCGGTTTGAATACTGTACGCTGTTGCAGCTTTAAGCATAAAGTCAGGATGAATTTTCTATTTGGCATGAGGTTGTAACTAAACTGTCATAAAGACTACCTAACATCCCTGCCAAACACTTCATAACAGACTGTTGCAAACAGCATTGAGAGGGTATGGATAATTTTCAGCATTCATCGGCGACGTATTTTAACCGAGAGCTATCGTTATTTGAGTTTCATCAGCGGGTTTTAGCACAAGCATTAGATCCGAGTTTGCCAGTGCTGGAGCGTTTAACTTTTTTAATTATTTTTTCACGTAATTTAGATGAGTTTTTTGAAATTCGTATTGCGGGCTTGATGAAACAACGCGATATGAATGTGATAGCACGAACCCCTGATGCTGTTCCCACTGAAGTGATATTAGAAGACCTGTCCCAATCCATTCATCGTGCCGTCAAAAAACAGTTTGAAGTGTTAAATCATTCGATTTTGCCTGAGTTACAAGCGCAAGGTATTCAGTTCATCCAGTTCCAAGATATTTTAGAAAAACATAAAGCGTGGATTGCAGAATATTTTGCCAAAGAAATTCAACCCGTTTTGACCCCCATCAGCTTAGATCCGTCACACCCTTTTCCTCGCCTCGTGAATAAAAGTCTGAATTTCATTGTGAGTTTACAAGGTAAAGATGCTTTTGGACGGAGCATTGAGATGGCGATAGTCCCTGCACCGCGCTCATTACCGCGTTTAATTCAGATGCCGAAAAACGTGGCAGGCAATATCGACACGCAGATTTTTTTAACCGCAATGATTCAGCAGCACATCAGTGATCTATTTCCGGGGATGAAAGCCACAGGTTGTTATGCTTTTCGTGTGACGCGTAATGCCGATCTGATTTTGTCGGAAGATGTTGATGATTTGGCGGTTGCACTCAAAGATGAGCTGTCTTCACGCCGTTTTGGTCGTGCGGTGCGTTTAGAAATCGAAGATGACTGTCCCGAAGCGGTGATTGATTATTTGCTCAAGGAATTTGATTTAACTGAGCAGGAGCTTTATCGCATTGATGGGCCAATCAATCTTTCACGTCTCAGTACCAGTTGTGACCGACCTGAATTAAAGCATCCAGTTTTTATTCCCGTTATTCCCAAAATTTTGCGTAAACAAAAAAGTACCTTTGATACCTTAAAAGCACAGGATGTGTTGCTGCATCATCCTTTTGATTCTTTTCAGCCTGTGATTGGTTTATTAAAAGAAGCAGCGAAAGACCCAAATGTGCTGGCAATTAAACAAACGCTCTACCGCAGTGGACCTGACTCGGAAATTGTACAGGTCTTGGCAGAAGCAGCACGAAATGGCAAGGAAGTCACAGCCGTGATTGAGTTGCGTGCGCGTTTTGATGAAGAGTCGAACATTACCGTGGCCAATATTTTGCAAGAAGCTGGAGCGGTGGTGGTGTATGGCATTGTTGGTTATAAAACCCATGCCAAAATGATTTTGATCGTACGCCGTGAAAATGCTCAGTTGGTCCGTTATGCCCATCTGGGCACAGGCAATTATCATGCGGGTAATGCGCGTATGTATACAGATTATGGGTTGATGACCACACAACCTGATATTTGTGAAGATGTACACCGTATGTTCCAAGAACTGACGGGGATGGGCAAAATGGCCAAGTTGAAGGCGTTGTTACATGCGCCTTTTACGTTACACAGTGAACTTTTAAAACTGATTGAGCAAGAAATTCAGTTTGCGCAAGTCGGTCAAAAGGCGCGTATCATCATCAAAGTCAATGCTTTGACAGAGCCTCAGTTAATTGCTGCACTGTATCGTGCGTCACAAGCGGGGGTACAGGTTGATCTGGTTATCCGTTCGATCTGCTGTTTGATTCCACAGGTCCAAGGTATGTCTGAGAATATTCGTGTGCGTTCGATTGTGGGCCGTTTTCTGGAACATACCCGTGTGTATTGTTTTGAGCATGGCGGTGAGAAAAAGCTGTACTGTGCCAGCGCAGACTGGATGGGACGTAATTTATTTTCGCGTGTTGAAACCTGCTTTCCAATATTAGATCGCGTTTTGAAAAAGCAGATTTATAAAGACGGATTAATCAGTTACTTAAATGATTGTTTGAATGCTTGGGAGCTACAAGCCGATGGTCATTGGCTTAAAGTGGCCTGTACCGATCCAGAGCAAAGGTATAGTGCGCAGCAACATTTGATTGCGCAGAAGCAACTTAAAATTTAACAATTGCCATAAAAAAGCCTGACATATGTCAGGCTTTTTTATGGTTGGACATCATTAAGAGGCTTTAGATTGTTTTGCTTTTAAAATTTCCGTTCTTAAGCTTTGTGCCAACTCTGCAGACTCCGCACCCATGCCATTGACCATAAAGGCATGGCGGGTCAAGACATTGGTTGGATTAGGTAAATTCACCAGTTGGTAACTTTCAGAAATGTCTTTCAATAATTCGTTGCTTAAATGTATGGCACTTTCTTTGGCAGACAACTGTTGGACCAAACGCTCAGCAGCTTGATTTGCAGACAGCTGCATCGCATCGACTGCGGTTGAAATGCCACAGCGCGTTTGCAAAACAAAGCGCTTTTCTTCGCGGTAACGTTTATACAAAACCTCAGAAAGCAGTTGGAATACACTGCTGACCATCATTAAACATGGCACTGCATTCGGTGTGTCTGTCGACATGCTGAGGGTGGCACCATGCTCATTAAAGGATTGAACTGTACTGATGTCCGAGCTGTTGAGTTTGTAGTGTTTTAGACAAAGTTCTGTGCTTTTATTGAGGAAAATCTGACACAAATTAAAGTATGGAATAGACACGGTTGTATTCACCGAGTCCATCAACTGTTTCGGGTCATAAAATTGAATATTGAGCGCAACCGAATGATTATCCACGATCACGGGTTTTTGTTCTTTAGGTTTCGCACTGGTTTTGATTTGTTGTTGTGCTTGGGCAATCGCGACTGCCGTATGGTGTTTCTCTTGTTCAAGCGTTTGGGTTAAAACTTGAATTTCATGTTTTAAGCGGGATTCATTATTGATCCGTGCCAAATATTCGGTACGGCTTGGGCGCGCAATGGCGCGATAAGCCAGCCACAATAAACCATGAATCGCTAAGGACAATAAAATCGCTAACCACTGAGTACGTAAAATCTCACCCATACTTGGTTTAATGAGCGTGATTTCAATGCTACCCACTTTCTTTTCATTTTGCAGCGCATCACGGACAAACACTTCGCCATCACGAGTTCGAACTTGGCCACCTGTCGCCAAGACTTGATTGTTGGCATCCAAAATACGAATGGAAGCTACGCTTGGATTGGTCGCATAGCGATCGACCAAAAGCGCAAGAGAAACCGTGTTGGCAGGCTCCAGCTCTGCAAGACTGTCCGTGACCAATTGAGAGGTCATCAGTTGGCCTTGGTTGGCACGGTTTTCATTCAGTTGATGAGTCGTTGCCAATACCAATAAAAAGGTATGTAAAGCAAAACTTACAATTAATAGGCTAGCAAATAGCCCTTGTCTAGGCGCATTCAACGTAAACTTCCAAAGAAAATATATTCAATTTCGATTATGATTCTAACAATAGTCGTAGCTCAGACCCGAGTCAATTCATGCGAGAAATCATTCTTATTTCATTTTTAGGACCAGACCAGCCGAATCAGTTCACTCGATTAATGCAGGTATTGTCCACTCATTCATTACAAATTTTAGATGTCGGACAAGCAGTTATTCATAACCAATTGACCTTAGGTATTGTTATTTCTTCAGATGACCAAACTGCAACAGCTTTGGCTATGAAGGAAATTCTAATTTTAGCACATGATATTGGTTTAACTGTACGTTTTAAACCAATCACTACAACTGAATATGACCAGTGGGTGGGTGAAGGTGGACGGACGCGTTATATCGTCACGGCTTTGGCGCCAGAGCTTGAAGCGTCTCACTTACAAGCAGTTACAAATATTGTGTCCAACCAAGGTTTCAACATCGAAACCGTGACCCGTCTGTCTGGTCGTCCAGTCCTAAATGGCGAAGTCGATGGGCCGAAACGCGCCTGTGTTCAATTCGGTTTAAGTGGTCAAATGCTGGATGCCGCAGCCATGCGTGCAGCTTGTTTACGTTTGTCACATGAACTGAATGTCGATGTAGCGGTACAAGAAGACAATGCCTACCGTCGTAACCGCCGTTTGGTGTGTTTTGACATGGACTCGACTTTAATCGAGCAAGAAGTGATTGATGAGTTGGCGATTGAAGCGGGTGTCGGCGCACAAGTCGCTGAAATCACCGAACGTGCAATGCAGGGTGAGCTAGATTTCCAGCAAAGCTTCCGTGCACGTGTCGCACTGCTCAAAGGGATGGATGCCTCTGTCCTACCTAAAATTGCAGAACGTCTGACCGTTACAGAAGGTGCTGAACGCTTAATTTCGACTTTAAAAGCGTTGGGCTACCGCACGGCTATCTTGTCGGGTGGTTTTCAGTACTTTGCAGAGTATCTACAAGCCAAACTTGGTATTGACGAAGTTCATGCCAATGTCCTAGACGTTGACAATGGGTTGGTGACGGGCGAAGTTAAAGGTCACATTGTCGATGGTGCACGTAAGGCATTATTATTACGTGAGTTAGCCGATAAGATGGGCATTTCTCTTGAGCAGGCGATTGCAGTAGGAGATGGTGCGAACGATTTACCGATGTTGTCGATTGCTGGCCTAGGTGTAGCTTTCCGTGCGAAACCGCTGGTGAGACAAAACGCTAATCAAGCCATTTCAAGTGTCGGCTTAGATGGGGTGTTGTATTTATTGGGTGTGCACGATAAAGACTTAAATCGTGCTTAAAGCATCTCTGTGTTATTAAAAACGCAGCCTTTGAGCTGCGTTTTTTTGTTGCAAATTTAAGCGAAAAATGATGAGCGGTCAGTGAAAAATGTCGATAAAAACAACGATCAACAGAATTGGAAAAAATATTTTTAAGCGCTGAAAATACGGGTTTTATTTTGTAATGACACGCCAAGACTGAGCGCGTCTTTGTTTTGGAAAAGTTCAAATCTAAAAAAATGTAATGACAATATAATATGGCGACAAGGTATGTCGCATTCTAAAAATACAAGCCTTTTTTTCTTTTCAAAACTGCTCATAATGCATGCATAGAGTTTGAAAGCTACACAATCCATTAATTTTAAACGGTATCGGGGATGAGTTCAGCATAGTGTATCAGTCGCCTGAATTTATCTTAGACGGAGGTTTTTATGGTAACAGCGAATTTAGCAACCATCGTTGGCTTAAGTTTAGTCGCCGCTGCGTTAATTGCTGTTTTCTTTTCGCCTTATCGTCGCTGGTTGAGTTTTATGGTGGCGGGTATGGTGTTTTGGGGAATATTGGAAGTCATTCGCCTAGGTGTGCAAGCAGTGTTTGAAATGCCGATCACTTATAGCTACTTAACTGCTTTAACTTCAGCGATGCTTATTGTGACGATGTTGCTTCTACGTGAAGACCGTCGCGCAGAACGTGCTCTGGCGCAGCGCCGTTGTATTGAACATACACCTGTATATGAAGATGACCAACAGCAGTGTTCTAGCCGCTAAGTCATAACCTCATACCGTAAAAGAAGATGCCTAGAGCATCTTTTTTACGCTCTTACATGATTGTTATACAAAGCCTAGCGGTAAAAATGGCAACTTGTGGTAGCATTGAAAACAGTCAATTTATCAACAATTACAATAGGCTTTCATGTCATGAAACTATCTTCAATTCCTGTGGTTAAACTTCCATTGGTTGATGTCAGCACGGATCCGCTGGATTTAATGGTTACTGGTTTGGCACTTCGTATGAAACAGCTGGCGCGTACCAGTCCAAAATTTATTGAATTAGTTCATGAACGTCAGTTCCGTATTCAAATTGGTACTGATCTGGGTATGGCACGCCAAATTATTGTGAACAATGGTCAGATTGATACCGTTTCAGGTGATGCCGAAAAAGCAGATTTTATTTTACAGTTTGCGGACAGTGAGCAGGGTGTGAAAACTTTAATCAAAGGCGACCCAACCGCATTTATGACGGGCATGCAAAACGGCAGCATTAAAATGGAAGGTGATTTTGGTCTATTGGTTTGGTTCAACCAAGTTGCAAAATTGGTTCCACCAAAGTTACCAAAGCCTGTGAAAGCAAAAATTAAAGCTGCTCGCGCATTTTTGAAAGAAAAAACGGGTAAGTAAAAAGATTTTTTCAACTTCTCGATTTCTGCTCCTTTATAAAAGGGAGATTGAGAGCGATGAAATCGAAAAAGCCCTCTATCGAGGGCTTTTTTATGCATGGTGTTTTTATTCGACTTCTAAATTGAAAGTCACGGGTCCATCATTGACCAAATGTACTTTCATATCGGCAGCAAAAATACCTGTTTGCACATGCTCAAACTGGGTCTTGGCATATTCAACCAGTTGTTCGTATAAGGCTTGGGCATCATTTGGTGGCATGGCTGGTCCAAAGTCAGGGCGTAAACCTTTTTGGGTTTGCGCCATCAAAGTAAATTGAGAAACCAGAAGAATCCCACCACCGGCTTGGCTGACATTCCAGCCCATTTTGCCTTGTTCGTCGTCAAAAAAACGATACTTTAAAATTTTATCGATCATTTTTTTGCCTTTGTCTAAAGTGTCTTCTTTCCCAAGACCTAAGAAAACCAAGATACCGTGTTGAATTTCACCTGTGGTTTCACCATCGACCACCACTTTGGCTTCGAGAACGCGTTGTAATAAGGCCCGCATGACTGATTCTATCTACCATTTGATTGTGCA
Source organism: Acinetobacter sp. CWB-G5 (assembly GCF_019209785.1). Classification (NCBI taxonomy): domain Bacteria; kingdom Pseudomonadati; phylum Pseudomonadota; class Gammaproteobacteria; order Moraxellales; family Moraxellaceae; genus Acinetobacter; species Acinetobacter sp. CWB-G5. The sequence continues at coordinate 341,555 of NZ_JAHUTF010000003.1, read as the reverse complement.
GACTGAAATTGTAGCAAACCTAGTGCAGCACAGGAGAAACATCGATTGAAAAAACAAGGCAATTGCGTTGATATCCATAGCAATGTTTCAGGAAAAGAGCATAGGCCAAGAGCGATGACAATAAAGACATCAACACTTGGATTCTGAATCAAGAGAAATAAGAAATGTCCCGAGTAATTGGTCGAATAGCAAGACCGAATTACCAAAACATGGCTATGCAGCTTAAAAAAATGTGCTTTAATGCAATAAGTTGCTAAAAACCGAAAATGATATGTCTGCCATCATCCAATCCTTATTAGATACTGATCTGTACAAATTTACGATGCTACAGGTGGTCCTGCATAAGTTTCCCCAAGCGCATAGTGTGTACCAGTTCCGTTGTCGCAATTTGGATGACACCGTCTATCCTTTGGTCGACATTCTCGATGATTTAAATCACCAATTAGATTTGCTCTGCCAATTACGTTTTCAAGACGATGAGCTGCAATACCTGCGTGGTTTGCGCTTTATCAAAAGTGATTTTGTCGATTATTTAGAGTTGTTTCAGCTCAAACGCCGTTTTATTGTGGCCAGTATCGATCACCAAGGCCGTTTAGACATTCGAATTGAAGGGCCGATGGTTCAAGCCATGATGTTTGAAATCTTTGTGCTTGCTATCGTCAATGAGCTGTATTTCCGCCGTATTCGAAGCGAAGAGGTCATGGCTGAGGGCGAACGTCGCTTACAGGCCAAAGTGGCTTTATTAAAACACTATGAAACATCGCAAACGCCAAATGACCCCCCATTTTTAGTTTCTGACTTTGGTACACGGCGCCGCTATAGTTTGGCGTGGCAAAAACATGTGATTGAAGTGTTTAATCAAGCTGCACCGCATATTTTCCGTGGTACCAGTAATGTCTTAATTGCAAAGCAATTGGGTCTTACCCCGATTGGTACCATGGCACATGAATTCCTACAAGCATTCCAAGCGCTGGATGTACGTTTACGTAATTTCCAAAAATCAGCACTGGAAACCTGGGTACAAGAGTACCGTGGTGATTTAGGTATTGCTTTGACGGATGTGGTGGGGATGGATGCATTCCTGCGTGATTTTGACTTGTACTTTGCTAAACTATTCGATGGCTTGCGCCATGACAGTGGCGACCCGTATGAATGGGGCGATAAGGCCTATGCCCACTATAAAAAGTTGAAAATTGACAGTAAAACCAAAATGCTAACCTTTAGTGATGGACTGAATTTAGAGAAAGCATGGGACCTGCACAACTATTTCAAAGACCGTTTCCAAGTCAGTTTCGGAATTGGTACCAATTTGACCAATGATATGGGACAAACTCCTTTAAATATTGTGCTCAAACTGGTCGAATGTAATGGCCAGTCGGTTGCGAAAATCTCAGACAGTCCGGGTAAAACCATGACCGATAACGATACCTTTTTGGCGTATTTACGTCAGGTTTTTGAGATTGCTGAAGCAGAAGTCAATTAATCCAGAATATATACAATGCCAGAATCCGTTCTGGCATTGTGCATTAAAAAACTGGTGAATAGTGATATCTATAATTCTGCTAAAAGAATGCAAAAAATCAGAATAATTGTAAAAATGAGTTGTGCTAAGATCAAAGCATGATCTGAAAACATACGAAATAATATGACACATTCTGCCTTTGATTTTGGCTTGTTGATAGACGCAGAGCAATTGGTTCCGCATTTAGGGAATGACAAATTACGCATCGTCGATTTAAGTCGAGCTTCAGTCTATGACCAATTGCATATTCCACATGCTTTACATTTAAAGCCAAAATTTTTGGTGCGCCAAGATGAACAAGCCACGGGATTACTTCCCGATGTAGAAGGTTTACAAGAGCTGATTCGTTATTTGAATATTTCACCCGAGCATCATGTCGTAGTTTACGATGATGAAGGTGGCGCATGGGCGGGGCGTTTGATTTGGAATTTACACTGCTTAGGTTTTGAAAATACCAGCCTGCTGAATGGTGGAATTCATGCATGGCTTGCAGCAGGACTTCCAACCACTTCCGAAGTGGAGCAGTTTGAACCTGTCAGTACTTTGGTGCAGGTCGATCAAACCAAAATACAGCAGTATCGAATTGAATATACTGAGTTATTAGAGAAAGTTCAAAGCAGCCAAGTCCAACTCTGGGACTGCCGAACAGAAGATGAATATACGGGGCTGCGTCTTGCAGCGCGACGCGGCGGTCACATTCCAAATGCACTACATTTTGAATGGAGTACTGCCCTTAACCGTGAAAATCATTTAAGATTGCACCCTTTAGAACGCACGCAGCAACGCTTAGAACAATTGGGTTTTAACTTAAATGAACCTGTGGTGGTGTACTGTCAGTCACATCACCGTTCAGGACTGGCTTATATTTTAGGTCGTTTATTGGGTTGGAATATTCAGGCGTATGACGGTGCGTGGAGTGAATGGGGCAACCGCCTCGACAGTCCTATCATTACCGGAGAGATGCCGTCTTGAGCCTCACATCACGCTTAAAAAAACAAATTTTCATTCAAGCTCAACGTGTTGTACCCCAACATCAGTTATCACGTGTCGTGGGCAGAGTCGCAGCCAGCGAAAATCCGATTGTGAAAAATGCGGTCATCACCGCGTTTAAAGCGCAGTACGGCATTGATATGTCGATTGCTGAGCAGAGCAATGCACTGAAGTTTAAGTCCTTTAATGAGTTTTTTACCCGTGCATTAAAAGAGGGTGTACGTGATATTGATACCGATGCGACCAGTATTGTATCGCCTGCGGACGGTGCAATTTCACAGTTGGGTCCCATTGTGGAAGGTGATATTTTCCAAGCCAAAGGACAAAAATTCACCGTTGATAATTTAATTGCAGATCCGCAGTTGGCTGAACCGTTTAAAAATGGTCAGTTTGCAACAGTGTATTTATCGCCTAAAGATTATCACCGTGTGCATATGCCATTTGCAGGCACATTAACGGAAACCTTATATGTGCCAGGTGAATTGTTCTCGGTCAATCAAACCACTGCTGAAAACATTCCAGGCTTGTTTGCCCGCAATGAACGTATGGTCTGTTTATTTGATACAGAAATCGGCCGTATGGCCGTGGTTCTCGTTGGCGCCATGATTGTGGCGGGGATTGAAACTGTTGCGACAGGAAAAGTGAAGCCTACTGGGCGTTTAGAGTTAAATCAGCATGACTTGTTCTTGGACAAAGGCGCTGAACTGGGTCGCTTTTACTTAGGCTCAACTGCTGTGGTACTGTTTGAAAAAGACAAAATGACGTGGGATGCAGCCTTTAAAGCCAACTCGACTGTGGTGATGGGTGAAGCGATGGGACATACAGTTTAATCGTTTTAGTTCTCGATTTCCATCCTTGTTAAAGGGACGGTGAGAGACAAAAAAAGCACCGATATCGGTGCTTTTTTCATGCTTTTGAAGAAAGGCTTATTCAGGATTATAGGTGCGTTCTTTGGGAAAAATCACTTTAAAAATAGAGCCTTGATTTTCTTTGGATTCAATTTCTAAATGTGCTTGGTGTTGCATTAACACATGTTTCACAATTGCGAGTCCTAAGCCTGTGCCACCTGTTTGTCGACTGCGCGCGCTGTCGACACGGTAGAAGCGTTCGGTTAAACGAGGCAAGTGTTTAGGATCAATGCCGATACCAGTATCTTCCACAGTAAAATAAGCCTGTTCACCATTGTCATGCCAACCCATGGTCACCGTTCCGCCTTTCGGTGTGTATTTGATGGCATTGGTAATCAGATTACTAAAAGCGCTGGCCAACTCCATATCTGAACCGATTAAGTCGCAATGACTGTCGATATCGAGATTGAGCGTATGCCCATAATCAATATTATAGGCATGTGCATCGTCATAAAGTTGGTTCATTAAGCTAGGCATATCAATGATTTGATTTTTAGCAATTTGCTTGTCATTTTCTAGGCGTGACAGTAATAGCAAATCATTCACCAAGGCATTCATGCGTTTGGCCTGTGCCTGCATTTGGTCAAAGGCCCGCTTCCAACGTGGGTTGAGGTCTTCTTGGTCGGTAAAGGTCTCAATATAACCACTGAGTACTGTGAGTGGTGTGCGTAGTTCATGTGAAATGTTATCGACAAAGTCTTTACGCATTTGTTCGAGATTATGCATACGGGTCACGTCATAGGCGACCAGTAAGCGACTTTCTCCACCAAATCGAGTCATTTTGACTTGAACATAATGTTCATCAAAACTGGATGACTTCATTTTTAAGCCATCTGGTGCAGCATCAATATTATTGTAATAATCCACAAAACTCGGTTGGCGTAATAAAGTCAAAATATTACGGCCACGGTCATTTTGTTCGATGCCTAATAACCGTTCTGCAGCAGGGTTCCACCATTCAATTTGTTGCATGTCATCGATCAGCACCACTGCTTCTTGCAAAGCGACCAAGGATGACTGCGCCCGATCAATCAACCCGACCATTTCTGCTTGTACAATCCGTTCTTGGCGCTGTGCCCGATAGACATTGAACAATAATGCCCCCCAAATGCCCCCAAGGTTGGGTGGAACTTCGTAGGGACGATTGGAAATCCAGTCATTGACTAAATACAAAGAGCGCATTTGCAGAATAAAAAAAACGGCAAAAGCAAAGGAAATACACGTCCAAAAATAACCGACGCCAAAGCCAATCAAGCTTGCAATCAGCAAGAAAAAGGCAAGGAGACGTAAGTCCTGTTTGGCAAAGCCCCATAAACTGCTGTATCGCGTTTTTTTATGCTCGCGTGCGAGTTCAGGGACCGGGTAGGGTTCATACATAAAACAAAATTAACCTAGGGCGATATCCGCACGTGTAGAGAATCGATAGCCTGTACCCCGAACTGTTTGCACAAAGCGATCTGCAGCATAAGGCTCAAGCACTTTACGTAAGCGGCGGATATGCACGTCGATGGTACGGTCTTCAATATACACGTTTCCGCCCCAGACTTGGTCAAGAAGTTGTGCACGGGTGTAGGCACGCTCAGGATGAGTCATGAAGAAGGCCAGTAAACGATACTCGGTTGGCCCCATGTCGAGGAAATTATTGCCAAAGCTGACCCGTTGGCTGACAGGGTCTAAGATTAAGCCATTGGCATCAATCGATTTTTCACCACTGAGCGCGTTAGCGCGGCGTAAAACCGCTTTAATCCTTGAAACCAATTCGCGGGTCGAAAACGGTTTAGTCATGTAGTCATCTGCACCAGCATCTAGACCTTGCACTTTATGGTCTTCTTCGCCACGTGCCGTGAGCATAATCACTGGAATTTCAGAGAGATTTTCATCGCGCTTGAGACGGCGACATAAGTCTACACCACTGACGCCACCAGGCATCATCCAGTCGAGCAAGATCAAAGCAGGACGCTGATCCACAATCATTTGGTGGGCTTGTTTTGCATCTTCTGCTTGTAAGCATTGAAAGCCTGCCATATCCAACGAGGTGTGAATCATTTCTCGAATGGGAAGTTCATCATCGACGATTAAAATGTAGTCATCTTTCACAACGCAATATCCTATTGTAGGTAACGGCAGGCCGTTTTAATTTTATGACAGGCTTATTACAAAGATTAATTATGACAGTATCATTGCAAAAAACAGACGATTGATGAAATTTGCAAAAAAATGTGACAAAAAATCGTCATATTGGGATTCAAAATTAATGGAAGTTTAATCTAAATTGCATTCGGAAATGCTGACTGCATCCAAATGAAAAGTCTTAGACATCCAATTTTGCCCGTGTATTCGGGTCTGAAAAAGTTTCTAGAAGTGAAATAAACACAATACGGCTGGAGGTTAAAACTTCTTCAAAGGATTGTTTAAACCCACTGACCACCCAACGGATCGCAATTTGCGTAACATAGCCATTGAGGCCTGTGGCGACCAGCGAAATTTCTCGTTCGGAACGATTAATTTGCGGCATCATTAGCATCACAAAGGCTTGAATCATTCGGTCAAAACGGGTCATGGTTTCATGAATGGTGGCTTGGTTATGTAATTCTTGGACCAACATCGCATCGATATAAATAATACGCGCCATGCGGGGATTGTCTTTTAAGGTGGTAAGCAGGGCACGCAGTCCAGCATCAATCATTTTATGTGGATCTGAAGAGGCTTGCATGATGGCTTGCATGACATTGTGCTGTAACTCATCGATCAGCTTTAAAAAAATGGTTTGAAACAGTTGCTCACTTTTTTTAAATGACTCATAAAAATAACGTTCAGTAAGTTTGGCTTCATTACAAATATCTTTCACCGTCACGGCAAAAAAGCCGTGAGTGCCGTAGGCTTCAATGCCAGCTTCAATGAGTTTTTCACGACGCAGCTGTTTACGTTCAGAAAGCGATAAGCCCTTGAATTGTCTTTCTTTGGTTTTATTGTTATCGCTGTTTTGTTGTACTGGTTCAGATGCCGTCATCAGATTTCATCGCCCTATTTTAAAGCCAAGGTTTTGCATAGTTTAGCAATAAACCACGACTCTACCTATGCGTAGGCTTTAATCTCTAGCTGGTTTTCATGGACTTGACACTTTTGGCTATTAAATTTATGACAATTGATATTGTCAATTATAAAAAAAGCATCTACAGTCGATGTACAAAGATAAAGGACAACCACAATCTCATGAAGAATTTTAAAAATAAAGTTGCGGCAATTACAGGTGCAGGATCGGGTATTGGCCAACAATTGGCACTTTTATTGGCCAAGGCGGGCTGTCATGTGTCATTGAGTGATGTCAATGAACAAGGGTTGGCGAAAACGGTTGAACTGCTACAAGGCAGCAATGTACGTGTCACCACGAAAAAATTAGATGTTTCGGACCGTTTAGCGATGCAAGCGTGGGCTGAAGAAACTGTACAAAATCATGGTTCTGTGAATATGATTTTTAATAATGCTGGTGTTGCTTTGGGTTCAACTGTAGAAGGTGCATCCTATGAAGAGTTGGAATGGATCGTGGGAATTAATTTCTGGGGCGTGGTCTATGGCACCAAAGAGTTTTTGCCTTATATTAAGAAAACAGGCGATGGGCATATCATCAATATTTCCAGCTTATTTGGCCTAACCGCTCAACCGACTCAGTCTGCTTACAATGCCACTAAGTTTGCGGTGCGTGGCTTTACGGAGTCATTACGCCAAGAGTTAGATATGGAAAACTGTGGCGTGAGCGCATTGTGCGTGCATCCGGGTGGGATTCGAACCAATATTGCCAATGCAGCCAAAGTGAACGATAGCTTGCGTAGTATCGGGATGAACCCTGAGAAGTCTGCACAGACCTTTAATAAATTATTACGCTGTCCACCTGAAGAAGCAGCGCGTCAAATTTTAGAGGCGGTACAAAAAGATAAGCGTCGTTTATTGATTGGCAATGATGCGAAAACGTTAGATTTGATTCAGCGTATCCTACCAACGGGCTACCAAAAAGTGACGGCTTTTGCGACCAAATTAAGCCAAAGAAAGTCTTAATGTTGTGATGTAAAAAACCCGCTTTGGCGGGTTCTTTTATGCTTAATTTTAATGAGTGTCATGATCAAAAAACTGTTTTATTAAATATCCGTTTAACTTTAAATGAGCGTTTCAATGGTCTTTTTCTTCCAAACATATTGATAATAAAGCCCTTGCATGATGCATAAGCTGACAAAGGCTAGTGCATAAGCATACCAAATCCCTTGCAGTCCCCACCATTCACTAAATAAGTAGGCACAGGGCACTTCAATCGCAATAATCGCAACGATATTGATGATCATGGGCATGGTGACTGTACCACTGGCCCGCATAATGGAGGCAAAAATGGCACTGGCACCAAAGAATAAAATGGACCACAGCACAATAAATAACAGCTGCTGCCCCAGCTCAACCACCGCATGGTCCGTGATAAAGAGTGCCATGAGGTATTTGGAGAAAAGATAAGCCAAGACCACCAAGGAACCTGTAATGATGATGTTCATGCCGAGCGCGGTACGTGTGACTTTGGCCAACAGCTCAGACTTGCCAGCGCCAATGGCTTGTGCACCAAAAATCGATGCAGCAATGGCAATCGATAGAGCAGGGAATTGAATATAATTCAGAACCTGATTGACCGCGCCATAAGCTGCGGTCGCATCGGCCCCATGGCGGTTGACTAGACCTACAATCACAAGGCCTGCGACGGAGGTGGTGATCATTTGAATGCCTGTTGGAACTCCTAAGCGGAGAATGATTTTACTCAGCTGGCGGTCAAAGCGAATATGACGTAGCAGTTGTGCATCAAGTCGGAGTGGGTGCTGTTTATAGTTCAAATAGAAATACAAAAAGGTCAGCACAGAAACAAAGCCTAAAATGGTCGCAATGGCAGGCGCAACAATCCCCAGTTTTGGAAAGCCGAAATAACCCGCAATCAGAACTGGCGTGACACAAAGCCCAATCAAGATGGTCATGCCAGAAGCAATCAGAGGTGTCGTACTGTCTCCGACACCGCGTAAAATTGAGGTATAAATAATATATACAAACAGTAGGGGACTACCTGCCAACATCCATTGCACATAAGGTAATGAGAGATGCATGACGTCTTCATCGATACCCAAAGCCGATAAAATTGGTCGCGCAAAAACTACCCCTAAAAATGCAATAAAGCTGCCACCAATGAGAGTCATAAAAATAGTGGAGCCTACCACCGCACGGACTTTTTCAATATTCTGTGCGCCCCATGCTTGACCAACCAAGACGGTAGAACCCGCAGATAGTCCAATTACGAAGGCCATCAAGCAAAATAGGATGGGGAAGAACACTGCAACCGCTGCAATCGCCTGCACACCCATCATCTGTCCGACAAAGATGGTATTAATCGTACCCGACAGATTTTGCAAAATATTGGTGGCAATCAAAGGCATCAGGAAAATAAAAAAGGCTTTCCATAGCTTTTGCTGTTGCACCAATGGGGTGTGTGCTGACATAAGTCATCCTGAGGTTATTTTTATTACATTTCTAAGGCTTACCCTAGCATAGTTCGGTGCTGAAAAGCCGATGTATTTCAGTAAGCGAAGCCTGTTCTTGTGCAAAAGCAAAGCTGAAAAAGATTTAAACGCTTTGCAAAATTTCTGCTGCCTGAGCCAAGGTTTGATCGGTCTTAGCAAAGCAAAAACGAATCATGCGCAAAGCCTCTGGCGCCTGCTGATAAAACACCGAAACAGGAATGCCAACAATGCCATGCTGCTCTGCCAGAAAGCGGCAAAATTCAACATCGTTTAAATCGGGACGAATGCGGCTGTAGTCGACATTTTGAAAGTAAGTGCCTTGCGAAGGCAGCCATTGAAAGTGTGAACCAGTTAAACCCTCAATAAAACGATCGCGTTTTGCTTGATAAAAGCCCGCTAAGTTTTGAATATGCTCAGGATGTTGCTGCATATAATTGGCCAAAGCCAGTTGTACAGGGGTGACTCCGCAGAAGTTGGCAAACTGATAGACCTGTCGGAACAGTTGCATCAGCGTAGGTGTAGCAACGCAGTATCCGGTTTTCCAACCGGTCACATGAAAGGTTTTGCCAAAGGAACCCACCACCACACTGCGTTCACGCAGTTCAGGAAAAGACAAAGCCGAATAGTGACGTTGACCATCAAATACCAGATGTTCATAGACTTCATCAGACAGGACTAAAATATTGCTGTCGCGAATCAGTTCAATCAGCGTCAACCAATCTTGCTTGCTCCAAATGGCACCACTCGGGTTATGTGGTGTGTTGATAATGATCAGTTTGGTTTTGGCCGTAATGGCTGATTTGACCTGCTCCCAATCGACTGAAAAATGTGGGGGTTGGAGCGCAATATGAATGGCTTTACCACCAACTAACGCAACACTTGGCGCATAGCTGTCATAACTGGGGTCAAAAATGAGGACTTCATCATCCGCATGGACTACGGCTTGAATAGTGGCAAAAAGGCCAATGGTTGCGCCCGGAGTGATGGTAATTTCAGTCATCGGGTCGAGCTGAATCTGATCGCGTTGTGCAAATTGCTGCGCCAGTTGCTCGCGTAACAACCAGACCCCATCGCCTGGAGCATACTGATTGAAACCACTTTGAGTGGCCTGTGCTAAAGCATCTAGCAGTTCAGCGGGGGCTTCGAAGTCTGGGAAACCTTGGGATAGATTTAGGGCATTTAAGCGCTGTGCCATGGCAGTCATGGTGCTGAAAATAGTGACGCCTTGTGCAGGCAGTTTAGATGAAGGCAACTGAATCATGAATGCTTAAAAGTGTCTAAATATCAGCCCAAAATAGCATATTCATCCCCTTTTACTTATGCAAATTTTGCATGTAGGACAGGGGTAAAGCATGCTTTTTTATGGATTGCTTTTATAAGAGCTGTTCAACTGCCGCGCGAATAATCCCCAGTGCTAAGCCAATAAATGCACCGACTACCACACCATTGACCCGAATCATATGCAAGTCGCCACCGACTTCATTTTCGATCTTGTCAATCATTACACTGGAGTCCCATTCGTGAATACGTTCGCTGATAAAACGAATGACTTTTTCGCTGTATTGGTCGCTGAGATTGACCGCAATGCCGCTGAGGCGTTGATTGAGCAAGTCTCTGACGGCTTGATTGGAGATGATGTTTTCCCCAATTTGTTGAATAGATACACGGATGTTGTGAGCAATACCAGAGTCTAGTTTTTGCAAGTCTTGTTTAATGGCATCACATAAAATGACCACTGCACCGCTAATAAAATTCAGCACTTGTGGGCTATCTAGCAGGGCATCTTTGGTTTGGTTTAAACGCTGACTGGCCCTACTGTTGGTGTCTGCCAGTTCGAGCATAAGCGCGTGTCCTATCGCTTCAATCTTTTGACGCCACGGATGCTCAGGATCGGCCAACATCGACTCGACTCGTTGAATGAGTGAGTCAATGGTTCTTTGCTGCACATCGATGCCAATCCAACTGGCCCCTTTGGCCAGTTTCCAAACCCCGAGTTCTTTGAACAAGGTTCGGGTCAACTCACGACTTTGTTCAGGATGTTGGGTCATCCAGTCATGCGCCAAGTCGAGTCCGCGTTGTAATACATCTTGATGGAAATCATTTTCTAGCACTGCACGCAGCATTTCACTGGCCAAATGATTGACTTGAGTGTTGCGCACCCACTGCACACTGTTACTTTGAATAAAGCGTCCGATTTGTTCTTGGCCCACAAACTCAAAGACTTTAGGCACCGTTTGTTGAATGACTTGGGTGACTTGCAGATTGTTTTGTGGGTTGGCAAGCCATTGGCCAACCGCCAAAGACAGGTCGGTACTTTGCAGGCTTTTTTCCACCACTTGTGGAGAAAGAAAATTCTCTTGTACAAAGCGGCCCATAGACTCTGCAATACGGTCTTTGTTACGAGGAATAATTTCGGTGTGATCGCGTAAAAACTTTGGAATCGGCATTTTTCCAAAGGGATTACGGAACAGCACAGTAATGGCATACCAGTCAGCCAAGCCGCCGACCACACCTGCTTCGGCGGATAACATTAAAATATGAATGATCCAAACCTTGTCTGTGGGGACAAACTTGGCCACGACCATCAGCAGCAGCCATGTCACCACTGCCGTGATTAAGGCAATGGTGGCAAAGCGTTTACTGCGTTTCAGACTCGATGGGACGGCTTGAGGTTCATTCATAGGCAGGCTCTATGCTTTATTTGCTGGTCGACGCGGGGCTACTCGGTTCAGGCGGTGGGAGCACTTCACCCGTTGGACTCAAACCGTATTTTCCACCCAGCGATTTTAAAATCAGCGTGGCATCAAAGGCATCGCTTGGTGCCGATTTTTGGTCTTTAAAGCATTGAATGCTGTATGACACTTGCACGGGGTCAATGTCGACTACACGTGGTACATCGTAGAACGGATCAGGCCAAAAGGCAGGATGGCGAGAATAATAACCATATGGGTAATAAGGCATTGGGTTTGAATACACCACGGCCTGCCTTGGTGGTTGGTTTTGGTTGCTCGGGTCATTCAGTACTTTAAAGAAGCGATAACCATTTTGCACTGTGGTTTGCGCAGCTTTGACCAGCGTAATTTCTTCAGCCGTGCCATAGCTCATATTTGGGCGAGCTTGGAAGCTGATGCGATAAGTCGAGGTGTTTAATGGCGTATTACTAAACCGACCTAACTGGTCGAAGGTTAAGGGCTTTGAGGGGGTAGAGGCACAGCCTACTAAACTCAGACCCGTCGCCAGTGCACAGGCGATTAAAATTTTCTTCATGAGATAGACTCCTTAGCACAGAGGGAGAAGCCGAACAGTTAAAAATGGCTGTTGGGCTGAGTCAAAAAATCCAGTTCTTCTTGGCTTGAGTTGCGGCCAAGGACTTGGTTCCGATGCGGATAGCGTCCAAAACGATCGATAATCACTTTGTGACGCTGTTCAAAATCGAGGTTAATCGGATTGCCTAAGTCTTCGAACAATTTTAAAGCATATTGATGAATAAGTTTCGATTCACTATGCATAAAGGGCATATATAAAAAACTGCGTTGTATGGGTGGTAGCGCTGCATCCAGTTGTAGCGTGATGGCTTCTTGTGCTAAAGCCAAGGCTAAGGCGTCCTGAGCAAAGGCCAAAGGACTGTTGCGATACAGATTTCTCGACAGTTGGTCGAGCACAATAATTTCAGCCAAACGCCCTTCAGCACTACTGCGCCAAGACCATAGCTCAGCATGCGCCGCTTGTTGATGAATTGTCTTAAATTTTTCTTCGATGAGTGCATCGAACGCATCATTTTGGCTAAACCACCAGCTTTGGTTTTTGGGATCGAACCAAAAATCTAAAATTTCTTGATAATTCATAAAGTTTACAATTCTTTAGCATTTATTCTTCAATACAATCACACTTTTGACATGTCTAAAAGCGTAACTTTGTGATAAATATTTTCCGAAAAAATAGAACAGATGGTTTACTTGAAAATAGGACTGGGTGTAATGTGCCGAATTAAAATCACGTTATACTGATATAAACTGATGATTTTATTTTATTCGTCGTTGTAATTGTTTCTTCCAAAAAGTGAGATTGTAATGGGTCAACCCGCATCTAAATCTACAGCTGTGTTACCGACTTGGGTCAATTCATCACTTTTGCAAGGGATGTTACGCGGGATTGAGCGTGAAAGTCTGCGTATGCAAAGTGATGGTTTTTTATCACAAGCCGATCATCCGCAAGCTTTGGGTTCTGCGCTGACTCATCCACATATCACGACGGATTATTCAGAAGCTTTATTAGAATTTATTACACCACCCCAGCCCAGCATTACTGAGGCGTTGCATTATTTAAAAGACATTCATAGTGTGGCGCATCGTCATTTGGAACATGGTGAAAAGCTCTGGCCGCTGTCGATGCCATGTATGTTGGATGACAATGACGATAAAATTCGCTTAGCCCAATATGGCAGCTCAAATATCGGGAAGTTCAAGACCTTGTACCGTCATGGTTTAGGGGTACGTTATGGTCGCCGTATGCAAACCATTTCAGGGTTACACTATAACTTGTCTTTTCCTGATCAACTGTTTGAACAATTACAACAACATGAAACAGATGAGGCACTAAAAGCCTTATCTGCGCAAGACTATCGTAGTCACCGCTATTTTGGTTTGATCCGCAACTTTATTCGCCTTACGCCGTTGGTGATGTTTTTGGTCGGGGCAAGCCCATCGGTCTGCCAGTGTTTTATGACAGGGCGTGAACATCATCTGTTGCCATTGCTGCGCGGGACCTTGTATTTACCGTATGCAACTGCTTTACGCATGGGACGCTTTGGTTATCAAAACTCAGCACAAAAGCAGCTCGGGATTCATTACAACAATATCGACGGTTATCTCGAAGGCCTACAAAAAGCAGTCAAAACAGCTTATGCGCCGTTTAGTCGCTTAGGCCTCAACGATGCGCAGGGCGAGCCGATTCAGATTAATGATCATGTCTTGCAAATTGAAAATGAGTACTACAGTTTGGTGCGTCCAAAGCAAGTGCCGCAAGCAGGGGAAACACCATCACAAGCGCTGAGCAATCGTGGTGTCGGTTATGTGGAACTACGTGCGGTGGATGTGAACCCGTATAGCCCAATTGGGATCAATGAAGATACCGCAGGTTTCTTAGAGGTGCTGGCGCTGTATTGCTTACTGTTGGATAGCCCAGACTTATTAGCTGAAGAGCAAGATCAAATCGAGAAAAACCAAGCGGAAGTGGTCAATCGTGGTCGCGCACCGAATGCTGCAATTGCTGTGGGTGAGCAGTCATTCCCGATTGAAGCATGGAGTCAGTCTCATTTAGAGGCGATGCAAGAACTGGTTGTGTTGTTAGATCAGTGCTATGACACGACACTCTATAGTAAAGCGATGACAGTCATGCAACAGAGAGTCGCTGAAGTTGATGATACTTTGTCGGCGCAGATGATCGAAGATACTCTGGAAGCCGGTGGGACATGGGGCTTTGGTAGCCAAATGGCCGCACAACATGCATCGAGTTATGAGCGTCATCAGTTGAGTGCAGAGACATGGGCTTATTTTGACGATTTAGCCATGCAATCACTGCAACAACAACAGCAATTAGAGCAAGACAGTCAACTGAGTTTTGAACAGTATCTTGCGCAATTTAGATAAAAAATTAAGAGGATTGACCATGCAATGGAGTTATCGCTTCGTGAGTGGTGTTTTGGTTTTAGCCAGTATCATCGGGATGGCCTTTGCCTTGTATTTAGAGCACGGCCCGCTACAGTTAAACCCATGTCCACTCTGTGTGTTCCAACGTGTGGGACTGATTGGATTGGGGATTATTTCGCTGATTGCCTTTTTGCATAACCCTGCATCGAATGGTTTTAAACGCGTTTATGCATTTTTAGGCAGCCTCTCGATCTTATGGTCCGCTGGTGTGGCAGCACGTCACGTTTGGTTACAGAGCTTACCACCTGATCAAGTGCCGAGCTGTGGCCCAGGCTTGGATTATTGGTTAGATACGTTGCCGCTGCGTGCTGTGTTTGAGCAAGTCTTAACAGGTTCAGGTGAATGTGCGCTGGTAGACTGGACTTTCTTGGGTCAGTCTTTACCTGTGTGGTCTTTGGTGTTTTTTGTGGCACTGGCGTTGATTAGTCTGTGGCAACTGTTGCGTAAATATCCAAGCCACGCACAGAAAAAATAATCAAGATAAAAAAAGCCAACGTCATGTTGGCTTTTTTATTGGATGTATCAGTGGATTAGGTGAGTGCAATGCCTTCTAAGTCATCCAACCCGATCATGTATTCATGCACTTGACCATATTCAGTTTCAGTTGGATTTGGATAGAACCAATTGACGATTTGTTCGGCAACACTGGCATGGGTGTGTAACTCAAAATGGTTTAAGCCGTAGAAAATGGCTTTATGTGAATCGGGAACTTTCAGTTGAAAGCGTGGATTCATATGCTCGCCTAAGGCACTTTTCACACTGACCAAATAATCCCCAATCACATTGAGAGCGCGATATTTGCGATGTTCAAACTCAATGGTACCTGCCACCAAGAAGGTATTGATATGGGAGGGTAAGGGGGCTGGTTTGCGGTTGTCATCAACATGACCAATACGCGCTTCATTATGTTCCCAGTCATCATCCCGCACACTGCCATGACGTAAGTCTAAAATACCGTTGCTGCGAATGTTGACGATATGCCCAATAATTTTGACAAAAGGGAAACGTCCCAATTTGTCCTGCAAATGAAAGCCAAAACGTTCTAAAGCCGCACCATGATGCGGAGAACCAATACAGACCATGTTTTCCACCACATGAATCCAGCTTTGCATATTTTGTTTGCCGTAGAACAGCGCACTGCGTGAAACCAGTCCACCCATACTGTGTCCAATCAGATCAATCGAGCTAATCCGTGGGTTACGGTTGAGTAAATCTTGTAGTGAGTTGGCAAAGCTACGCCCATTGGCTGAAATACGACGACCCGTGTTGTAGTTGAGATATAGCATGGTATTTTGCGCGCGTTGCGCCAGCAGCTTTTCCCCTATACCGCCATAACGCGCCGTGCTCCAGTACAAATGGTTCATGCATAGACCGTGGACCATAATCACCACGCGACCAGACAACTCGCCTTGCTGGATGGCACCATAATGATCATAAAACACCATCGGTAGCGCCACAGGGTTGTGATATTTCAGTAAATAGTCGCCCAAAACGCCGTTGATTGCACCAACTAAATAATGCATGGTTGGGGTTAAGGGTTTGCGATGCAAATTTGGAAATTTTTCAATGATATGACGCAAACTTGGCGCCAATAAATAGCTACCGTAGTTTTGCAGGGTATTGAAGGAAAATTGGTAAATTTTTTCAATCGACCGTGTCGACAGAAACTTCTTGGAACTGGTTTCATTCATCCCAAATAAACTGATTAAAATTTCACGCTGAATGGCCTGAATTAAATCGTGGACGACGTCACCTAAGCGAGTTGTCACCAACTGAGCAATCCCTTCAAGCAGGTCGGCTTGGCTGGGAGGAGTACGATCCCATTTACAATAGGTCTCGTGCAGAGGCGTTAGACTTGGCATTTTTTCTACCCTTGTGTTTCTGTGTCCAAAGGGACTTTATTTTTTTCAACGATCACGGTATAAATTCTTAGCACTCTAGCTTATCTAATTCATCTCGAACAACTTTTACAATAGCGATGAATACACAGATGACCTTATTTTTTTGTCTGACAATTTTTATATCCATACAAAATAATACAGTCGGCTGATGCCATCTCTTTTGAGTTCAATAAAAATGATGTAGAAGAGTAAATGTACAGCATGAATATTATTTATTTACATGGCTTTCAAAGCAGTTCTTTATCGATTAAAGGTCAATTGCTGAAAAGCTATTGCGAATCTCATCCACAGTGGCACGTGCATTTGCCAGACTTGAACATGCCGCCACATTTGGCCTTAGAAAAATTGGCCGCCTTGATTCAGGAGTTGGATCAGGTAGTGCTGGTGGGCAGTAGTTTAGGTGGGTTTTATGCGACACAACTGGTCGCGAAGTTGGCAGTACCAGCTGTGCTGATCAATCCAGCTATGCAACCATGGCATTTGTTCCGAGATCTATTTGGTGCGACTCAACTGCCCTATAGAGTCAATGAACATTGGACGCTCGATGATGCGCAATTGGACTATTTAGAGCAGATTGAGCTGCCATTTGTGCAAGATGCAGACAAAATTTTAGTGTTATTGCAACAAGGTGATGAAGTTTTGGATTATCGTGAAGCACAGCGCTATTATAATGGCGCAGCGCTCGTGATCTCGGAAACGCAAGGCAATCATGCGATGGAAGATTTCGCAGACAAAATACCGATGGCATTACAGTTTTTATCGGACTGCTTAAAATAAGGAAACAGTACAACGTGTCTCAATATACGGCTCAATCGCTTGAAGTATTATCTGGTTTAGATCCGGTACGTCGTCGTCCCGGCATGTATACCGATACCACACGCCCAAACCATTTGGCGCAAGAGGTTATTGATAATGCCGTCGATGAGGCACTGGCTGGTCATGCCAACAAAATTACTGTCACCGTTTATAAAGATGGTTCACTCTCAGTCGAAGACAATGGTCGTGGCATGCCTGTCGATATTCACCCCGAATATGGTCAAAGCGGGATCGAGATCATCCTGACCAAACTGCATGCTGGTGGTAAATTCAGTACCGACAACTACCAGTTCTCAGGTGGTTTGCATGGCGTAGGTATTTCCGTGGTAAATGCTTTATCTAGCCGAGTCGAAGTAGAAGTTCAGCGTCAAGGCAACCTCTATCAAATGGCGTTTGAGCAGGGTGAACCGACTGCACCCTTGACGGTGCTAGAAGGTAAAGCTCCGAAGCGTGCGACAGGGACCACCGTTCACTTTTGGCCTGAAGCCAAATATTTTGATTCACCGAAATTTGCCTTGAAAGCGCTGAAGCACAACTTAAAAGCCAAAGCTGTTTTGGCGGCTGGTTTGCAAATCAATTATGTCGACCAAATCAATGACGAAAAAATCGTTTGGCAGTTTGAAAATGGCCTCGTCGATTATTTGATGGATGAAATTGAAGATCGTGAGATTCTGCCTCATCCAGCCTTTGTGGCAACAGGAGATGCTGAGCGTGCCAGTGCCGAATTTGCCATTTGTTGGAATGTCGATGGCGGCGAATTGGTACAAGAAAGCTATGTGAACTTGATTCCAACGGCGCAAGGCGGAACCCATGTGAACGGCCTACGCTCAGGTGTGACCGATGCAATGCGTGAGTTTTGTGAACTGCGTAACTTGCTGCCACGCAATATGAAGCTGTCAGCTGAAGACGTCTGGGATGGTGTGAACTATATTTTGTCGTTGAAGTTCCAAGAGCCACAGTTTTCAGGCCAAACCAAAGAGCGTTTATCTAGCCGTGAAGCATCGGGCATTGTCCAGAACATTGCCAAAGATGCTTTTGCACTGTGGTTGAACCAAAACTCCGATATTGCCATGCAGTTGGCTGAAATGGCGATCTCAAAAGCAGGTCGTCGTCTGAAAGCTGCGAAAAAGGTCGAACGTAAGAAAATTGTGGCAGGGCCAACTTTACCTGGAAAACTGTCAGACTGCGTTGGACATACCTTAGAAGAGTCTGAACTGTTCATTGTGGAAGGTGATTCTGCTGGTGGTTCAGCCAAGCAGGCGCGTGATAAAAACTTCCAAGCGATCATGCCCATTCGTGGGAAAATCTTAAATACTTGGGAAGTCTCTTCTGATGAAGTCTTAGCTTCGCAAGAAGTGCATAACATTGCCATTGCGATTGGGGTCGATCCGGGGTCGGATGATCTATCCGAATTACGTTATGGCAAGATCTGTATTTTGGCCGATGCTGACTCGGATGGTCTACACATTGCGACTCTGCTATGTGCTTTGTTTGTGAAACATTTTCCGATCTTGGTTGAAGAAGGACATCTGTATGTGGCGATGCCTCCGTTGTATCGAATTGATGATGCAAAAGATGTGCACTATGCCTTGGACGATGACGAGCTTGAAAGCATGTTGAAAAAATGCAAAACCAAGAACCCGCAAATTACTCGATTTAAAGGTTTGGGTGAAATGAACGCAAGCCAACTGCGTGAAACTACGCTGGATCCAAACACACGCCGTTTGGTGCAATTAGATTTGGATGACAGTCATTTTACTGCTGGTTTGTTGGACAAATTGCTGGCCAAAAAACGTTCGAGTGACCGTAAAGAATGGTTAGAGCAGAAAGGTAACTTGGCCGAGTTAGTGGTTTAAGTACGGCTAAGGACAAAATCAAAAAG
Source organism: Acinetobacter sp. CWB-G5 (assembly GCF_019209785.1). NCBI lineage: Bacteria > Pseudomonadati > Pseudomonadota > Gammaproteobacteria > Moraxellales > Moraxellaceae > Acinetobacter > Acinetobacter sp. CWB-G5. The sequence goes on along the minus strand of NZ_JAHUTF010000003.1, from coordinate 322,288 downwards.
CCCGCACATTGCGGGCTTTTTGCTGCGCAGATGAGCAATAAAATTGCGCCTAATCTGTGCACAATTTTCCAGATCAATCGACTGAATTAGGCGAAATGAATTGATTTGGAACACATGATGTATACAAGTTTGTATGCAGAAAAGTAGCCATTTGAGCGCAAATCTACCTAAAATACAGTGCATTTAAAAATTAATAAATAATTGATAAATATTGAAATAATTAAAATTTTCACAATGATTTTCACATCATAAAACCCTGCTTGGCATAGAAATTGAATTGGCACTCATAGCGCGAATAACAATCATGCATTGCAAAATGCACCCTAAGTTTCAAGTTTGGAGAAAATCAAGATGTTCCAACAAAAATTACTCACTAAAACATTCCTTGCAACTGCAATGATGGGGACTATTGCTTTGACAGGTTGTTCAAAACCTGCGGAGAAAGCGGAAACAGCAACGTCTGAGCCAACAGCGGCAGTGAGCAGCGGTGACACCATCAAAGTCGGAATTTTGCACTCGCTATCAGGCACCATGGCAATTTCTGAAACCTCACTCAAAGATACGGCCTTGATGACTATCAATGAAATTAATGCCAATGGTGGGGTGCTGGGTAAAAAATTAGAACCTGTAGTGGTCGATCCAGCATCTGATTGGCCTTTATTTGCTGAAAAAGCACGTCAACTCATTACCCAAGATAAAGTCGCGGTGATTTTTGGTTCATGGACATCGGTATCGCGTAAGTCAGTGTTACCTGTGGTAGAAGAGTTGAATGGTTTATTGTTCTATCCAGTGCAGTATGAGGGGCAGGAACAGTCGAAAAATATTTTCTATACAGGCGCCGCACCGAACCAACAGGCGATTCCTGCGGTGGAATATTTGATGAGCGAAGAGGGCGGTAAAGCAGAGCGCTTTGTTCTACTCGGTACGGACTATGTTTACCCACGCACCACCAATAAAATTTTACGTGCGTTTTTGAAGTCCAAAGGTGTGGCCGATGCGGACATCATGGAAGAGTACACACCCTTCGGTCATAGTAACTATCAAACCATTGTTGGTAATGTGAAGAAATTTGCTGCAGGTAAGAAAACCGCGGTGATTTCAACAATCAATGGCGATTCTAATGTGCCGTTCTATCGTGAGCTGGGTAACCAAGGCATTAAAGCTTCAGATATTCCTGTCATGGCCTTCTCTGTGGGTGAAGAAGAACTCCGTGGTATTGATACCAAACCATTGGTTGGACATTTGGCTGCTTGGAATTATTTCATGTCGGTGAAAAATCCAATCAACACCGAATTTGTGAATAAAATGAAGCAGTATGCGGTGCAGTATAAGCTGCCGAATGCAGACAAAATCGTGACCAATGACCCGATGGAAGCCACCTATGTGGGCATCAATATGTGGAAGCAAGCGGTTGAAAAGGCAGGCAGTACCGATGTTGATAAAGTTCGCGTTGCGATGGCTGGTCAAGAATTCAAAGCACCTTCAGGCTATACCTTAAAAATGGATGCTGAAAATCATCATCTACAAAAACCAGTGATGATTGGTGAAATCCGTGGTGATGGTCAGTTTGATGTGGTCTATAAAACACCAAAAGTGATTAAGGCGGAACCTTGGAGTCCGTACATTCCTAAATAATTTTCTTAAGCGTTGAGCCTGCTGCGATTGCTGTGGGCTTTTCAGTAAGCACATCCCGATGTGGGATGTTTTAAGCAAGCTTAAGGAAGTCATATTATGAATCTTAAATTTTTTTGTGCCGCACTGCTGTGCGCAATGGCACAGTTCGTGAGTAGCAGTATTTGGGCTGAAGAGGCTCAACTTTCTGCTCAGACCCAAAGCGTATCAGCATCGAGCGATACGATTCAACGTTTTGTCAAAGCTGAGTTTGCTGAGCGCCGTGCCATGCTGAGCCAATGGCCGGGGACGATTGAAGAATTTGATCGATTGGTGGCACTGATCGACAGTGATGAGCTGTATCGGGACAGCGCAGGCACGACGTATATTTTAAAAAATAATGAAAAATTATTGCGTTATCCCGATGAGCAAGTGATTGACACTTGGCCGGGGGATTTGTCTCAGGTAACTTTGGTCAACACTTTACGTAAAGCCTTAAATTTTGGGCAGGCACAGGCCAAATTAAAATCTGAAGAATCTGCCCAACGTTTAGCAGCCATTGATATTTTAGAAAATAATCTGTCTGAACTGAATGTTGCGCAGATTAATCAGCTCTATCTGCATGAACAAAATAATAAAGTCAAACAGCGCTTGGCACAGCTCAAAGCGCGCCTCGACTTTGAAAGTCCAGATGTTTTAGTCCAAATTCAGGCTGCTAAAGTCCTTAGCGATTCCAACCGTCCCGAGGTGCTGGCACTGGTTGAGCAAGCTTTAACTCAATCAAATTTAAACCCAGAACTCAAAGCTGTTTTGGCGGATGCCAAAAGTCAGATTAAAACCCGCATCCAAGTCAGTGAATGGGCAGGGCATGTGTTTTCAGGTTTCAGTACAGCCAGCATTTTACTGCTAGCAGCACTCGGGTTGGCCATCACTTATGGTCTGCTTGGTGTGATTAATATGGCGCATGGTGAGTTGATTATGATTGGGGCTTATACCACTTATGTGGTGCAAAGCCTGTTTAAGACTTATTTAGGCAGTTATGTCGATTGGTATTTAATAGCAGCTATTCCTGCAGCCTTTTTAGTGAGCGCCTTAATTGGCATGTTGATTGAACGGACGGTAATTCGACCACTATATGGTCGTCAGCTTGAAACCTTGTTGGCCACTTTTGGGGTCAGTCTGATTTTGATGCAATTGGTGCGGATGATTTTTGGCGCACAAAATGTTGAAGTCTCGAATATTTCTTGGTTATCGGGCGGTATTGCGCTGAGTCCAAGTTTAATGCTGCCGTATAACCGGATTGCCATTATTGTGTTTACGGTTGCGGTGCTACTGCTGTTGGTTTACCTACTCAATAAAACCCGCTTTGGTCTGTTTGTTCGTGCAGTGACACAAAACCGTCAAATGGCACGTGCTGTCGGTATTCGCTCTAGCCGTATCGATATGTTGGCCTTTGGGCTGGGTTCTGGGTTAGCTGGTTTAGCGGGCTGTGCCTTAGCGCAAGTGGGTAATGTTGGGCCTGATTTGGGTCAGAATTATATTATCGATGCTTTCTTGGTTGTTGTGGTAGGTGGTGTCGGGCAAGTTTGGGGGGCGGTACTGGCAGCACTTGGTTTAGGGATCAGCGGTACGGTCCTTGAAATTGGGATGGGGGCTGTTCTTGCAAAAATTATTCTACTGGTTCTTGTGATTTTGTTTATTCAAAAACGTCCACAAGGTTTGTTTGCCATCAAAGGCCGTTTTGTGGAGTAAGCGCATGAAAATCAATTCTTTATTTTCCGATAAACCTTATAGTGCGCTCGCTATTGCGGTCTGCTTTGCGGTGATGTTGATCCTGCCTTGGTTACATTTACTACCAGTCGATTCAGCCTTTCATCTCTCTGCGTATTGGGTCACCTTGATTGGTAAAATCATGTGCTTGGCTCTGGTGGCTTTGGCACTAGACTTGGTTTGGGGTTATGCAGGCATTTTAAGCCTAGGCCATGGCTTGTACTTTGCCCTTGGTGGCTACGCGTTTGGTATGTATCTGATGCGTCAGACAGCGGGTGACAGCCTGCCTGACTTTATGCGGTTTTTAAGCTGGACTGAACTGCCTTGGTATTGGGTGGGTAGCAATCATTTCTTATGGGCTTTGGCCTTGGTGGTGTTGGTGCCTGGTATGGTGGCCTTCATCTTTGGTTTCTTTGCCTTTCGCTCCAAAATTAAAGGCGTGTATTTCTCGATTATTACGCAGGCCATGACATTTGCTGCGGCACTGTTATTTTTCCGCAATGAAACAGGTTTTGGCGGAAACAATGGGTTTACAGGCTTTAAGACTATTTTAGGCATGGACATCACTTCTGCTCCCATGCGTGCCACCTTATGTTCCTTAACGGCTTTGGTGTTGATGTTGTGCTTTGTGGGGTTGCGTCATCTCATGAATAAACCCTACGGTCGTGTGCTGGGGGCGATTCGGGACAGTGAAAACCGCTTGCAGTACTTGGGCTATCGTACGCTGTGGTACAAGCTTTCTGCATGGGTACTGTCCGCAGTGATTGCAGGTATTGCAGGAGCATTGTATGTGCCCCAAGCAGGCATTATTAACCCGAGTGAAATGAACCCTGTTAATTCGATTGAAATGGCGGTGTGGGTAGCTGCGGGTGGGCGTGGGACTTTGATTGGCCCAATTTTGGGTGCAGGATTAATTAATGGCGTAAAAACCTATTTCACCGTGGCTTATCCAGAAGCATGGTTATTGATCTTGGGTGCTTTATTTATTGTGGTCACCATTTTTTTACCCAAAGGTGTAATTGGTCTGTTTGACCGTTTTAAAAAGGAGCGTAGCGAATGAGTGAGCTAATACAACCTCATGGTGGCCATGCTTCAGACGGCTATGGACGTCCCAAAGAACAAGGTGCCGACTTCAGCCATGGGATTGCACTGTACATGGAAAAAGTTAGTGTTTGGTTTGATGCTTTTCGTGCCTTAAATGATTTATCGCTATACATCCAAGAAGGGGAGTTACGCTGCATCATTGGGCCCAATGGGGCAGGTAAAACCACACTAATGGATGTGATTACGGGAAAAACCCGACCGACAGAAGGCTCTGCTTTTTTTGGGCAAAACTATGATTTGGCCAAGATGAGTACCGAGCAAATTGCGGAAGCAGGCATTGGGCGTAAATTTCAAAAACCAACGGTGTTTGAAAACTTTAGCGTGATGGAAAACTTACTGCTTGCTGCACCAAAAGATAAGCGGGTGAAGAAAAGCTTTTTTAGCAAATTAGATCCGGACGCACAGTTGGCTTTAGATGAGTCATTGGCGCAAATTCGCTTAGAAGAGTGGGTACATAAACCTGCGGGGCTGTTGTCACATGGACAAAAGCAATGGTTGGAAATCGGTATGTTGCTTATGCAACGTCCTAAGCTGATTCTACTCGATGAACCTGTGGCGGGTATGACTGATGCCGAAACGGAACGAACCGCTGAGCTATGTTTAGAGCTGAAGAAAAATCACACCTTGGTGGTGGTTGAACATGACATGAGCTTTATCGACACCATCAGTGAGAAGGTGACGGTACTGGCTCAAGGGGCGATCTTAGCCGAAGGTACATTGGCTGAGGTACAGGCCAATGAGGATGTGATTGAGAAATATTTAGGACGTTAAGGAGCCGACCATGTTAGAAGTCAAAGACGTCAATCAGTTTTACGGTGGCAGTCATATTTTAAGAGATGTTTCATTTCAAGCACCTGTGGGAGAGTGCTCCGTGGTACTGGGGCGGAATGGCGTTGGGAAAACCACCTTACTGAAATGTTTAATGGGGATTTTACCGATCAAGTCCGGACAGATTTTACTTGATGGTCAGGACATCTCGAAAATGAGTCCCGAGCAACGCGTGCGTGCAGGTTTGGCTTATGTGCCGCAAGGGCGTGATATTTTTTCAACCTTAACTGTCGAAGAAAATATCCTGATTGGCATGGCCAAGTTTAAGGGGGCGAAAACTCGAAAAGTGCCTGAGCATTTGTATGAAATTTTCCCAATTTTAGATGAAATGAAGCACCGCCGAGGCGGGGATTTATCAGGGGGGCAGCAGCAGCAACTGGCGATTGCGCGTGCCCTAGCATCAGAGCCTCGGGTGTTAATTTTGGATGAGCCTACAGAAGGTATTCAACCTTCTATTATCAAAGACATTGGCCGAGTGATTCGTAAACTGGCGGATGGCGGCGACATGGCGGTGGTTTTGGTCGAGCAGTTTTATGATTTTGCCGAGGAGCTGGCCGATGCATATACCGTCATGGCCCGTGGACAAGTGATTGCGCAAGGGGCAGGCTGTGAAATGCCTGCAAAAGGTATTCGAGAATTGGTAGCGATTTAAGCTTTTTTATTCTCCCCCTCTTCCAAAGGGAGAGGGGAATAATGATGAAAATATTGAATATTGTATCGCGATCTTAGTCTACTTTTAGAAATAAACCGTCTGCCGAAACATTGTGCCCAAAACCACAGCTCATGGTATTGGTTTCGCTGACACGGATGGTGTGTCCCATTTTGGGATCAAAGGCGAACTTTAAATTAATTTTACAGTCGTCTACCTGATATTGCGCTTGAGTTCGATTAAGCGGCATTGTGGTTTCAAATTCGCCAATATTAGGGCCATAGATGAGACTGCGTAGTCCCATATAAAGACCATTAAATTCAATTTGATATACATTCTTAAGCGGTTTTACCTCAATCTGATTCCACTGCCCAAAGCCTGCATACTGCACATATTTACCTGCCAGTGTTGCTGATTGTTTAGGGGGTGGCAGTTGCTTTAAATTAAATTGACTGGATTTAGACTCAGCATCACGCAAAAACCATGCTCTAGCCCAAAACGGTTTTCCCAACTTGCTATAACTTAAACCGACATTGTTGTTGGCAATTTCGACATCACGCTCAGTGAGGGGTACACCACTTTCAGGTTGATTTATTAAACAAAAAGAAGACCACGTCGCCTGATACTGAAATTGTTCTAACGCTTTTTGATATTGTTTGTGATCATAAAATTTCTTACCAGAGTTGGCAGAGGTTTTGACTTTAGCACAACCTTGGCGAAGTTCTCGTTCAAAGGTATCGTCTGCTGAAGCGAGTGTGCTTACAGTCAAAAGCCCAATCAAGAATGGATGCTTAAGCATGATTTGATTCCATTTTCGTTATGCTTTGAATAAAACATAGGGAGCTATTCGAAGTAAAGGGACAATCTTTAGGGGGTCGCAATTATTCAAGACAGCGGGATGATAGAAACTGAAAAATTACTCATACAAATTGTTTGAGCAGTGTGCTTTTAGACGCGTTAAGCTAATGCAAAGCAACAACAATAAGAGCAGCCATATGGACACATTATTATTAAGTATTCCGCCCAATGCTTTGGAAACGTTGATTTTAGAATCTATTTCTGTCGACGATGTGCTGAATTCGGAGCACATCGAGTCACATCTGCTTTTAGGTAAAAACTGGAAAATCTTACAGACCTTATTGCAAGGCAGTTTTAAGTCTGGCACTTCTTTACTGGCTTTGAGTGTGCAAGCCGAGCATCACTTGGCAGAGCGCCAAAAACAACTTACAGAGGTACGTTATAACACCGCGGTGCGTGTGGTTGAAGTCCAGGAAGCTTTAGAAAAACTGGATATCGAAGACTTTAAAAAGCATATGCAAACCAATTGTTTGAAACGCTTAGAACAGGAACATGGCATCCAGACCGAATCGATTGAATTGCAATTTGCCGAGTTGAGTTTAGTCTTTGCTCAGCTCAGAAACTTTTATGAACATGCGGCCAAGCATACATATGCCGTAATTAGCGTAACCAGTGACAAGTTAGTCCCGACCTCACTGATTTAACAGCAGTTGCATCAACACCAGATCACGCCATTGCCCAAACTTTTGTCCGACTTGGGGCATATAGCCAGTTTGTACAAAGCCAAACTTTTCATGCAAAGCAATTGAAGCCAGATTGGCGTGGTCAATCCCTGCAACCATGACATGCATGTGCTGCATTTTTGCTTGTTCAATCAAATACGCTAAAAGCTGTTGACCTAAGCCCTGACGGGCATAGTTGGGTGAAATATAAATTGAGTGCTCAACGGTATAACGATAGCCTGAAAAATTACGGAAGGTGGCATAGTCTGCAAAGCCTGCAATGGCCTGCGTTTCTTGGTCTTCCACCACGCAAAATGGAAATTGGTTTTGTTGAAAGTGTAGTAATTGTTTTTGGAAATGCGCTAAATCATAGGCATGTTCATTCCAAGTGGCCATGCCATGTAAGACTTCTGCATTATAAATGTTTTGGATCTCGGGCAGATCGTGTTCAGTGGCTGGACGAATGAGAAAAGACATGAAGGCAAGGTTGTATGCGTTGGGGCTTTATCATGCTGCTTTTGCATAAAAAAAAGCAAGACAGAAGTCTTGCTTTTGGATATTCACAAAAGTGAATTAGAAGTGGTATTTGATTAACGCACTTACGTCATTTTGGTCAACGCCTTTATAGCCGTATTTGTTATTCCAAACTGAGTGCTCGATACCCACGTATAGGCGTGTATCTGGAGAAATGTGTTTACCTACATTCCATTTGTACTGACTAGTCCAGTTTAACTCGCTTGCATGGTCATCTTCAGCAGTTGACCAGTCAAGGAAGGCATCAACTAAAAAGTCTTCAGAACCAAGTTTGAACGGTACTGCATAGGTGATGGTCATTTGATAATCATCATCAGTCAGGTCGTTATCTGCTTTGTAGAAGTTGATGTTTGCATACTGTGTATATGGCACATTTAAGGCAAAACCAATACCATAGAGGTAGTTGTTGAAACCTTCACCGCCTTCCCATGTCGTTGCAACTAACACATCTTTAACTGGGCCAAGCTCAAGTTTAGTTCCTGTCATCGCACCTAAGCTGAAACGTGGTGCAACTTCAAAGTAAGTTTCATTGCCATCAGCATCGTTGTTGGTACGGTCAGCGAAAGCGAAGAAATCGCCATATTTGAAGCCAGCTGCATATTCTGCAGTAATGGTTGTTTGCTCAAGTTTTTCGTCTTGAGTCACAAATGGTGATTTGTAGTTTTCACCATATAAACCAGTGAAGCTAAAGTCTTGCCAAATCGGCGCAGCTTGAGAGATTGCCGCAGCAGAAGATAATGCTACGAAAGCAGCAATTTGAGTCAGTTTCATGAATATTTCCCCAAAAAATCGGATACAGGATACCGATTATTAAGCAAAAATAAAGCCAAATTTGACGAACGTCATGGAAAATAGATATCAAAATGAGCCATTTTTTATACTTTTTTACCAAATGGTTTAATGTTGCCTTTCAGGCATGACACTTAATTTGATATGGGCCTTCTTGGAAAAAATGTTAGGGGATTGAATAATAAATTTAGCAATATCGACATGATACAGCTCGGGAAAATCCTAGAATGTAACAGAGTTTGTACTTATTTGGGGATGTTTGCAAAGAATGAATGATCGATGTTTGCAGTCATTCCTGCCGTAATTGAAGTTGTCATAATTATTAGATTTTTTTGTTCATTCTAGCCAATGAGGTCACGTGAATAGTTAGAAGATGGAATCAAATCCATCTGTTTTTAGCCATGCAAGTAAGGGCTTGTCACAATAAGTATCCTTTTCATATTTTTTTAAAAATATCACTTGCATAATTTTCAGTTAGGCCCGATATTCAAAGGAGAAGGACACAGATCTGCAGACTCAAAAGTGTTCATCATTCAATCGATGGAGGTTACATTCCAAAGCAATTGAAGATGGTCGAATACTGTTAAAACAGTAAGTTACAAGTGTGCCAAGAGATAAAAATCTTCGTACAAAAAAAGAGTCGAATAAAGAAAGAGAGAGGATGTTATTTTATGAACATAGAAATCCGTACAGATAAAAACATTCAAAATAGTGACCGTTTAATTAGTTATATACGCGAAGAGCTGAATCAAGAATTTCAACGTCACAGTGAGCGCATTACTCATTTTTCAGTGCATCTAAGTGATGCCAATAGCCATAAAGGCGGAGATGACGACATTCAATGTATGATTGAAGCGCGTCCAGCAGGTTTAAAACCCGTGGTTGTAAATCATAAAGGTCATAATGTCGATACTGCGATTCATGGCGCGATCGATCGCCTTAAACGTAGTTTAGAACATACCTTTGAAAAAAATGATAAACCACGTGCTGGCCAACCTGTATATGCAGATCAGGATGATGGCCTAGTTGATGATGAGGAAGATTAAACCTCACCGAATTTAAAAAAAGCCCCTCAATCAGGGGCTTTTTTAATGCTGGGCACTCACTTTTATCCAACATTACGGATAACAAATGTCCCGTTTATTCGGCATAATAGAATAAACTGAATTGAAGAGCGTCATCTCCATGTTAACCGCGCAACAACAAGCTTTCGTGCAAGCACTTGAAGAATTAGATCTTCAACAAGTTCAACGTCTATTGACCGATGGGTTAAGTCTCAATTTTATCGATCCTGAAAAAGGACCTGTGATTTCTGTCTGGTCGGACGGCTTATTCAAATGGTGGGAAGCGATTTGCGAAGCGTATGAAGCAGGCGCACCGCTGTCAGAACAAGAAAAACAACAGACTCTAGCGGTACATTTAGACATTTTAGAACAACTGATTCATGGCAAAGCAAACTTGCATTTGTGGGATACAGAAGAAATTTATGGCCCACTTTGGGATGCGGCAAGTGCTGCATGTGCGCCCGCGGTCAAACGTTTATTGGATGAAAAAGTTGATCCAAACACCAAAGATGAAGATGGCTTAACTATTTTATCTTCAATTAGCGATTTATTCTTTGATTGTGAATTTGACGAAATTAATTGGGCCGAAGCATTGGCTGAAGAAAAGCAAACTTTAGAGTTGCTTCGTCAGCATGGTGCAAAAATGACAAAAGAATTAGCTTAATCAGCGAGATCATCATGATGCAATTAAAACATTTAGGTTTATGTGTAGCCACTGGGTTCAGTATGAATGCGATGGCTGCAGATTTTTCCTTTGACCGTCCGGGTTCGGGTATAGGGACAGGGATTACGCCTGTGGGGCAGTTGGCTTGGGAGCAGGGCTTGGCCAATGCGCACTATGCTGAATCGACCACGACTGATGGTGAAAAAGTCAAAACCACCAGCTTAAATGCAGATATGTTATTGCGCACAGGTTTAGCTGAAAACATCGAATTGCAATTGGGTTGGGCTGGGCCCTCTTGGCAACAAATGAAAGTGGCAGGCAATAAGTCTGAAACAGATGGTTTGGGGGATGTCAGTGTGGGTGTGAAAGCGGCGATTCCTTTGGATGATGAACGCTTGAGTATGGCGGTACTGGCTGAAGCGATTATTGCCACAGGTAATGATGGTTTCACCAATGAAGATGATATTTATAGTCTGTCATCTGTGGTTGCATACGATTATAGCGACCTCGTGTCGACATCCATCACTATGCGTTATGAAGTGCAAAATAGTGATTGGGCCATTTCTGCAATTCCGACTTTAGAATATCAATTTACAGATAAACTCAGCGGTTTTTCTGAATTGGTTTATCGTAAAGCAGAAAGTCAAGACAATGAATATGCGCTCGGTACAGGTGTCATGTATGCGGTGAATAATCGGATGCAGTTGGACGCAAGTGTTGGTGTCGACTTAAATGGTGCAGATAAAAGTTATTATTCAGGCCTTGGCGTTTCATACTTATTTTAATTAGAAAAAAGAACATATTATGAAAAAGCATCTTCATCTGAAACAGGGGATGAGCGGCAAAACGTGGTATCTGGCGCTGTCAGTATTGATCATCAATCTGTGTATCTGGGCCAGTATCCTAAACGTTCATGCAGAAACTCCACTTCTTTCAGCTGAAGATGCTTTTCCATTTACAGTGGAATCCACGACTGAGCATACCGCTCAACTGCACTGGAATATCCCTGAACAGTATTATCTGTATCAGCACAAATTTGAAGTACAGCAGGTGGGTCAGCCCCTTAAGCTTGAGCTACCGCCTGCGCATGATTTGTATGATGAAAACTATGGACACACCCAAGTTTATTATCAACAAGTGCAATTTGACTTAGACACACAGGCTTCACAAACTTATAAGGTGACTTGGCAAGGCTGTGCCAAAGATCGCATTTGCTATCCACCGCAAAGTATTGAGTTTAAAACCGATGTCAACGGTTTGGTCAGTCTACAAGACCAAGCAGGTGGCTCAAAACGACTGCTAGATTTAGCCGCGCAGTCGAATCCGCAATTTGAGCCTATCAACCCAACAGTCACTGCTGAACCCGCCGCAACAGCTTCCGATGCGATGGCTGCGCAAGATCAAATTTGGTCTGAAGAGTTAGCCAAAAGCTCGTTGGCCTATGGTTTATTACTGTTCTTTGGCCTCGGGATATTACTCGCGTTTACGCCGTGTTCTTTACCGATGTTGCCGATTTTAACCTCATTAATTATTCGCGATAGCAAAGGCCTCAAAGCATGGATGATTGCCTTGGTCTTTGTGTGCAGTATGGCCATGGTCTATGCCATTTTGGGCTTGGTGGCCTCATCTGCAGGTTTGAACTTTCAGCGTTGGTTACAACAGCCATCCACCCTGATTGCTTTTAGCATTCTTTTTGTTTTGTTCGCACTCAATCTATTTGGTTTGTTTGAACTTAAACTGCCGCAAGCCGTGGTGAATAAACTTGATCATATCCAGTCTATGCAAAAGGGTGGAAGTCTGATCAGTGCTGCGATTATGGGCATGATTTCTGCGCTGTTGGTTGGACCGTGTATGACGGCACCTTTGGCAGGCGCTTTACTGTTTATTTCGCAGACACAAAGCCAGTGGCAAGGGGCCATTTTGCTGTTCACCTTAGGCTTTGGTATGGGGACACCATTGTTATTGGCAAGCGTACTGGGTGCTAAGGTATTGCCTCGTGCTGGGCTGTGGATGAATCAGGTTCGGGTATTCTTTGCTTTCATCATGTTGGCTTTAGCGCTGTATTTTGTACGTCCTTTGCTTTCTGAAACATGGATGCAAGCACTGAGTCTGCTGCTAGGCTTGAGCTTTATTATTTATGTGTTGTATCGTTTGATGTGGCATAAAACTCAGTTGCGTATGCTGTACATCGTGGCTCTAGTCATTGGCGGGACGTACATTGCCTATAGCCAATATCAGCAGAGTCAGCGTTTCTTTGAAGCGCCAGTGGCTGCATCTGCGCGTTGGCATGTGGCAGCGACGGCAGCGGAGTTTAAGCAGCTCTTGGCACAAGCACCAAAAGGTCAAAAGATCATTATCGATGTCTATGCTGATTGGTGTGTCGCCTGTCAGCCGATTGAACACCGTATATTAAAGTCTGCAACGGTACAGCAAGCGCTTGTGCCGTATTATTTGATTAAATTGGATTTGAGCCATTACGATGCAACCCATCAAGTGCTTTTAAACCAGTGGGATATTTTAGGACCACCGACCTATTTATTCTTAGATGCCTCACAACAAGAAATTCGTGGTTTACGTTTAACCGGTGCATTTACTGAGGCTGAACTTTTAGCTCAATTACAACGTTTTTAAACCTGAGGGAGAAGGGTGATGCAACGTTTATATATTGCCAATAAAAATTACTCCAGTTGGTCGATGCGAGCGTGGTTGGTCTTGACTGCATTTGATCTGGATTTTGAAGAGGTACTGGTTCGCTTTGATGCGACAAACCCCAGTTTTAAAGAGCAACTGTCTCACATTCATGCCAATGCTAAAGTGCCTGTATTGGATGTGGGTGAATTTAAAATTTGGGATTCTTTAGCCATCTGTGAATATTTGGCCGAGCAAAATCCAGATTTAGCCCTGTGGCCCAAGCTTGACTATTTGAGAGCAGAAGCACGGAGTATCAGTGGTGAGATGCACAGTAGTTTTATGGCACTACGCCAATTATGCCCCATGAATATTCAAGCGCAGTACAGCATAGCTGAGGGGCTAGCTTTGTGTGCGCAGCATGCTGAATTAAGAGCAGATGTCGAACGAATTGAACAAATTTGGGCACAGCGTTCGGATGAGTATACCTTTTTATTTGGTGATTTTTCTATAGCCGATGCCTTCTATGCCCCTGTAGTGATGCGTTTCAAGAGTTATGCACTACCTGTATCTGAGCGCAGCCAGCAGTATATGCAACACATTATGCAGCATCCTGCGGTCATACAATGGGTCGACGCGGCACGGGCAGAAGCCGTTTAGTTAGGTGAAATGTGCTGTGTGTCACCACATGCAGCGCTATATTTGAGTTCACCGGGATTGATTTCTAAATAGCATTTGATTTGATTACGTCCACTGGCTTTAGCGGCATAGAGTGCTTTGTCTGCTTGACTCAAAACTTGCTGAGGTCTGAGTCCATGGTGAGATTGTGCAATACCAAAACTAGCTGTGACATGGATAGATTGGCCTTCATCATTGTTAATGACTAAAGCCTCGATGGCTGAACGACAACGTTCCGCAATTTGATGGGCTTTAGAGAGTGAAGCATGTTTTAAAATAAGGATAAACTCCTCTCCGCCAAAGCGCCCCACTAGGTCATGGTCTTGTATCTGGTTATTTAATTGTTGGCTCACAGCGATGAGCACGTTATCTCCGATATGATGTCCAAATTGGTCATTGATGCTTTTAAAATGATCGAGATCTAAGAGGATAACCGCATAGGGATTCTGCGGATCTTGCTGATGCAAATACTCCAAACTTTGGCTAATACGGCGACGGTTAAATGTATTGGTTAGTGGGTCGATCTGACTTAAATGTTGAATGAGTCGTTCACGATGTCGCCATTGGCTAAGTAAAATTTCAAATAAAATTAGACAAGTGATTAGAATGGGAATAACGAAATACAGCATCGATAGGAGCCAAAACCCATTGAGAAAGAGTTGGCCATCAATCTGAAAAATAGGAGCATAAGGAATCACATCAATAAAACTGAGGTAGCCTGAGAAGGTTAAGAAGCCTGTCGCAGGAATTAGCATCGCATACACGATCTTTCGCTCAAACAACACCAAACCGACAGCGATCAGACAAATATAGACCACCATAGTGACAGGGCTAAACACCCCAATCATATAACCGTTATAGCAAAGTGAGATGATTAAAATTCCAATCGCAATATAAGGGAGGAATCGTTGTACCCAAGCTTGTTTTTGTAGGGCATAGCAAGGGTAAATCAAACCCAATAACGTGATGAAAAAAATGGAATTAATAACCAATTTGTGGCGCAAAAGCTGAACATTAACGACATGCCAATATTCTGAGTTGAACAGTACAAAAGTCTCCCAAACTAACCAGATCAAATTGACACAACAGCCGAGAACAAGGATTAAAATACACTTTTTCAAGGTATCCCAGTTCATAATCACTTCCTCTTCAAGTAGATAATGAGAAAGTTTGCTGTTGCTTAGCTGTTTAGATATTGAGAACCATGAACTCATTCAATCGTTTCATCCTTGATATATCCGCTTTATTTTTTAAATAATGTGATTGATTTCTTATACATTGCTTTCAACATATCACAATCTTATAAAAAGACGGTATCAAAGGTGACGAACTGAGTATGTAGCTCAGCAGGGAAAGACCATTCTATTTTTAGAACATAGTGTTTTGAATAGGCCTATTATTCTAAGGATAATCTTATTTTAAAATGCAACTATTCAATAAAGATTATGTTGGAACATCCCATGAAAGTTTTACATATTGATTCAAGTATTATGGCGGATGCTTCTGTGTCTCGTCAGTTGAGCCAAGCGATTGTTTCGCAACTCAGCGAAAAGCATGCGCAAGTTGAGGTTGAATATTTGGATTTGGCAACGCAACCGATTCCACATTTAGACGCAGAAATTTTAATGGGTCAAAATGCAGAACAATCGGCTCTGGGCGAACGTATTATTCAACAGTACTTAGATGCGGACGTTGTGGTGATTGGTGCAGCGATGTATAACTTCGGGATTACTTCGACTTTAAAAGCATGGATTGACCGCATTAGTGTTGCAGGTCGTACTTTCAAATATACTGAAAATGGCCCGGTCGGTTTGGCTGGTGACAAGAAAGCCTATATTGCCAGTAGTCGCGGTGGTGTCTATGGTGAAAATAGTCCTGTTGACTTCCAAGAAGGCTTCTTAAAAACCGTCTTTAATTTTACCGGTGTGACCGATGTTGAAATCATTCGTGCTGAAGGCGTGAATATGGGGCCAGAGCTGAAAGACAAAGCCATTGCGGCAGCTTTAGCACAGGTGCAAGCGATTTAATAACAATAACTGTAGTCCAATGATTCCTCATTTGGTCAGCGTTAAGCTGACCTTTTTTTATGCGGGATGTGTTTAGTCTTGGTCGAGCGCTTGAGCAAACGTTGCGATATCATCTAACGCCATTTTAGCTTCAGGAAACCATGCATTAAACATTTGGAAGTTGTGCCACATGCCTGTGTATAGTTTAAATGTCACGTCTACGCCTGCCTTGGTCGCTTTATCTCTAAACCGCTGGGCATCGTCCAAGAGAATTTCTTTCGAACCGACTTGTACAAGGGTAGGCGGGAGGTCTGCCAATTCATCAAATAAGGGTGAAACGAGCGGGTCCGCTGGGTCGATTTGCTCTGGAACATAATAGTCGATGCCTGTTTCAAGGGCCTCGATGGATAAAAGTGCATCGAGCTTGCTATTAAAGCGAATAGATTCACTGGTTAAGCTTAAATCCAAAAATGGCGAAAGCAGAATCAGCCCACTGACTTGAGGGCGTTGCTCATCACGAATGCGCAGCGCCAAGGCTAGCGCTAAATTTGCACCACATGAATCCCCTGATAAAATAATATCTTTGGCTTGTATCCCTTGCTCCAATAACAGCAGATAAACATCAAACAGCGCATCAATGGCTTCAGGATAGGGGTGTTCGGGTGACAACGGATAGTCAAGGTGAATGACTTGCATTTGTGTACTGGCTGCAAGGTCTGAGACAAACGCACGGTGGGTATTCATTGAACCTAAAAAGAAAGCTCCACCATGAATATGCAAAATGAGCTGAGTGGCTTCAGTTTCAGGTTTTAACTCTTCCGCACGCAGGCCTGCAAGACGTAGAGGACGAATCTGGATCGACTTATTGAGCGGAAATGCACGACACATTTGTTCAAGAAGAAAACGCTGACTACTGGGTGGGATACTAAAGCGACTTGGGGTTCGAATCGTGGTTTTTAAAAACTGCTCTGTAATGATTTGTTTCCATGGATCGGCAATCTTCATAGTTATTCCATTTTGTTATTTGTTTTACCTTGAGTTTGTGTATTTACCAACATAATTTACAAGGTTACACTAATTGGTCACATTGAAAAATTGAAAAATTGTTGTGACTTTTTAATAATGATAGTCGTCTTTACTAGACTAGGGAAATGACAAAAATGAAAAAAATTGCACTTGCGTTAAGCGTACTAGGATTAACCGCTCTAGCTCATGCAGCAGATCCGCTGAATGGCACTGTTTGGAAAACGATTGATGACAAAACTAAACAAGCGAAAGCCTTGGTTAAATTCACTGAGCAAAAAAATGGAACTTTAACTGCGAGTATTCAAGGTATTTTGACGCCAGGTGAAGAAAATGCATGTACCAAGTGTGAAGGCCCGTATAAAAATAAATCTTTGAAAGGTTTAACGATTGTACATGGTCTGAAAAATGTGGGTGGTACAAGCTATGACGGTGGATCAATTTTAGATCCGCAAACTGGTAAAACCTATAAATTAAAAGGCAACATTGCTGCTGGTGGTAAAAAACTAGAGCTTCGTGGTTATATTGGCGTGGCTGCATTAGGCCGTAACCAAACTTGGATTCGCGCGAACTAATCCCATCCAACAAAAAAAGCCGAGCAATTGCTCGGCTTTTTTGTTTTGTTATGCTTTTAGGGCACGAATTGCATCTTCATTGAAACCCACAATAAAACCTTTCGGGGTTGCAATTACGGGACGCTTAATGAGACTGTTATGTGTGGTGAGGGCATCAATTAGTCCTTGCTCTGAAGCTAAAGCAGTGTCTTGTTCTGTTTCAGTCAACTTACGCCAAGTGGTACCTTTTTTATTCAGGACCACATCTGCCCCAATCTGATCGAGCCATGTTTTGACAGTCGCAGCATCAATGCCTTGTTTTTTATAATCATGAAACTCATACGCTAAACCTAACTCATTCAGTAGGTCGAATGCTTTTTTCATTGAATTACAATTTTTAATGCCATACACGTTTAACATGGAAAACCCTTCTGAATTTTAAGCTGGGTTTAGAGTAACGGAAAAAACAGAGGAGCTCTAGTGTGTCGATCTAAGCTTAAAGCGTCATCGTCTTGTCATAAAAGCGATTTAGAATCAAATCAAAGAAAAATAGAATCTAAAAAGAAGAAGCATTAAAAAAGGCAGAGACTAAAAAAGAGAAAACCCGCATTTAATCATCCTGATCATGCGGGTCTCATTACAACGTCCATTGTCACATCCTTGAAAACCAACTATTTCCATAGTTCGTTTTAATTTCATCCTACGGCGTCCTGTCCTTGTGCTGTCATCCTGACATCGTCCCTTTGCCGTGGGAACATAATGCACTGATTGATTGATCAGAAAAAGACTCAAAAAACGGCAGATAATGTAGGTTAAAAACTCATATTCAGTAAACAAGTGTTCACTTAATATGAGCTAAATACTTAAATTTTTCTAGATTTTGTAGTCAATAATGACAGGTGCATGGTCGCTAAACCATGTTTCTTTATAGACCCAAGCATTGACTGTACGGGCTTTCCAGTCAGGTGAGCACGCTTGATAGTCAATGCGCCAGCCTACGTTCTTCGCACGAGCTTGTCCTCGGTTTGACCACCAAGAATAAAGCTCAGCCTCTGGACGCACTTCACGGAAAGTATCGACATAGCCAAGTTCATCATAAATATGATCGAGCCAAGCGCGTTCGTGCGGTAAGCAGCCTGAGGCTTTTTGGTTGCCTGACCAGTTTTTAATGTCGATGCGTTTATGCACGATGTTGTAGTCACCACAGACAATCACGGATTTATTTTCATCACGCCATTGTTTCAAAATTTGTTTGTATTCTTCTAAGAAGTGGTCTTTACGTACTTGTGCTTCTTCACCAGAAGAACCCGATGGTAGATACAGTGAACAAATATGCACGTTTTGGTCTAAGCCTAAGTCAAACTCAGCCGAAATAAAGCGGCCTTGAGAATCGGCCAATTCAAAACCAAGTCCATCCGTGACTGAAACAAATGGTAAACGGCTATAAATAGCAGTGCCAGCATACCCTGGACGTTCAGCAGGGAACAGGTGGGTATGCCAACCTTCAGGTTTAAATTTATCGGTCCATTGTTCGTGGGTAATGCGAGATTCTTGCATGCAAATCACATCAGCATCTGATGTGGCAATCCAATCAAAAATCCCTTTTTTTTCTGCAGAACGTAGACCATTTACGTTAATTGAAACCACACGTAAAATTTTTTGATCACTTGGATAGCTACTCTTTGGTATCATGCGCAAGTCTTACCTCAATTTGAAAATACGGAGCACCGCATGACAACGCAAGCGACATTTAACCCTCAAGCTTTTATCGAACTCGCATTATCACGTGGCGTGCTTAAATTTGGTGAGTTTACTTTAAAATCGGGTCGTGTGAGTCCTTATTTTTTTAATGCAGGTCTACTTAATGACGGTGAAGCCTTGTCATTACTGGCGTCTGGCTATGCAGCCAAACTGACAGAATGCAACAATGTTGAAGTGGTGTTTGGTCCTGCGTACAAAGGGATTCCTTTTGTTGCTGCAACAGCAGTGGCTTTGTCACAAAATCATGGGGTAAGTGTGCCTTGGGGTTTTAACCGTAAAGAAGCCAAAGATCATGGTGAAGGTGGGGTCTTGGTTGGTGCATCTGTTGCAGGCAAAAAAGTCTGGATTATTGATGATGTGATTACTGCGGGGACAGCGATCCGTGAAGTGGTCACCATTTTGAAAAATGCAGGTGCGCAGATTGCAGGTGTGTTGGTGGCATTAGACCGCCAAGAAAAAGGTCAAGGTGAACTGTCTGCGATTCAAGAAGTCCAAAAAGAATTGGAAATTCCTGTGCATGCACTGGTGACCATGAAAGATTTGATGAATTATTTAGAGGCTAAAGGTGAGACTGAAGCTTTAGCAAAAATGGAAGCCTACCGCGTGAAATATGGCGTCTAAAGGTTGAAACAAAAAAAGGAAGCTTCGGCTTCCTTTTTTATTCGCTCTCTCACTCGGTTGGTGTTTGGCTATGCGCACCTTCCCAGCCAATCATCGCGGTTTTACGTGTCGTCCCCCACATATAGCCGCCACGTTGCCCTGAAGACTGAATGACCCGATGGCAGGGAATTAAAAAGGCAACGGGATTACTGCCAATGGCTGTTCCGACCGCTCGTGAGGCACGCTTTTGCCCAATCTCTTGAGCAATATGTGCATAACTGCTGAGCTGTCCCATGGGAATTTTGAGCAGACTTTGCCAGACCTTGAGCTGAAAGTCGGTGCCTTTCAGATGCAGTTTAATCTCTGATAAGCTGTTTTGATCTTGCTGAAAAATTGCGAGCGCTTTGCGTTGTAATTCATCCTGATCTTCAATAAATGTCGCACGTGGGAACTGTTTTTTCAGATAGGCCAATGCATCCCGATCTACTTCGGTAAAGGCCATATGACAAATCCCTTTAGGGGTCGAGGCAATAATGACGGAGCCAAAAATGGTTTCGGCAAAACTATAGTGAATGTTGAGTGCTTCACCGCCCTGTTTATATTCTGCGGGCGTCATCCCTTCGATTTGGACAAATAAATCATGCAATCGGCTGGTACTAGAAAGGCCAGTGTCAAAAGTTGCTGCAAAAATATTATTTTCTGTGTGATTTTTCAAAACCGACTTTGCATATTCCACACTAATATATTGCAGAAATTTCTTCGGGCTAATACCTGCCCATTCGCTAAAGATACGCTGAAAATGAGTAGGACTTAAATGAACGTGTTCTGCAATCTCAGCCAAACTGGGTTGCTGTTTGAAGTTTTGTTCAATGTATTCAATCGCCTTTGCTACCCGTGCATAGTTGCTATGTTTTGTCATGATTACTCGCGGAAATCATTTAACTTAAGAAAACAGTAACAAATCCAGCGAGGCCTGAAAATCCGTTTCTTGCGCTTTATAACAAAAGGTTCGAAGCGTTTATTGATTGGCTTAGTCATCCATTGCTAAGCATAAAAAAGCGGAACAGTGACCTGTTCCGCTGGAGATGGCGTTTTAACTGAAAGGGTTTAGAACTGGTAGTTCAAACGCATGAGGAAGCTACGTGGTGTACCTGGCATAGAGTCTGAACGCCAGTATTCTTTATTGGTCAAGTTACTGACAGCTAAAGTCACGTTCCATGGATCAGCACTATAACCAATGGCAGCATCGACACGATTGAAACCATCCATTTTGGTCAAGTTATTGATGTTTGGATAGTAAGAGCCGACATAAGTCACGCCAACTTCACCATAGAGTTTTTCTGTAGGTAAGTAGCGCACAAACAGGTTGCCTGTATTTTTAGAGGTATTAGAAAGGGTATTTCCTACATTTTCAGGCTTTTCTTTGTCTTTTTTAACTTCAGCATCAGTATAGCCATAACCACCGCGGACAAATAAATTATCTAATACACGACCAATGAAACTAAATTCTAAGCCTTTGGATTGATGTTCACCACCTACGGCCCATACGTCTGGAACATCTGGGTCTGGGCGGTAGCGAATATTCTTTTTACGAATGTCATAAACAGAGAACTGTGTATTTAGGCGTTCATCGAACCAATCACTTTTCACGCCAATTTCGTACTGTTCATTATATTGGGGTTCAGCATTAAAGATACTCATATCTTGGTTTGCTGATGAAATTGGGTTTACACCCATAGAGCCACCAAAGGGAGCAAAACTTTTACTGTATGATGCATACAGACTTTGATGTTCATTCGGCTGCCAGACCACGCCGACATTTGGGCTAAATGAATCATCATCGACAGATCGTTTACGTTTATCTGCATCAACATTTGGTAGTTTGTTGGTGGTAGAAAAATCATAGCTGTCGTAGCGCATACCGAGCATGATTTTGAATTGTTCATTTAGGCTGATTAAGTCTTGGGCAAAGAAACCTAAACTTGTACCCTGATTATAATTGTGCTGACTAATTTTAAGTGGACCTGTACCTCGACTGGCTTGGCGTTCACCTGTAATTGGGTCTACATAACCATAAATTGCAGAACCATTTTGATTGGTATTGGCTAGACGCGGTTCGCGCTGTTCGTAGCTCCAGTCACTGCCGAAAACAAGGTTGTGTTTAATTGATCCCGTGTTGAATTCGCCTTTAATATCAAAAGTATTACTTGTGGTTTTATTGTCTGTTTGTTGCCAATAATAGATTTGAGAGATGTCGCCTACATGACCTTGGCATGTGCCTGCGTTACGGATTACAGTAGTCGCAGTTGCGCAGTAGCCACCTAAATAAAAATGATCAAAGTTTTGTTCGGCTTGTCTGTAGCTCGCAGCCCAATGGAAAGTCCAATTTGGCGCAAATTCATAACTTACATCTGAGCGAATGACCTGTAGCACGTCATTGACATAATCACCCTCTTGAGCAAAACCCGTTTTAATCGATGTTCCAGCAGGTAAAACACTATAACTTGGTCCGCGGTCTGGCACTCGACCTAATTTGTCATAGGTATATTGCGTGGTCCACGTAAGGGTTTCATCATCATTTTTATAAGTGAAACTTGGCGAGATCATTTCAATTTTACTGTCGATGCCTGAACGAAAACTATCCGCTTCACCGTATTCACCCGTCAAACGGACAGCCCAGTTGTCATTCAACACTTGGTTAATATCTGCTGTTGCACCGTAGTTATCATATGAGCCTACGTAAGTGACGACGGAACTTTTCGAGTCAAAGTTGGCGTATTTACTCACCATATTGACCACACCACCGCCTGCACTACGCCCGTATAACACAGAGGCAGGGCCTTTTAAAATTTCGATCCGTTCAATGTTGGCTGTACTACGACGGACTTGACCACTTTCACGGATACCATCACGGTAAATATCACCCGAGTCGGCAGAGAAACCACGGAGGGTGATGCCATCACCGCGCATATCGTAGCTGGTGGATACCCCTGGTGTGCCTTGTAGCATCACACTGAGGTCGTTAGAGCCATAGATTTTATATTTCTGTACATCGATGGTGTCGATGGTTTGAGGAATGTCTTTTTTCTTTAAACCATTCCGTGTGACATTGGCCTGATCATAATCGACATAGCTTTTGATTGGATCAAGTTCACTCATTGCCTCAATTTTTAAGGTGGGCAAAACTGCTGCTGTGCCCGATTTGTTTGTCATCGCTTGAGAGGAGGGGTTCTCATTATTTTGTAGTGTCGCTTCATCCGCATAGGCTGCATGCGCATTTAAAATCATAAAGCTGAGAAGGCTATATTTGAATAGGTTAGAACCACAAAGCGGCTGTGGTGAAAATTTCATCATGATTTAAGGCTCGGAGAGAGTGAATTGCCAATAAAAATGAGAAGTATAATCATTTACCAAAAATGAACAAGACTTACGGTAATATTCATTTTTTCTACATAGTTTTACTGGGTTGAAAAGTACAGATGTACAGGCTTTTTAATTTTTCTAAAAAATTGATAAATAAGCATTAAAATTTGAAGAAAATGTAAAAGAATTATTTTTGTGCATTTTCCATGCATTTTTTACAGCTTAAAAGAATGCCTATTTTTTCTTGGCGTCCTTGCTCAGTTTGTACCCAAGGACGGTTTTGCCACGGTGGAGTATGGCGGACATGTTGTGTGTGGCCACAGGCAAGCTCCGCCACCCAATGATGTTCTTCATCGAGATGAAAACCGACAATCGCTTGTTGCACTTAAGTATCTCGACTATCGTGTTGAGGCTGTTCTAAGCCATTCAAAAAACGTTGACACAATTGATGGATGGCTACCAAATCATCGGGATCTAGACCTAAAGAACACGCCAGCTCAAATGGAATGGCCATAATTTTATTTTTGGCTAAGAGTGCTTTTTCCAGCAGAACGACTTTTTTCATACGTTCATCTTCTTTGACGGCAACACGCTTTAAAAACTGTTTTTCTTCTAGTTTTTTAATAATGGGGGTCAAGGTACCTGAGTCAAAAAAGGTTTTTTGTCCAATCTCGGTCAGCGTCACATTGTCCTGCTCGTATAAAGCCAACAAAACAATAAATTGCGGATAGGTCAGATCGTAAACCTGTAAGCGTGGACGGTATTGACGAACCATGGCATTGGTTGCGGAATACATGGCAAAACACACGCGGTTTTCTAAAAGTGGGGTGTCCGCCATATTGCATGTCCTTGGGTGTTAATGTCTGTAAAGCAGTATAAATGAAATAGGGATGAAAGTATATTGCGCATAATAATATTGTGCGCAAGTTAATTGTGTGCGATATTATTTTGCGGATGAAGTCGGTTCAGCTTTTGAAGCGACTTTCAGTAATGACATTTTGATGAATGGAAGAGATGTAATGAGCACAATTTATGATTTTCAGGCCGAACTGTTGGAAGGCGAGCAAAAAAATCTGGCCGATTATCAGGGCAAGGTTTTATTGGTGGTGAATACCGCCAGCCAATGTGGTTTAACCCCGCAATTTGAAGGCTTGGAACAGTTATATCAGGACTATCAACAGCAAGGTCTGCTGATTTTAGGTTTTCCCTGCAACCAATTTGCGCAGCAAGACCCTGCGAGTAATGAAGAGATCGGCAGTTTTTGTCAGCGTAATTATGGGGTCTCTTTCCCGATGTTTGCCAAAGTTGACGTGAATGGTCCTACAGCGCATCCGCTGTATCAGTATTTAACCACTGAAGCTAAAGGCATTTTAGGTAGTCAAAGCATCAAATGGAATTTCACCAAATTTCTCATTAACCAAAAAGGGCAGGTGGTGAAACGCTATGCGCCGATTGTTAAACCTGAAAAAATTGCCAAGGATATTCAACGCCTTTTGACTTAATGGAGAAAGTGTGGAAAGGAGCTGCCGTGTGGTAATAGGCGCATACTTCCTTTGTTGTATCGAGCAGTTAGTATCTGATTTGTTACTGCAGTGTGTTGTAGTTATTTGAATAAAATAGATTTTTTAATCTTTAATTATTACACAACTTGTTGCACCCAAACCTGAAAACTTCGCTATACTTTTTGCCAAGTTTAAAAAATATGAGCGTGAGAATTATGCGTGTACTGGTAGTGATGGACCCGATTGAAACGGTGAATCTGAAAAAAGATTCCACCATGGCTATGTTATGGGCAGCAAGCCGTCGCGGACATGAACTGGGTTATGCATTACAACACGATTTATATATCGATCAAGGCAAAGCCTTTGGTCTGATTTCTCCCTTAAAGGTGTTTGAAGATTACGATCATTATTTTGAGTTGGGTGAACAGCAAAAAGAGTCCTTGGCCGATTACGATGTGATCTTGATGCGTAAAGATCCACCGTTCGACATGAACTTTGTCTACACCACCTATATTTTGGAACAAGCGGAACGTGAAGGTGCGTGGATTATCAACAAACCACAGTCCTTACGTGATTGTAATGAAAAACTGTTTGCCACGCAGTTCCCCGAACTCCAAGTGCCTACATTGGTGACTTCACAACAAAGCCTCATTCGTGAATTTATCAAAGAACATGGTGATGTGATTGTGAAGCCGCTTGATGGTATGGGGGGGATGGGAATTTTCCGTTTATATCAAGATGGTGTGAACATTGGCTCAACTTTGGAAATGTTGACGGAGATGGGCACACGTCCGATTATGGCGCAGCGTTATATTCCTGAAATTGTGGAAGGGGATAAGCGTATTTTGCTGGTCAATGGTGAACCGATTCCGTATTGCTTGGCGCGTATTCCACAAAACGGTGAAGTGCGTGGGAATTTGGCCGCAGGTGGTTTGGGTCAAGCACGTCCTTTGACTGAAAACGACAAGGCGATTGCTGCAAAAGTGGGGCCCTTCTTACGTGAAAAAGGTTTGGTTTTTGTCGGACTTGATGTAATTGGCAACTATGTGACCGAGATTAATGTCACCAGTCCAACCTGTATTCGTGAGATTGATGCACAATTTGGTACCTCGATTGCCGATATTTTATTTGATATTTTAGAAGCAGGCAAAGCCAGCTAAAATGACAGAAAAGGAACCTGAAATGGTTCCTTTTTTCTTTCATGGAGGTGGTCGGTTTTGGAATAGAGCTGTACTTTGCTGCAAAGTGTATAAATTTGGTTGAAAATAAAGCGGATTATGTTGCTAGACACCACTAATTTTCATTCTGTTCAAATGTATGCACTCAGATTGTATTTCTAGCCGCTAAAATGAAGTGAATTACACTTTAGAATGATGTTAAATATTTGATTCAAATCAGCTTCATTGTTTTATTTTTAAATATCTCCAATTGCACTGTTGAGCCTGATTGTGTGCTGTAGTTTGAGTAAAAATGCACATCTGATAACAAATCTAGTTTAAACTTGAAAATCAGTAGAAAAAAACAATCAAATACCTGTTGAAAAAAAGTAAATAATCTTTCGCGGCTATGCGTTTGTGATTACAATTGATCGCTTAAAATTGAATTTTGTTTCCATATTTTTAGAATTGAAGAATTAGACTGTGACCGAAGCAACACCAACAAAGCCGAAACATGTAATGATGATGGCTGCCGGAACGGGCGGGCATGTTTTTCCAGCACTTGCTGTGGCTAAGGAATTACAGCAACAAGGCTGTCAAGTCTCGTGGCTTGCTACGCCTACAGGTATGGAAAATCGCCTGCTTAAAAATCACGATATCCCAATTTATCAAATTGATATTCAAGGTGTGCGCGGCAATGGCTTAGTCCGCAAAGTATTGGCACCCTTTAAAATTTTAAAAGCCACTTTAAGTGCAATGCGTTACATGAAGCAGCTCAAAGTCGATGCCGTCGCGGGCTTTGGGGGTTATGTCGCTGGGCCTGGTGGATTGGCTGCGCGCGCACTGGGTATTCCTGTGATTATTCATGAGCAGAATGCGATTGCTGGATTTACCAATACGCAGTTATCACGTATTGCCAAAACAGTGTGTCAGGCTTTTCCAAACACCTTTGCTGCACAAGATAAAATTGTGACCACGGGCAATCCCGTCCGCAAAGAAATTACGGAAATTTTAAATCCGTCTTGGCGTTATCAAGAACGTGAAAAAGCAGGGGCCATGCTTCGAGTTTTAATTGTGGGTGGCTCGTTGGGTGCACAAGCGTTAAATGAGCGTGTTCCTGAAGCATTGAAGCAATTGAATGTGCCGTTAAGCGTTTATCATCAGTGTGGTCAAAACCATGCAGATGCGACCCAAGCGCGTTATACCGATGCTCCTGAACAGCTTCAGGTTGAAGTCCACCCTTTTATTGAAGATATGGCCCAAGCCTATAGCGATGCCGATTTAATTATTTGCCGTGCTGGGGCGTTAACCGTGACCGAAATTGCCACTGCGGGTGTGGCTGCGGTGTTTGTTCCACTGCCAAGCGCAGTGGATGATCACCAAACGGCTAATGCAAAGTTCTTAGCCAATATTGGTGCAGCCAAAATTTGCCCGCAAGCAAGCATGACGCCCGAGAGTTTAAAAGAATTATTATTACCCTTGATGAACCGTCAGTTATTGTCTGAAATGGCAGTGAAAGCACGTCAGCAAGCACAACCCGATGCAACCCAACATGTGGTTCGTTTAATTCAAGCATTGTAAACCGAGTATTTTATGTCGCCATCTACGCCTGCTGATCAAGCAAAAAAGTTAATTAAAGTGCCAGAAATGCGCCGTATTAAGCACATCCATTTTATTGGGATTGGTGGTGCGGGTATGTGTGGTATTGCTGAAGTGCTCAAGAACCAAGGCTACAAAGTCTCAGGTTCAGATATCAAAGCATCAAAAACCACGGCTCAGCTTGAAGAAAACGGCATCAAAGTCTATATCGGGCATACGGCTGAAAATATTCAAGGGGCAAACGTGATTGTGGTGTCGACTGCAATTGATGCAGAAAACCCAGAAATTAAAGCGGCTATTGAAACGCGTACACCTGTGGTGCGCCGTGCAGAAATGCTGGGTGAGCTGATGCGCTACCGTCATGGGATTGCAGTTGCGGGAACACATGGTAAAACCACGACCACAAGTCTAGTCACGTGCATGTTGGCAGAAGAAAATCTCGATCCAACTTATGTGATTGGTGGGTTGCTGAACCGTACCGGTGTGAATGCTGCGCTGGGTGCGAGTCGTTTTATCGTGGCAGAGGCAGATGAGTCAGATGCATCATTCCTGCATTTGCAACCGATGGCTACCATCGTGACCAATATTGATGCAGACCACATGGACACCTATGGTGGTAGTTTCGATGTCTTAAAAGATACCTTTGTGCAGTTCTTACAAAAACTACCGTTTTACGGCTTGGCTGTAGTATGTGGCGATGATGCCAACATTCGTGAAATCATGCCGCGCATTGGTCGTCCATTGATCACGTATGGTTTTAACGAAGACAATGACATTCGTGCAGTGGATATTGAACAAGAAGGCATGCAGTCGCACTTTACCGTATTACGTAAAGATCGTGAGCCTTTGCGTTTAACCATCAATTTGCCGGGTTTGCATAATATTTTAAATGCGCTTGCAGCGATTGGTATTGCAACCGATGAAGGTGTGTCTGATGCTGCGATTGCACGTGCGTTAGAAAGTTTCAGCGGTGTAGGTCGTCGTTTCCAAGTCCAAGGTGAATTTGACATCGACGGCGGCAACGTGAAATTGGTGGATGACTATGGTCACCATCCTAAAGAAGTCGAAGCGACCATTAAAGCGGCACGTGCAAGCCATCCAGATCGCCGTTTAGTGATGATGTTCCAGCCACACCGTTTTAGCCGTACCCGTGACTGTTTCGATGACTTTGTGGATGTATTGTCACATGTCGATCAGCTATTACTACTTGAAGTCTATCCTGCGGGCGAAAAACCGATTGTGGGGGCGGATAGTCGTTCATTGGCACGTAGTATTCGTTTACGTGGCGATGTAGAGCCGATTTTGATCGATCCAGTCGAAGGTAATTTGCAGCATGCGTTGAAAAAAGTGTTACAAGCGGATGACTTGTTATTGACGCAAGGCGCAGGTAATGTGGGGGCTATCTCGGTTGAGCTTGCAAGCAATCATTTATATTTAAAATAATCACGTTTTGTGATTACTCAATGAATAAAACAGTTATAAAGTTTAAGGATATCAACGTGTCAAATGCTTCAAAATTCGGCAAAGTAGCGGTGTTGCTTGGTGGTAAGTCTGCTGAGCGTGAGGTTTCTCTAGATAGTGGTGCAGCTGTACTTGAAGCATTGGTTCGTTCAGGTGTAAATGCAGAAGCTTTTGACCCGAAAGAGCGTAGTGTGACCGAATTGGTCGGTTATGACCGTGCATTTATTGTGTTGCATGGTCGTGGTGGAGAAGACGGGCAAATCCAAGGGGTTTTAGAGTGGCTCAACATCCCCTATACCGGAACAGGCGTACAGGGTTCTGCCATTGGTATGGATAAAGTTAAAACCAAGCAAATTTGGCAGGGTTCAGACTTACCAACAGCGCCTTATCGCATCATTAGCCAAGAGTCAGATTTGGCTGAAGTGGTAGCGAATTTGGGCCTCCCACTGATTATCAAGCCAGTACACGAAGGTTCAAGTGTCGGCATGAGTAAAGTCGAAAAAGCAGAAGATTTGGCAGCGGCAATTGCCAAAGCGACCCAACACGATGCTGTGGTGATGGCTGAAAAATGGATTACGGGACGTGAATTCACGATTTCATTTTTAAATGGTCAACCGCTACCTGTGATTCGCCTACAACCGCCTGCAGATGTGGCTTTTTATGATTATGAAGCGAAATATCAACGTAATGATGTGGAATACGGAATTCCGTGTGGCTTAAGCGCTGAAGAAGAGCAAAAGTTGCAAGCGCTTTGCCTCCGTGCATTCCAAGCGGTGGGTGCAAGTGGTTGGGGCCGTATAGATGCGATGCAAGATGAGCAAGGCAATTTCTGGTTGCTAGAGGTGAACACCGTACCTGGGATGACCAGTCACTCTTTGGTACCAAAAGCAGCAAATGCAGTGGGTTATAGCTTTGATGCGCTTTGTGTCCAAATTTTAGAGCAAACACTGACAGGTGCGGCTCACTAAATGGCGCAATTACCCGCTTCTATGCGCCGTAAACGCGCAGCGATTACTTCGATACATGATAAACCACCGACGCGTAAGGAAAAGCTTGCCAACTTCGGTGGTTGGGTGATGTTGGTCGTTGCTGTGGCGGTGCTGTTGGTTGGTATTTATGGCTTATATCAAGTCATGACAGATGCACGTGTGGCCGAACTTGATGTGGTAGGTGTACGTTCTGAGGCGGAAAAAAATCAGGTGATGGAACATGTTTCACCAGCCATTACTCATAATTATTTCACCTCAGATTTAGAAGAAATTCGTGATCGTACTTTAGAGCTGGCTTGGGTCGATCGTGTGGTGGTTTCGCGGGCATGGCCGAATGCGATTCGCGTTCGCGTCATGCCTCGGCATGCAATTGCACGTTGGGGGACAGGGCGTCTCTTAAGTGACAGTGGTGACGTATTTAGCGAAGTGACACCGAAAAATAATCAGAATTTGCCTTTATTACACGGCCCAATCAGTCAGTCTAAAATGATGATGCGCCGTTATAATGAAATTAATCAATTATTCCAGCCAGTCAATCTCCGTTTAAAAGAATTATATTTAACGGAGCGTATGACTTGGTTTATGCAGTTCGATTCAGGTTTACGTGTTATCGTAGATCAGGATCAAACCATGAGTAAGCTGCAACGTTTGAGTTATTTGGCTCAAAGTGATTTGAAGCCAGTTTGGGCCAAAGTATCTGCCATTGATTTGCGTTATCGAAATGGCTTGGCCATCCAATGGAAGAATGCTGCCGCACCAAAGATAGCAAATGGTCATTTTGTTGTAACGATTGATGACACAAGCATTGCAGGTGGAGCAGCAGCAAAGCCATAATACTTGGCTTTAAAACAGAGGCATAAAGCCATAAATTAAACAAACATGTGATGGTAGTAGTAAATAATGAATGAAGCGGTTCCCTCAGTTGTTGCGATTGACATTGGGACGCACAAAGTTTCAGTTTTGATTGGTAAGGTACATGCGCCAGACAATATCCAAGTGATAGGAATGGCAACTGCTCGTAACCGAGGCATGAATAAAGGAAAAATTGTAAGTCTTGATAAAGTCATTACAGCGATAAAAAATGCCGTGCAAGAAGCAGAAGATATGGCTGAATGCCGTGTCCATTCCGCGTGGGTCTCAATCCCAAGTGCCGAGTTAAAAAGCTTTTATGCATCTGGACGAACGCCAGTTGAAAATACTGACCATACAATTACAACAAGTGAAGTGGTTCGTGCATTAGAGTTGGCCAAAGCCAGCCACATGACCTCGGATCATTATTTGGTTAGTGCTGTTCCACTGGGCTTTGAGTTGGATGACTCCACTGAGTGGGTACAAAACCCAATACGGATGTCTGCACACAGCATGATTGGTCATTATCAGTTGATGATGTTACCAATTAGTACCATGCAAAACCTTGATCGGGCCTTAAAAGGCGCGAACATCGGGGTGGAGAAACTGGTGGTGTCTTGTCTGGCAACGGCAGAAGCGAGCCTACTCAAAGATGAAAAAGAGTATGGCGTCTGTTTAGTCGATATTGGTGCAGGTACCACCAACATTGCGGTGTATTTGGATGGTCGTTTGGCGTTGACACATACTTTGCAGCGTGGTGGCGAACATGTCACCCGTGATATTGCTGCTGTGTTACAAACCACCACTGAAGAAGCTGAGCGAATTAAATTACTCTATGGGTGTGTCGACATTAAGTCGGTTAAACCGGACCATATGATTCAGATCCAAGGGATTGATGGTCCGCAAACGATTAGTCGTATTGAGCTGACTGAAATCGTGATTGCGCGTTATGAAGAAATCTTAGGCCAAGTTCGCCAAGAGCTAGAGCGTAATGGTGCGATTCATGGTTTGTATCATGGTGTGGTGTTAACTGGTGATGCCAGTCAAATCGAAGGTATGGTGACGCTGACTCGTCGTATGTTGGGTGTGTCTGCACATTTGGGTAATCCACCTGTGCAAGTGACAGCAGATGAGCAAAATATTGCCGCACTGCGTCGCTCTCAGTATGCCACTGCTGCAGGTTTGTTGATGTTTAGTCAGAGCGAAACACAAGAAACCATAGTGGAACCAGAAGATACAGAAAAACTGTCTCTGATTAAACGCGTTGGACGTGCTTGGTCTGGACTCAATGAAAAGCTGAAATCTGTTTTTTAAGTTGAATTTTTTTGGAATATTGTTAAGAAGTTGTACAACGCATCGCTTAAACTTGACAAGCTATGGCTTGCACAGCATGCTTAAAAGCAATTTTGTTTATTAAGATCAAGGCAGTATACGGGCTTAAGTGACTGCCAATAACGAATTAGGAAATCTATAGGTCATGGCCTCATTTGAATTTTTAGAAGATGATCAAACCGATAGCAACGGTCAAGCCCGTTTTACTGTGTTTGGTGTTGGTGGTGCAGGTGGTAACGCCGTACAACACATGCTTGAGTCAGATATTCAAGGTGTAAAATTTGTATGTGCCAATACGGACAAGCAAGCGCTAGACCGTATGAATGCACAATTCAAAATCCAGTTGGGTGAGCAAAGTACCCGTGGCTTGGGTGCGGGCGCCAATCCAAATGTAGGTCAAGCAGCGGCTGAAGAAAGTCGTGACTTGATTCGCCAGCACCTTGAAGGTACTGACATGGTGTTTGTCACTGCTGGTATGGGCGGTGGTACAGGTACAGGTGCTGCGCCAGTGGTTGCTGAAATTGCCAAAGAAATGGGCATTTTAACCGTAGGCGTAGTAACGACACCGTTTAACTTTGAAGGTAAACGTCGTCTTCAGTCTGCTGAGCAAGGTATTGAAGCATTAGAAGCGCATGTAGATTCTTTAATCATCATTCCAAACCAACGTTTGTTAAAAGTTTTCCGTGACATCTCAATGAAAGATGCTTACAAAAAAGCGGATGATGTCTTATTAAATGCGGTCCGTAGTATCTTTGATTTGGTGGTGCGCCCAGGTCATATTAACCTTGACTTTGCTGACTTGAAAACTGCGATGAGCACACGTGGTTATGCCATGATGGGTGCGGGTTTAGGTCGTGGTGAAAACCGTGCACGTCAAGCAGCTGAACAAGCGATCCGTAGCCCATTGCTGGATAATGTCACCATTATGAATGCCAAAGGGATTCTGATTAATGTAACGGGTGGTGATGATGTTACGTTTGGCGAAATTGAAGAAATTACCGACGTTGTGAACCAAATTGTCGATCTAGACGAAGGCCAAGTCTTCTACGGTACCGTATTTGATCCAGACGCGCGTGATGAAATCAGTGTCACTGTCATTGCAACAGGTTTAACTCGAAACTCAGCAGATTCTGCTGAGCCAGTGAAGCGTCCAAATGCACATGTGCAGGTAGCACAACATGGGCATGCAACGCAAGCGGTTGTTGAAGATGATGATGTGCCTGCAATCCAGCGTCAGAACCAAGACGTGGCTGCTGCAGCGAGTTCTGCATCGACAGTGAGTGCTGCACGCCCAACACCAATGAGTATTCAAGATTACTTGAAAAATCAACAGCGTAAGTAATATTTATCTATGTGGTTAAGCCACATGTGATGAAGAAAAGGTAGTCTCTGACTACCTTTTTGTTTTTTATCAATGGCTAAATATGCTAACGTATAGCGGTTTAGTGGTGAGATGATATGAAACATGTTGAAACAAAGAACTCTACAACGTGTCGTTAAAGCAAGCGGCATTGGTTTGCATAGTGGTCAAAAAGTCTTAATTAACTTTGTGCCACATCATGCGGACGGAGGAATTGTGTTTCGTCGTATCGATCTCAATCCACCGGTCGACATTCGTGCAAATGCGATGTTGATCCAAGAAGCCTTCATGTGTTCAAACTTAGTTCAAGAAGATGCCAAAGTCGGTACGATTGAACATGTTATGAGTGCAATTGCAGGTTTGGGTATTGATAACTTGATCATTGAAGTGTCTGCCTCTGAAGTCCCAATTATGGATGGCAGTGCAGGTCCGTTTATTTACTTGCTCATGCAAGGTGGTCTCAAAGAACTGGATGCCCCTAAAAAATTTATAAAAATCCTCAAACCTGTAGAAGCACTTATCGACGACAAACGCGCCATTTTCCGCCCGCATGAGGGTTTCCAACTCAATTTTACCATTGACTTCGACCATCCCGCTTTTAAGAAAGAATATCAGTCTGCCACTATTGATTTTTCAACCGAAACCTTTGTTTATGAAGTCAGCGAGGCTCGTACTTTTGGTTTTATGAAAGATTTGGACTATCTCAAAGCCAATAATCTCGCTTTGGGGGCAAGTTTAGACAATGCCATTGGCGTCGATGAAACGGGGGTGGTGAATGAAGAAGGTTTGCGCTTCTCAGATGAGTTTGTTCGTCACAAAATATTAGATGCGGTGGGGGATCTTTACTTGCTCGGTCACCAAATTATTGCCAAATTTGATGGATATAAGTCTGGGCATGCTTTGAATAATCAATTATTGCGCAATGTCCAAAGTGATCCAAGCAGCTATGAAATTGTAACATTTAATGACGAAGATCAGTGTCCAATTCCTTATGTGAGTGTGACTTAAGTCATTGTCTTTATTGTGTGATGTTATATTGTAACAAATATAAATGTGATGAATTTATCATTTTAAAAACGCAATTCTGAAGCGGGTCGAGACGAGGTTACTTTTTTTTGCTTGCCAAACGTCGCATTGCTTGGCTAAGCTTAGGGTCGCTCACAAAGTCAGCAGCACCTCGGATTAAGTCTTGAGTTTCTGTGCTTAGCGATCTTGAAATAGATTGTATCTTTGCGGGTGTTTGAGAGGGGATTCTCAAACGAACTTGGAGTTTTTGTAGGTCTTTAAACTCATCAAGTTCCGACAGTTGTGCAATATATTGTTTTTGAAGGTAACCAAGTTGACTAATCATCGCTTGATTTTCGCCGGTAATCGTCAAAATACCATATTGATAACAAACAACCTGCCACTGCTCTGGTTGCGGTAGGATAGGTTGAATCAGTTTTGTAAGTTTCTGCCATGCAGTTACTTGCTTTGAGAGAAACGTTAAGTTTCCTGTTTTTATGTGTTTTCTGGTTTGTTGAAAGAGATTCACTGGTTCGGACATACATATTTCCTTCATGTTAATGTCTTAATCTTATGCGCTTCTTTCGGTAGATATCAAGGACGAGATCACGCAAGAAACATTCGTAAGAACAGTTTTAAGAGGTTTTTTATGCATATGCGACGTATTTTGTTGGCTTTTTCTTTTGCGGCATCGGCTGCTTCAGTAGCCTTCGCTGATTTGGTAGAACTCAATACAAATAATGCTTCTTCGGATCGAATTGAGCAATTGACACGCACTTTATCGGAAGGCGCTTATACCGAATCGAATGATATTGATATCCCTGCCGAAACGAAAATGTCCGTGAAACTACGTGAGAAAACGGTTGAGCTCAACAACGCTTCACTGGCGAAAAAATACGGTTCGGAATCCTCTGCAAAAAGTTTTTCAAATAATCCATATTCGTGGTTAGTGACACACCCGCTTCCAAGTGCACGTGTTAGCTCAAGTTACGGTGGTCGTACAATGAATGGTCGTGCTGAGCGCCACTCAGGTCTAGATCTTGCTGCGCCAAGCGGTACACCGATTTATGCGACAGGCCCAGGGATTGTGACCAAGTCAGGTTGGGGTACGGGCTATGGTCAATATGTTGAAATTAACCATGGCAATGGTTATATCACGCGCTATGCTCATGCATCACGTTTAATCGCTCGTGTTGGCGACCGTGTAGACGCGGGTGAACATATTGCTAATGTTGGTTGTACAGGTCGTTGTACTGGCCCACATTTACACTATGAAGTAGTTAAAGATGGTCAACGCAAAAACCCATCGACTTATCTAGCCATGTTGCCTTAATCCCGATTTGATCGATGATCCGAACTTACCGTTGGTCTGATGCTTGAAAAAGGAATACAGCTCTGACGAAATCTAAGTTAGCATCAAAAAATAGCATTAAATGTATAAAAAACCGCCTAAATTGGCGGTTTTTTGTTATCTTGGGTAACGAATGGTCAATGACTATTTAGTTGCTAAATAGTATGGCTCAGCCATATTCAGCTGTGGCGATACTCTTATAGGACGAAAGTATGATACATATTAACGTATAAGATTAGGATATCGAAATAGGTGAATTATGGCGTTTTATGGTGATACTGACGCGCAAGAAACGCAAGAATGGCAAGATGCGTTTGACTCCGTTTTACAACACATGGGGACTGAGCGTGCAGCTTTTCTATTGGAAAAACTGTATCAACAAGCCATCGCTAAACATGTCCCTATTCAGCGTTTAAACACGCCTTATTTAAATACAATTTCAGTGGCTGAAGAACCTGCAATGCCAGGCGATCAAGACATGGAGCGTCGTATCCGTGCATTGATTCGTTGGAATGCGCTAGCGATGGTACTTCGTGCCAATAAAACGGGTGATGATTTAGGTGGTCACTTGGCCAGCTTTGCATCTTCAGCAACTTTATATGATGTTGGCTTTAACCACTTTTTCCGTGCCAATAACGACAATTTTGGCGGGGACATGATCTATTATCAAGGTCACTGTGCACCGGGCATCTATGCACGTTCATTCCTTGAAGGTCGTTTAACCGAAGAGCATTTGAATAATTTCCGCCGCGAAGTCGGGGGGATTGGTTTACCTTCGTATCCGCACCCGTATTTAATGCCTGACTATTGGCAGTTCCCGACCGTATCGATGGGTCTAGGGCCAATCATGTCGATTTATCAAGCACATATTCAAAAGTATTTGATGAACCGTGGTTTGATTAAAGAAGAAGACCGTAAAGTCTGGGCGTATCTAGGCGATGGTGAGATGGACGAGCCTGAAAGTACAGGTGCAATCTCACTGGCTGGACGTGAAAAACTCGATAACTTGATCTGGGTGGTGAACTGTAACTTACAACGTCTGGATGGCCCAGTACGTGGTAACGGCAAAATCATTCAAGAATTAGAATCTCTATTCCGTGGTGCAGGCTGGCGTGTCATTAAAGTGGTATGGGGTCGTCATTGGGATCCACTACTAGCTAAAGATAGCACTGGCGCTTTAAAAGCAGTAATGGAAGAAGCGGTGGATGGTGATTACCAACGCTACCAAGTGAAAGGCGGTGCGTACACGCGTGAGAAATTCTTTGGTAAATATCCTGAAGCGAAAGAATTAATCAAAGACCTTAGTGATGAGGATATTGATAACCTAAACCGTGGTGGTCATGACCCGTATAAAGTCTTTGCAGCCTATGCGGAAGCCATGAAAGCCAAAGGTCAGCCGACGGTCATCCTTGCGAAAACAGTCAAAGGTTATGGCTTATCTGAAGAAATTGAAGCGGTCAACAAAACGCATCAAATCAAGAAAATGCAAATTGATTCGTTGAAGTATGTGCGTAACCGTTTCAACTTGCCGTTTACCGATGCGCAACTTGAAGAAGTTCCATTCTATCGTCCAAGTGAAAACTCGCCAGAATTGAAATACATGAAGGCGCGTCGCGAGGCTTTGGGTGGTTACTTGCCTGCACGTCGTAAAGAAAGCGAGCAGCTGGCGATTCCTGAGTTATCGGTATTCGATGCGGTACTCAAAGGTTCTGCAGGTAAAGAGCAATCGACCACCATGGTCATGGTGCGTTTAATTTCTTCGTTATTGAAAGAAAAAGCGATTAAAGACCGTGTGGTGCCAATTGTTCCTGATGAAGCGCGTACGTTTGGTTTAGAAGGTATGTTCCGTCAGTTGGGTATTTATGCTGCGCATGGTCAGAAATATACCCCAGAAGACCAAGAACAATTGATGCATTACCGTGAAGCCAAAGACGGTCACATGTTACAAGAAGGGATTAACGAAGCTGGTGCGATGAGCGCATGGGCAGCGTTGGCAACCAGTTATTCAACCAATAACTTGCCAATGATTCCAATGTACATGTACTACTCGATGTTTGGTTTCCAACGTATTGGTGATATTGCATGGGCAGCAGGTGATGCTCAAGCGCAGGGCTTCTTGCTAGGTGCAACTGCTGGTCGTACCACACTGAACGGTGAAGGCTTACAACACCAAGACGGCCACTCACACATCCTTGCGAACACCATTCCAAACTGCGTATCTTATGACCCATGTTTCGGTTATGAATTGGCGGTGATCGTGCATGACGGTTTACAACGTATGTATGTGAACCAAGAGCGTGTGTTCTATTACTTAACCGTAATGAACGAAAACTATGAGCACCCTGAAATGCCAGTAGGCGCTGAGGAAGGCATCAAACGTGGTATGTATCTGTTCCAAGAAGATGAAAAAGCTACTGTTCAGCTGTTGGGTTCAGGTGTAATTCTGCGTGAAGTGATTAAAGCTGCGAAAATTTTACGTGATGAATACCAAATTCACTCAAACGTGTGGAGCGTGACTAGCTTTAACGAATTAGCACGTGATGGTATGGCATGTGAAGAATACAACCGCTTACACCCTGTAACTGAAGATGTGAAAGAAGCTTGGGTATCTCAGCAGTTGCGTAGCAAAGCTGGTATTGTTGTTTCTGCAACAGATCATATGCGTGCTTATAGCGAACAAATCCGTGCGTATCTGCCAGATGGTCGCCCATTTGTTGCATTGGGTACAGATGGTTATGGTCGCTCAGATACTCGTGCCAACCTGCGTAGTTACTTCGGTGTTGATGCTGCACATATTGTGGTTGCAACCTTGAAAAAATTAGCAGATGAAGGTGAAGTGGATGCACGCTTAGTCAAAGATGCCATTTCTAATTTTGAATTAGATACCGATCGTCCTGTGGCGTGGGCACCGCAAGCAACACCTGAAGTGCATGCTGTTGCAGACTACAAAGAGGAGAAATAATCATGCAAATTACGACTCCTGATATTGGTGTGGATAAGGCGACCGTCGCTGAAATCTTAGTAAAAGTCGGTGATCGCATTAGTGTCGATGACAGCATTATTTTACTTGAATCCGACAAAGCTTCTGTTGAAGTGCCAAGCACTTCAGCTGGGGTGGTGAAAAGTATTTTGGTGAGCTTGGGTGACTCGGTTGCCGAAGGTGCAGCGCTCATTGAGCTAGAAGCTGAGGGGCAAACTGAAGCGTCAGCGGCACAAGTACAGGCTGAAGCTGTTCAAGTTGAAGAAAAGCCTGCATCCGCTGCTGTTGCTGAAACGGTTGCACCCGCTGCGACTACAGCATCACAAGTGATTGATGTGCAAGTGCCAGATATTGGTGTGGAAAAAGCAACCGTTGGTGAAATTTTGGTGTCAGTTGGCGATCAAATTGACGTTGATCAAAGCATCCTTGTGGTTGAGTCAGACAAAGCGACTGTGGAAGTCCCGAGTACGATTTCAGGCACAGTGGAATCGATTAGCGTTCACGTCGGCGACAGTGTTAAAGAAGGCGTAGTGATCCTTACTGTAAAAACAGCAGTGTCAGTTGCACTAGTGACTGCTGAGCCTACGCCAGTTGTAGCACCTCAAGCCATTGAAGCTCAGCCTGCTGAAGCGGCGCCACAAGCCGCTGCTGCGCCTGCAGGTGCAGTTGAAATTGCAGTGCCTGACTTGGGCGTAGACAAAGCGGCTGTTGCTGAAATTTTAGTGTCAGTAGGTGATACGGTTGAAAAAGACCAAAGTATCATCGTGGTTGAATCAGACAAAGCAACGGTTGAAGTTCCAAGTACAACAGCGGGTGTGATTAAAGCCATTCATGTTGCATTGGGACAAAATGTATCGGAAGGTGTGGCTTTGGTGACCATTGAAGCGGAGGGTCAAGCCCCTGCACCAACGGCTCAAGCTGTTGCTCAGACACCAACGAAACCTACAGCGGCTCCAGCTGTAACTACACCAGTGGTGGCATCTACTGTACCAGCAGTTCAAGGTGCAGATAAGCTGACCAAAGAGCAAAATGCAGCCAATGCTAAAGTCTACGCGGGTCCTGCGGTACGTAAACTGGCGCGTGAATTGGGCGTGGTGCTGGCAGAAGTAAAAGCTTCTGGGCCGCATATGCGTTTAATGAAAGATGACATTTTTGCTTATGTGAAAGGTCGTTTAACCGCACCGCAAACTGCACCTGCTGCGACGGTTGTTGCTGCTGCGGGCTTACCGAAACTGCCTGACTTTAGTGCATTTGGTGGTGTTGAAGAGAAAGTGCTGACACGTCTGCAACAAGTCTCTATTCCGCAGTTGTCTTTAAACAACTATATTCCACAAGTGACTCAGTTTGATTTGGCGGATATTACTGAACTTGAAGCTTGGCGTAATGATCTTAAAGGTAACTTTAAGAAAGATGGTATTAGCTTGACCATTATGGCTTTCATTATTAAAGCTGTTGCGCATTTACTGAAAGAAGAACGTGATTTTGCCGGTCACTTGGCTGATGATGGCAAGTCTGTACTGTTGCGGAACGAAATCCATATGGGCATTGCTGTAGCAACACCAGATGGTTTAACTGTTCCTGTACTACGTAATCCAGACCAGAAATCGATTAAAGACATTGCGGTGGAGCTCGGTGTATTGGGTCAGAAAGCACGTGATAAGAAGCTTTCGCCGAAAGACTTGCAAGGTGCAAACTTCACGATTTCAAGCTTAGGTGCAATTGGTGGTACGGCATTTACACCACTAGTGAACTGGCCACAAGTCGCAATTTTGGGAATTTCTCCAGCGACGATGCAACCAGTATGGAATGGTCAAGGTTTCGATCCGAAACTGATGTTGCCGTTGTCTTTGTCTTATGACCACCGTGTGATCAATGGGGCGGATGCAGCGCGCTTTACCAATAAGCTGACCAAGTTGTTGAAAGACATCCGTACTTTGCTGATCTGATGATCTAGCTTTTAGCCCAGCTATTCTCTCTTCTCACAAGAGAAAAATAGCGGCTGGAAGCGCTGAAAAAATACCTCAATAAAGACCCTGCTTCGGCAGGGTCTTTTGTATTTATAGTTGCCAAAAAACATATTTTCGCCTAACATGGTGTTACTTCATTGGGGAGTAGCCGCTGTTCTTCAGAACAGGTGATGATCAACATATTTGCTCTAAAACGAGCATGGTCATCATAGCAAAGAACCAAATGAGCTTCTAAAGAGCTTTCTTTTGTTGGCAAGACCTTTGATTTACCACTCTGCAGATTTTTGGCTAGCAGGAGCGGTGAGTCATTGGTATTTGTTATGCTAGCCAGAGAAAGACATCATGTATGAATTCCTCCTCTCCACAGCCATCGTGGCTTTAGCTGAAATGGGCGATAAGACCCAACTGCTCGCATTGTTGCTTGCTGCACGTTTTCGTAAACCCGTCCCAATTCTATTGGCTATTTTGCTGGCGACCGTTATTAACCATGGTGTCTCTGCTGTTTTAGGCCAATGGATCACCACAGTTTTAAGTCCTGATGTGCTGATCTGGATCCTCTCGATTGGTTTTATTGCTATGGCAGGTTGGATGTTGATTCCTGATCAGTTGGATGATGAGTCAGGCAGCATTAAGAAATGGCAGAAACTAGGGGTATTTGGCGCAACGTTTGTGTTGTTCTTTTTGGCCGAAATTGGTGATAAAACCCAAATTGCGACAGTGGCTTTAGCGGCACGTTTTGACAGTATAGTTTGGGTGATGTTGGGTACGACTTTAGGGATGATGTTGGCCAATGCGCCAGCGGTCTTTATTGGCGATAAGTTGGCGACCAAGTTGCCAATTGCCTTAATTCATAAAATTGGTGCGGCCATTTTCTTGGTCATTGGTGTTGCGACACTTGTACAGCATTATTTCTTCTAATTCACCGTAGAAAATAAGAATCCCGACTTAAAAAATCGGGATTTTTTATTGCAAAATTATCTTCAATTTATTGATATATCAAATGATATTGGTCGCAAATGCATTGTAAGTTTGTGTAAATCCATATATGTTGTAGGTATTAAAAAGTCTTTTAAGAAAAACAGCATTTTGAGGGGATGGGCATGGCATTTGACCGCACAACGTCACAGGTTTTATATGATGATGGCACACATAAGTGTATTAGCTTTACCAGCTTGGTCAAAGGCGAGGGTGTACAGGCAAATCAGTTTTTAATTATTGATCATGAGCGTGCAGCAGTCTTAGATCCGGGTGGTGATTTAACTTATGTGCCGTTGACCATGGAGTTGAATAAGTATACTCGGTTGACCAATCTTGATTTTGTGATGGCCTCACATCAAGACCCCGACATTATTACTTCAATGCCGCGTTGGTTGGTCTATACCGAAGCGAAAGTGGTGGCGTCTAAACTTTGGGCACGCTTTTTACCCCACTTGAACTCTGCCTTTATGAGTGAGCGGATGAAAGGTAACTGGCTGGATCGTTTAGTGGAGCTACCAGACCACGGTCAGGTGATTACGTTGGGGCAGTCTTCGATTATTGCTGTGCCTGCGCATTTTTTACATTCGGTGGGTAATTTTCAGTTTTATGACCCAATTGCCAAAATTTTATTTTCAGGCGATATGGGGGCATCGATGGTGGATGATGCCTCAAAACCTTTGGAAAACTTTGCTGCGCATATTCCTAAAATGAAAGGGTTTCATCAGCGCTATATGTGCAATAACAAAGTGATTCGTTTATGGGTCAATATGGTCCGTACCATGGATGTCGAAATGATTGTACCGCAGCATGGGACACCGTTTATTGGGCAAGAGCAGATTCATCAATTTTTAGACTGGATTGAGACTTTGGAGTGCGGTACAGACTTGATGGATGAGAGTGTTTTTACCTGTCCAACTTAAGTGACAAAATAGTCGTAAATTTTGCTTGTTTGGCAACCACAATTTTTTTAATATTTTCTTCCAAAAAAAGTTTTTGAAAATGAGAATATAAAGGATGTTGTCTCAAGTTCCAACGGAAGATGCCTGTTTAAGCTGCGGGGCATGTTGTGCCTTTTTTAGAGTCTCATTTTACTGGGCTGAAGGCATCTCCATGCCTGAACATTACACAGAGCCAGTGACGGCTGTGTATTCATGTATGGCTGGAACCAATCAAGCCAGCCCACGCTGTATCGCACTGCAAGGTACCATTGGTGAGCACGTTCGTTGT
The DNA here is from genome assembly GCF_019209785.1 of Acinetobacter sp. CWB-G5. Lineage (NCBI taxonomy): Bacteria > Pseudomonadati > Pseudomonadota > Gammaproteobacteria > Moraxellales > Moraxellaceae > Acinetobacter > Acinetobacter sp. CWB-G5. The sequence goes on along the minus strand of NZ_JAHUTF010000003.1, from coordinate 279,385 downwards.
GGGATGTATGAACAGCGTAGCTCTTCATGTAAAGAAGTTCAAATCGCTGATGATCAATGCAACAAAGCGCGACGTGCGCACAATATGATTCCATTTGTGCAATTGGAAGCGAGCATTGCCGTCAATGATGAAGGTTTTGATCAAGTGTGTTAATCGGTAAAAGCAGAGTCAAGGCTCTGCTTTTTTGAGTTTTAGAACGTCAATTGAATCCATCTCAAAACAAGAAATAAAAAATAAAAGTGAAAATGAAGAGTTCAAATAAAATATAGGTTTTATCACTTTATTTTCTAAGATAAAAAAATAAATTTTCAATTGAAATGAAATTTAAGTTCATATTTGTTTATAATAGCGCACGGAAATTACCAGTGAGACTGCCATGTTGACCATCGTTCAAGACGCGTTAACTTTTGATGATGTCCTATTACTCCCTGCCTATTCTACTGTTCTCCCAAAAGATGTCTCATTAAAGACACGATTCACGCGCGGCATTAATTTAAATATCCCCCTTGTTTCAGCAGCAATGGATACGGTGACTGAATCACGTATGGCGATTGCGATGGCGCAAAACGGTGGTATTGGTATTTTGCACAAGAACATGGATATTGCTGCACAAGCTGCAGAAGTCCGTCGTGTGAAAAAATTTGAAGCAGGGATGGTGAAAGATCCAATCACTGTGACACCTGAAACCACAGTACGCGAATTGATCTCGATTACTCAAGCCAACAACATCAGCGGTGTGCCTGTTGTGAAAGATGGCAAAGTGGTCGGTATTGTCACAGGTCGCGATACACGCTTTGAAACGAACCTTGAGCAACCTGTAAGCAACATCATGACCGGCCAAGACCGCCTTGTGACTGTTCGTGAAGGTGAGTCGAAAGAAAATATTCAAGCATTGCTACAAAAGCACCGCATTGAAAAAGTTTTGGTCGTTGGGGAACACAACGAACTTAAAGGCTTAATTACAGTCACAGACTTCCGTAAAGCGGAAAGCTATCCAAGCAGCTGTAAAGATGACCTTGGTCGCTTACGCGTAGGTGCTGCAGTCGGTACAGGTGTAGAAACACCAAGTCGTGTAGAAGCTTTGGTTGAAGCGGGTGTTGATGCAATTGTCGTAGATACGGCGCATGGTCACTCTGCGGGTGTGATCGAGCGTGTACGTTGGGTGAAAGCGAATTACCCACAAGTCCAAGTGATTGGCGGTAATATTGCAACTGGGGATGCTGCATTGGCACTTCTTGATGCCGGCGCAGATGCGGTCAAAGTCGGTATCGGCCCAGGCTCAATTTGTACCACGCGTATTGTGGCGGGTATTGGTATGCCGCAGATTTCTGCAATTGATAGCGTTGCCAATGCACTGAAAGATCAAATTCCATTGATCGCCGATGGTGGTATTCGTTTCTCTGGTGACATGGCGAAAGCGATTGGCGCGGGTGCGAGTACGATTATGGTCGGTTCACTCCTTGCCGGGACTGAAGAAGCGCCAGGTGAAGTGGAATTCTTCCAAGGTCGTTACTATAAGGCGTATCGTGGTATGGGCTCATTGGGTGCGATGGCAGGAGCAACAGGTTCTGCGGATCGTTATTTCCAAGACTCTAAAGCAGGTGCTGAGAAACTTGTTCCTGAAGGGATCGAAGGTCGTGTGCCATACAAGGGACCAATGGGTAACATTGTGCACCAAATGATGGGCGGTTTACGTTCTTCTATGGGTTATACGGGTTCATCTGTGATTGAAGATCTTCGTCAAAATGCGAAGTTTGTGAAAATTACTTCGGCAGGTATGTCTGAGTCACATGTTCATGACGTAACAATTACCAAAGAAGCACCAAACTATCGCGTTGGCTAATAAAGTTATACGAATTGTTGAATGTAAAAGCCGTCATTTTTATGACGGCTTTTTCGTTTTGGTGTAAAGTGTCGTGAGTAAAAAAGTGATGATTTAGATCACCATTAAGAAGTGAGTAGAACATGAGTTATTTTGGTACCGATGGTATTCGCGGTAAGTTTGGCGTCCTCCCTATTACCCCTGAATTTGCCCTTAAATTAGGCTTTGCCGCAGGGAAAGTTTTAAAACGCCACAGTAAAAAATCAAAACCATTGGTAGTACTCGGAAAAGATACACGTTTATCCGGTTATATTTTAGAGTCGGCATTGCAAGCAGGTTTAAATGCGGCAGGGGTTTATGTACATTTATTGGGCCCATTACCAACCCCAGCGATTGCACATTTGACCCGTGCTTTACATGCAAGTTTGGGCATTGTGATTTCAGCATCACATAATCCTTATTTTGATAATGGGATCAAGTTCTTTTCCAGTGAAGGTAAGAAACTACCAGATGCTATTCAAGAAGAAATTAATCAAGAACTTGAAAAAGAATTAGTGATTGAAGACACGGCAAACTTAGGTAAAAGTGTCCGCGTAAAAGATGCCAATGGCCGCTATATTGAATTTTGTAAATCCACATTTCCATACCATTTAGACTTGAATGATTTAACCATTGTGGTGGATTGCGCCAATGGTGCTGCATATAACGTGGGTCCATCGGTCTTTCGTGAGCTCGGCGCCAAGGTCATTGCCATTCATAATGAGCCTAACGGTGTAAATATCAATGAGCAATGTGGTTCGACCCATCCTGAGCATTTGCAGCAACTCGTAGTGAAGCATAAGGCTGATTTGGGCATCGCCTTTGATGGGGATGCGGACCGCGTTATTTTGGTGGATAAAGATGGCAAGCTGATTGATGGTGACCATATTTTATATATCTTGGCGACTCAGAGCGCTAAAAAACCTGCTGGAATAGTGGGTACCTTAATGTCAAACATGGCTTTAGAGCTGGCTTTGGAAAGAGCCGGTGTAGCGTTATTACGTGCGAATGTGGGTGATCGCTATGTCCTACAAGGCCTAGAAGAAAAAGGCTGGGTCATTGGTGGTGAGCCATCAGGGCATATTTTAACCTTGGATAAAAGTACCACAGGTGATGCCATTATTGCCGCCCTACAAGTCCTTACCGTGATGGTCGAGCAGAAGAAAGCGCTTCATGAATTGGTTGCTGACTTTAAGCTTCTACCGAATGTGCTGGTGAATGTACGTTTAGAGGCGATGTTTGACCCTTATGCGGTGCCTGCTTTGGTGGCTGAATTTGATAAAGCCGAGCAACAACTCAAAGGTCGTGGTCGTTTGTTGATTCGTAAATCAGGTACTGAACCTGTGATTCGTGTCATGGTGGAAGGGGATGACCTCGATGAAGTCAACACTTTAGCCAATACATTGGCTGATGCTGTACGTGCGAATGCAGCTTAATAAGGAGTGAAAAATGAGTGATTTAATTAAAGATCTCAGCGAGCTTCGTTTAAGTTATCAAAAAGGCGAGCTGCGAGAAGATCGTGTAGAAACCCATCCACATGCTCAGTTCTTGCTTTGGTTTAATCATGCTTTAGAAGCACAACTGCACGAACCCTATGCTATGTCACTGGCGACAGCAAGTGTCCAGGGTCGTCCGCATGTACGAACGGTATTGCTGCGCGGTGCAACTGAAGCAGGTTATGATTTTTATACCAATTATGACAGTCAAAAAGGCAATGATTTGGCTGAAAACCCATATGCAGAGTTACTGTTTTATTGGCAAGAGCAGGAACGTCAGATTCGCATTGGTGGTAAAGTGGTTAAAATTTCTGAAGCAGAATCGACGGACTACTATCATAAGCGCCCACGAGATAGCCAAATTGCGGCACATATCAGTACACCACAAAGTGGCGTGATTGAAAGCCGTGAAGTCTTGCAACAACGTTTTGAGCAATTGCAGAACCAAGTTGAAGGTAAATCAGAACTCAATAAACCCCTCTTTTGGGGTGGCTACCGTCTCGAGCCCGACTACTATGAGTTTTGGCAAGGGCGTCCGAACCGTTTACATGACCGTTTAAGTTATGAAAAACAGCAAGATGTCTGGATGCTGAAACGTTTGATGCCATAAATGTCAGCCATTCAAATTAAGCAAAGACCCTTTATTACCTGTCCTGAATTATTTCAGGACATTCCTGCGTTTATTGCAGAAATTTTAGCCCGCCGTGGGGTGGCGTCAACGCAGGAGCTGGAGTTAAAGCTCAAGCATTTACTGGCCCCTAGTATGAAAGGCTTAAATGACGCGATTCAGTTGATGGATGCTGCAATTGATCAGCAATACAAAATCGTGATTGTGGGGGATTATGATGCGGATGGTGCAACCAGCACCGCTTTAATGATCTTGGCTTTGCGAGAAATGGGGGCGCAGGTAGAGTATCTGGTTCCAGATCGCTTTAAATATGGTTATGGCTTAACGCCTGCGATTGCGGATTTAGCATTTACCACCTTTACACCTGATTTATTGATTACCGTTGATAATGGTATTTCCAGTCATGACGGCGTGAAACAAGCGCAAGATCATGGCATGCAGGTGATTATTACCGATCACCATTTGACCACCAAACCGACTCCCAGTGCCCAAGCGGTAGTGAATCCGAACCAGTTGGGGTGTGATTTTCCAAGTAAAGCCTTAGCTGGGGTCGGCGTGGCCTTTTATGTCTTGGCCAACTTATCGACCTATCGTAAAAAACTGCATAAGTCCTCGGCAGTCATGAGTCAGTATTTGGATTTGGTGGCCTTGGGGACTTATGCCGATGTTGCTAGTCTTGACTATAACAATCGCATCTTGGTCGATGTTGGCCTGAAGCGCATTCAACAACATTTATGTCGTCCAGGTATTAGTGCTCTACTGGAGATTGCAGGTCGAGAGGCTGCAACTTTAAAAGCGCAAGATTTGGGGTTTGTACTGGGACCACGTATTAATGCGGCAGGTCGCATGGAAACCATGGATATCGGTATTGAATGTCTATTGGCGCAGGACTTTGCCTCTGCCTATCCATTGGCAGAACAACTGAATCAGTTGAATGTGGAACGTCGTCAGGTTGAAGCGACGATGAAGCAAGAGGCCTTAATAGCCTTGGATCAAATTCAGCTGGATGATACGGTCTTACCTGCGGCTTTAATCATGTTCGAGCCGCATTGGCATCAAGGGGTGATTGGCATTGTTGCAGGGCGTTTAAAAGAACAGTTTCATCGTCCGAGTATTGTGTTTGCTGCAGATGAAGATGGGATACATATCAAAGGTTCTGCACGTTCGATTGAAGGAGTGCATATTCGCGATGCCATTGAGTGTGTTGCTGAGCAATATCCACATTTGGTCAGCCACTTTGGTGGGCATGCTGCGGCAGCGGGTTTAACCATTCAAAAAGTCCATTTTGAAGAGTTCAAGCAGGCCTTTGAAGCACTGATGACAGCTCAGGATGAACGTTTATTTACGGCGACTTTATGGACCGATGGCGAGTTAGCTGCACAGAATATTCAGGTTGAAACGGTTGATCTTTTGCAGCAGATTAGTCCATGGGGGCAAAAGTTCCCAGCGCCTATTTTTGAAGGAAACTTTCAAATTTTAGATTTCCGCTGGTTGAAAGAAGTGCATTTAAAATTACGTATTGCTTTAGACAATGGACAGGTCGTGGATGCCATTGCTTTTAATGCGGCGGACAAATACCAGTTCAATGAGATGAACCATCAAGTTCGTTTGGTTTATGAGCTGGATAAAAATGAATTTCGTGGGAATGTCAGTGTACAACTTCGCATTTTGCATTTAGAACAACATTAAAAAACCGCTCTATAGAGCGGTTTTTTAATAGATTTTAGTTGCAATTAGAAGCGGTAAGCACCACGTAAGCCAAATACATTGCCGTCATCGGCAAAGTCAATTGCACCTTCTAGGCTGACTTGTTGCGTGAAGAACTTTTTCGCGCGGATGGTAAATACATCAGCATCTTTCCCATCTGTATCAGAGAAACCAAGACCCACACTTAGGGTTTTATCTAAATATAGGTCAGCTCCAAAGCTGTAGGCATCAATATCACCAAAAGATGCACCACCTTCAAAGTTCATGTCATAAGCACCTACTTGAGTGACATATTTAGCACGTAAAGTTGGATCGACATCATCACCATAATCATTATCGTAACCAAGTAGGCCCGCCGCAATCAATAAACCAGGGACAGGTAGGTAACCTACTTCAGCAGAATAAATGGTGGTATCTAGGTCTTCAACACCGTCCGCTTCATGTTTAGTTTGCCCAATATTACCGTTCAGGTAAAAATCAGAATTTGGAATAAAATACTCAAGTCCAACATTAAATGCAGTGACTTCGTATAAGTCATAATCAATATATGAAACTTCGCCATTGAGATTACTTGAGCGGTTTAAGAATGCAGCCTCATTCAGCGGATTATTTTTGACTTGAACAGGGTTGAAATAATATGTGCCATCTAAGGCAAAACCTGTTGAAGTATCCCCATGATCAGGATCAACGACAGCAATGGTGCCACCAATTTCCGCTTGGTAAGCATGTGCAGTCCCGAAGCTTGCGATCAGTGCTGTAGTCAGCGCAATTTTTTTAAGCATTTTAGAGGTTCTCTCTTTGTTATAAAAATATGACTGTTCTATGACAGTTGTAACGAAGTGTACAAAAAAGTAGCAGGGAGTCAATCTTTATTTATAACAATGCTTTATCAGAGGGCAAAAAGCCCATTCGAAAATGGGCTTTTTGTATGTAAGGTTTTATTGACTGGTCTTAGAAACGGTATTTCGCAGCTACACCGAATTTGTTGTAGTCGTTGTTGCCAACTTCACCAAAGCCAACACGGCCTTCAAGGCTGACTTGTGGAGTAAAGAATTTACGGGCATTGATACCAAATTCGCTAGTATCACTTAAGTCATTGCTGTAATAGTCAGCACCTAAGCTTAAAGTTTTATCGATGAAGTAATCGCCTTTAAGATTGTATTCATCAAGATCACCAAAAGCTGCGCCTGCTTCTAAGTTAATGTCTTTACCATTGCTCAGTGTGGTCACATATTTAGCACGTAAAGTTGGATCGACACCGTCGTTATAGTCGTTGTCATAACCTTTTAAACCTGCAGCAATTAATAAACCTGGTGCAGGTAAATAACCGACTTCAGCGCTATAAACGGTGGTATCAAAGTCACCGCCATTGTCAAAAGAATAATCATCACGGCCCACTTTACCACCTAGGTAAAAGTCTGAGTTCGGGATGAAAACTTCAGCACCAACGCCATATTGATGACGCTCATCATCACCTACTTCGTCGTATTGGTATTTTGCGTTAACGTTACTTGCACGGTCTAAGAAGGCTGCTTCTGCAAGTGGCGCGTTACGTGTTTGAACTGGGTTGAAATAGTATGTGCCATCTACGCCAAAAGAGCCACTTGAACTACCGTTGTCTGGATCAATTAGGCCAGCTGAAGCACCCACCTCTGCTTGGTATGCATGTGCAGTACCTGTGATCGCTAGAGCTGAAAGTAATGCTGAAGCAATTGCTAATTTTTTCATGGTATGTACCCCTCGTAAGTGGAACTGTATTTCATTAATTTTTTGTTACAACTTCAGTCTAGGGCAAAATAAAAAAGCGTCAACCAAAGGAAAGTTAATGCTCTGTATCTACGGTTACATCGTGTAATTTTTTAAATTTAAATGATTGATAATAAATTATAAATTTATAATGTTTTGTTTTATTAAAATTGTGTAGATTCTGTGGATTTCATAATTTTTGACGCTATTTTAATCAATTTTAACTCAAAATGTTTAGTCCGTTTGTCTGTTGAGAACACTTCTCCGGTATGTATTTTATGGGATGGTTCGCATTTATATGCAGCTTGATTGCGGTTCAAGAGAATGCTTCTTTGGAGGCTAAACAGTTTTAATCTCTAGAAAGAAGGGTGTGTTTTTGTCGAATTTGAGATGAATAATCCTAGCCGTCGACTGTGATATAATCAGCGGCTATTTTTCGCTTTATATTGATTGAGAGTAATTCACGTGGAAATTAATCCGTATCTAAACCAATTAAAAGACTTAAACGACCGTGGTCTCACATTACGGGGGTATCTTTGACTACGATCTGAAAAAAGAGCGTTTAGAAGAGGTTCTCCGTGAATTAGAAGACCCAGCGATTTGGAATGATCAAAACCGTGCACAAGCCATGGCCAAAGAAAAAGGCGAACTTGAAAACGTCTTAAATGTGTTAGATGGTTTGGCAACGCAGCTTGAAGATGCGCAAGCGATGCTTGATTTGGCAGTCGAAGCCGATGATGAAAGTCTGTTGGCTGATGTCCAAGCTGAATTGACCTCTGCAGAAGAAGAGTTAGCGAAGCTTGAATTCCGCCGTATGTTCAGTAATCCAATGGACCCAAATCCATGTTATGTGGAAATTCAAGCTGGTTCAGGTGGTACAGAAGCGCAGGATTGGGCGTCAATGCTACTGCGTATGTATATGCGTTGGATTGAACGTCACGGATTTAAAGCTGAATTGATGGAAGAATCAGACGGCGACGTGGCAGGGATTAAGTCAGCAACGATTCGTGTTGAAGGTGAATATGCCTATGGTTGGTTGCGTACCGAATCGGGCGTGCATCGCTTAGTACGTAAATCGCCATTTGACTCGGGTAACCGCCGTCATACTTCGTTCTCTGCTGTGTTTGTCTCGCCAGAAGTCGATGACAACATTGAAATTGATATCAACCCATCTGACGTGCGTACCGATACCTATCGTGCTTCGGGTGCAGGTGGTCAGCACATTAACAAAACAGACTCTGCGGTACGTTTAACCCACGCGCCAACAGGCATTGTGGTGGCGTGTCAGAACCAACGTTCACAACATGCCAACCGTGACCATGCTTGGAAACAGTTACGTGCGAAGTTGTATGAGTTGGAAATGAGCAAGCGTAACGAAGCGGCTCAAGCACTTGAAGACTCGAAGTCGGATATTGGTTGGGGCAGTCAGATTCGTTCTTATGTGTTGGATGACTCGCGTATTAAAGACTTACGTACAGGTGTTGAAAACTCCAACACAGGTGCAGTACTAGATGGTGACCTTGATAAGTTTATTGAAGCAAGCTTAAAACAAGGTTTGTAATTTAAATGATGAATGAAAGCAAAGTGTTATCAGTTATTTTACAATATATCTAAAAAAATCGATATTAAAATCGAAAAAATGCGATATATTAGGTAAAACAAGCTGACAACGCTTTGCTGCCCATTAAACGTGTCTTGAGTATGGATATAGATTTAATTTTTAAAGCCTTGGCTAATCCAACGCGTCGCCAAATTTTGGAATGGTTAAAAAAACCGGAACAATTTTTATCGAGTGACGAATGTGGTGACTTTAGACGCGGCGTATGTGCAGGTCATATCGAACGGTTGGGAAATGTATCGCAATCGACGATGTCGAATCATTTGTCTGTGCTACAGCAGGCTGGTTTAATTCAAGTGGAAAAATATGGACAATGGTCTTATTTTTCGCGCAATGAAGCGTTGATTCAGCAATATATCGAACATTTGCAACGTTCACTTTAATTGAAAAAAGTGACGATCGAGGCGACTATGGCTGAACTGAATACTCCTTTAACTTTAGGTGATCTACACTTAAAAAACCGTGTCATTATGGCTCCTTTAACACGAAGTCGTGCAACGGCAGACCGTGTGCCAACAGCCATGATGGCGGAGTATTATGCACAGCGTGCAAGTGCAGGTTTGATCATTTCTGAAGCGACCGTGATTTCTGAAGAAGCCAATGGCTATTTGAATACCCCGGGGCTATTTAATGAAGCTCAAGTTGAAGGCTGGAAACAAGTCACTCAAGCTGTACATGACCAAGCGGGCTTAATTGTGGCGCAGTTGTGGCATGTGGGCCGTGTATCGCATCCTGATTTATTGGATGGTGAAACCCCAGTTTCAGCAAGTAGTGTGCAACAAAAAGGCTATGTCAGCTTATTGCGTCCGAAACGTGAATATGTGGTGCCTCGTGCATTAGAGGTTGCTGAAATTCAGAGCATTGTTGAACAGTATAAACAGGCTGCGATTCATGCCAAAGCTGCGGGCTTTGATGGGGTTGAATTGCACGCAGCCAATGGCTATTTGATTGACCAATTCCTGCAAAGTTCAACCAATCTACGTGAAGACCAATATGGTGGCAGCGTAGAAAACCGCGCGCGTTTGTTACTTGAAGTGGTGGATGTGCTGATTGAAGTCTGGGGTGCAGGTCGTGTTGGGGTGCATTTAGCTCCACGTGGTGATGAGCATGACATGGGCGATGATGATCCACGTGAAACCTTTGGTTATGCACTGGAGCAACTGGGTCAACGTCAGATTGCGTTCTTCTTTACCCGTGAATATTTGGCAGATGACAGTATTAGTACTTACCTGAAACAACGTTCGGGTGGTGTGCCATTGATTGCCAATATGCGTTTAAGCCGTGAAGATGCGATTGATCTATTGGAATCGGGTCAGGCTGATGCAGTGTCTTGGGGTAAGGATTATATTGCCAATCCAGACTTGTATGAACGTCTACTACAAGATGCGCCACTGAATGAATTGAAACTGGAAAATATGATTGGAACAGATGTCGCGGCAGGCTATGTGGACTATCCGACTTTAGCTGAAATGGAAACTGCTGCGGTTTAAATTGCTTTTCCGTTAAATTCGCGACAAGATAACAGCGCAATTCATGGGATAATATGAGTTGCGCTGTTTTATTTTTGCATTGATTTTTGGAGCACGTATTTGGCTACTCCTTTTTGGTATAACGCAGCACTTGCGCTGATCAAACCGCTGTATAAGTCTAAAATAAAAAAACGTGCAGAGACTACAGAACAATTTCAACAAGAATGTCTCGAACGTTTCGGGCCATTTCAACCGGTTAAAAATCGCCAAGCGATTTGGTTCCATGTGGTGTCGGTGGGCGAAACTAATGCAGCGCAGCCTCTCATCGAGCATTATTTAAAATCGGGTCATCCAGTCTTGGTGACCAATACCACCAAAACGGGTCAGGCGCGTGCCAAATCGCTATTTTTAAAAGCACCTTATTTAGAGCTGTTCCAAGCTGTATATTTACCTGCGGATCAAAAACCTTTAGTTCGTCGGTTTTTCGCATTGTATCAGCCCAAACTTTTGGCTTTGGTTGAAACTGAACTCTGGCCGAATTTAATTGCCCAAGCGGGGCAGAGTCAGGTGCCATGTATCTTGATTAATGCACGTCTTTCTGAAAAATCAGCCAAAGGCTATGCCAAAGTGTATAGCCTGACGCAGCCGATGTTACACGGAATAGATCAGCTCTTGGCACAAGATCAGGCAACTGCAGAGCGCTTTATTCAGCTCGGTGCAGCGCCATCGGTAACACAGGTGGTGGGGAGTATTAAGTTTGATATTCATGCGCCAGAATCTTTTGTCAAACAAGCAGTTCAGCTCAAGAAAGAATGGTCGCTCGTTGGGCGTAAGATTATTACTATTGCCAGTACTCATGCACCTGAAGAACAAAAACTGTTAAGTGCGCTTAAGTCGTATTTGGATGCACAGCCTGAACTGTTGTGTATTGCTGTACCACGTCATCCAGAACGTTTTGATGAGGTCTTTGCTGTTGCACAAAGTTTAAATTTAAACACCACTCGCAGAAGTTTAGGACAGAAAATAGAGGAGAAAACTCAAGTCTATTTAGCCGACTCGATGGGGGAGATGTGGTTATGGTATGCCTTATCTGATGCTTGTTTTGTCGGGGGATCACTAAATGAACCGGGTGGCGGACATAATATTTTAGAGCCAATTGCGTTACATGTGCCGACGGTTTTGGGCAAAAACTATTTTAATTTCCAAACCATTGTCGATGAATTTGTACAAGCCGATGCGGTGAAAGTTGTTGATGATGCTGAACAAGCTGCTGCGCTGTTGATGACACTGTTAGAGGATACTGAGCAGGCGAATACACTGAATCAAGCGGCACAAAAGATTATGCAGTTAAATACGGGCTCTTTGAAAAAGCATATTCAAGTGATTGATGCTTATTTATAGACTATTCACAAAAAATGGGAACGGTGAGGTGGCAGGGATGCCACCGTTAGGCTGTGGTATAGGGATGTACTATCAGCCTAACAAAGAGTTTTGCCTACTTTTGCTCTTTCAAAAGTAGGGTCATGCCTACACAGGGGCTTTAAATTTATATTGTTATTTGTGGCTATGAGTGATTAAGCTGCTGAATATCACGAGTTCGCACAGTTTAAAGTAGTTTTTTCAAATTATGAATATCGTTCTCTTAGACCCGCGACAAACCGAATCTGAACTCTGGTCCATTAGCGCTAAGCGTCAGCTTGAACATTTGCATCGTCATTTAGAGCTTAAAGTCGGTGATACTTTAAAAGTCGGGATACAAAACGGAAAGCGTCATCTTACGCAAGTGGTTGATGTTTCCGAAACAGCTGTACGCTTAAAACCCTTATATGAAGAACCTGTACCAGCCAAACTACCCGTGACTTTAATTGTCGCGATGCCACGCCCTAAAGTTCTGCGTCGTTTGATGATGGATGCGGTGACTTTAGGGGTTGAAAAAATCATTTTGTTGCACAGCTATCGAGTCGATAAAAGTTATTGGCAAACCCCGTTCTTACAACAGTTGGATCAATATGTGACTTTGGGGCTAGAGCAGGCAGGCGATACGGTTGCCCCGAAAATTGAAATTTATAAACGCTTTAAGCCTTTTGTTGAAGATCAATTGCCAAGTCTGATTTCAGCCGATTGTCCTGCTTATGTGGCACATCCTTATAGCGATGCCAAAATGCCTTTTGCGATTCAGCATCCCTGTACGGTTGTGATCGGACCGGAAGGTGGATTTATCCCTTACGAAGTTGACCTACTTGTAAAAAACGGCTGCCAAGTGATGAGCTTAGGCAACCGTATTATTCGGACTGAAACCGTGATCCCTTATGTTTTAGGACGCTTATTTAGCAGCTGAAGTTTCTGTCGGGTAGCTGTCATTTTTTGCGACGCGAACTTCTTGAACTGGGTAAGGAATAGAAATCCCTTGCTCAGCAAAGGCCTGAACCACATATTCTTGTACTGAACTGATCGAGCCAGATACCGTGGTTTCTGTGGTGTTGACCCACCATTGGACTTTGAGGTTCACTGAAAAGTCTGCAAGTGCAGCGACGTTCACGCTAAAACCGGGTTGACTTAAAATGGTCGTATCTCGGTCTAAAATGCCCAGTACAATATCTTTGGCTTTTTTGATGTCATCTTCATAACCTATACCAACTAAGAATTCACAGCGACGACGTGGATAGGCGGTGTTGACGGTGACCGCACTGGTATATACAGTCGCATTTGGGATCACGATACGGCGGCCATCTGGTGCACGTAAGTAAGTGGCACGAATTTGAATATCTTCAACATTACCTTCCATACCAGATACGATGATGTCATCGCCAATCTTAAACGGTTCACCCAGTAAAATCAGGATTCCTGAAAGTAGGTTTTGGAAGATATCTTTAAATGCAAAACCAATGGCAACAGAACCAATCCCCAAAGCACTCATCAACTGACCGGGTGTGAAACCTGGAATTGCAATCACCATGGCAATCAGGAAGCCAATAAAGACGATGGCTGAACTGCCGACACGATTCAGGACTAGAACAAGGTTTTGCTTGGTATAAGAACGATCAGACAGTGCTTTACGAACAAAAAGCTTAAACAGTTTTGAGAGCAAATAAAAAATGACGAAGGTAATCAGTGCAATACAAAAATAAGGCATACGCTCCCAAAAACCATCGATAAATTTGTCGATGGTGGAATAGGCATCATTATATTTTGCAGTATGTGCAATCACACTTTGCGTGGTTTTTGCTGTTGCGTCATGTAGCATCTCTGACGTACCTTGAGCAACCTCGCTCAAGCTATGATTTTGTTCTGACACTGGTGCTCCAATCGCTGAAAATTTGGCATATTTTGCCTGAAAAATGTGTGCGTTTAATAGAGAAATACGCATGAAATTATCGCATTCTGGGTGATTGATAGACGGATAAAAACCCATATTTAGGTTTTTTAAACGCTTGAGTTTTGAATTGAAGGCACTAAGTCATGCTCCTATGTATGAAATAGCACAGCCTGAAGTGTAACAATATGCTTAAAAAAGCCTAGCTGGAGCGACTTTATTGAGTTCGGCTTTGTTCATGTTACGGATTAAACACAGGATCTTGTTGAAAGATCACTATAAAATGTGTTTTAAATTGTAGAAATAATATACGACCAAAGCCGTGTTGATCTGTTTAAAAAACAATCGTCATACTGTGGTTATACAGTCCAATAATAAACCAATAACTGTGGCATGAACTCTCGCGATGAGAGTCAGAATATAAGGAAGTATGATATGAAAGAAGTCTATCCTGTACCTGCTGAATTTGAAAAAACTGCGCGCACCAATGAACAAGAATATTTTGAACGTTATCAAAAATCGATAGAACAACCTGATGAATATTGGGCTGAACAAGCTTTGAAACTCGATTGGATCAAGCCTTTTAGTCAAGTTAAAAACACCAGTTATGATAAAGATAATTTTAAAATTGAATGGTTTGCCGATGGTCAGTTAAACCTAAGTGCCAACTGTCTTGATCGTCATTTGAAAGAGCATCCGTATAAACCCGCCATTATTTGGGAAGGTGACCATCCGTCACGCCATAAAATCATTTCCTTTGCTGAACTGTATGACGAAGTGTGTCGTTTTGCCAATGTCCTAAAAAAGCATGGTGTGGTGAAAGGCGATCGTGTGGTGCTGTATATGCCCATGATTTCAGAAGCAGCCATTTCGATGTTGGCCTGTGCCCGAATCGGTGCCGTGCATTGTGTGGTGTTTGGTGGTTTCTCGCCTGATTCATTGGCAAGCCGAATTGATGACAGTCAAGCCAAAATTGTGATTACCGCAGACTCTGGAATGCGCGGGGGGAAACCGATTCCGCTGAAAGAAAATGTAGACGCAGCATTGAATCTACCCGGGACAGACTCAGTACAGAACGTGATTGTGGTGCACCGTACAGGCAATCCAATCACGCTGAAAGAAGAGCGTGATTTGTGGTATCACATGGAGATCATGACCGTCAACGAGATTTGTCCACCTGAACCGATGAATGCCGAAGATCCCCTATTTATTTTATATACCTCAGGTTCAACGGGTAAGCCCAAAGGGGTGCTGCATACCACAGGCGGTTATTTAACTTATGTGAATAGTACCTTCCGTGAAGTGTTCGACTTAAAACAAGATGATGTTTTTTGGTGTACCGCCGATGTGGGCTGGATTACAGGGCACTCTTATGTGCTGTATGGCCCCTTGTCGAATGGAACCACAACGGTGATGTTTGAAGGAATCCCACAGTATCCAAGTTGGGCACGTACAGGGCATATTGTCGACAAACACAATGTGACGATTTTATACACGGCACCGACAGCGATCCGCGCCATGATGCGTGAAGGGGATGCCTTTGTCCGTGAGAGTGATCGTAGCAGTTTGCGTTTAATTGGTTCCGTCGGAGAGCCGATCAACCCTGAAGCATGGAATTGGTACTACACAGTGGTGGGGGAAAGCCGTTGCCCAGTGGTGGATACTTGGTGGCAAACTGAAACAGGCGGGATTTTAATTTCTCCACTTCCGGGTGCGACACCACTTAAACCAGGGTCTGCAACGCGTCCTTTATTTGGGATTCAACCCGCTTTGGTTGATGCTGAAGGCAAAGAGTTAGAAGGTGAGGCCGAAGGCAATCTGGTGATTAAGGATTCATGGCCGGGACAAATGCGAACCATTTGGGGGGATCCTGAGCGGTTTATCGAAGCGTATTTTGCAACTTATCCGGGAACGTATTTCACGGGCGATGGTGCACGCCGTGATAAAGATGGTTACTACTGGATCACAGGTCGAGTCGATGATGTACTAAATGTGTCAGGGCACCGCTTAGGCACGGCCGAAGTGGAAAGTGCTTTGGTGGCACATGAGGCGGTGGCTGAGGCTGCCGTAGTAGGAATGCCACATGACATCAAAGGGCAAGGAATTTGTTCCTTTGTCACTTTACAAGCGGGCACTGCACAAACGGAAGAACTCCGTGCAGAGCTGATTCAGTGGGTACGAAAGGTACTCGGTCCAGTGGCGACACCAGATGCCTTACATTGGGCACCATCTTTACCGAAAACACGTTCAGGTAAAATTATGCGCCGTATTTTAAGAAAAATTGCGGCGAACGAGTTAGATAGTTTGGGCGATACATCGACACTGGCTGAACCGCAAGTGGTCGAAGTGTTGATTAAAGAAGTATATCCAAACGGATAAATGTTGGCTGCAGCCAAAAAGCCCATGTCTTAAATTTTAGACATGGGCTTTGTCTTTGTGAACGAAGAGCTATTAAAGTGTTTAGTTTTTATGTTTGGAGAATTTATAGCCTTGATCGCAAAGGGCAGTTAAGACCACAAATAAACCTGCTAGCGCTAAAATTAGAATCACGCCTGTCGTCGAATGGGTTGGTGAAGCCGCCACCAATGACAAGGCACCTAAAGGTGCTAAGCCCCCTGCAATTGCTGTTCCAATTTCGCGGCCTGTACTCACTCCAGTAGAACGGTTTTCCACGGCAAACTGACGACTGAGGAAAGATCCCTGTGGTGCGAACATCATTGGAGCAAGAATACCTGTCCCAATCGCTAAAGCGATGTAAATTGAAGTATTGTTCCCTGTTTCCAGTAACTTCATAAAAGGATAGGCAAACAGGATTGAGAGAAAACCACCTAAGATCAGAACATTTCTACTATTCCATTTGTCACACAACCAACCGAAGAATGGTACAGTGAAGATGGCAACCAAACTTGCAATGGTCACGGATAATGAAGTGACATGTGCCGTAACACCTTGGAATTGAGTTAAATAAGCCAAAGAGAAGGTTTTAAAGATATAGCTCAAGGCGTTATAGCCAATTGCAATCAGAAAGACCACGCTTAGACCTTTCATATTGGTTTTTAAGATCTGCTTGAACGGGTTTTCCTTGGATTTTTCGACATGTGCCTCAGCATAATCTGGGGTTTCAGGTAAGCTTTTACGCACCCATAAACCAATAATCACCAGCACAAAACTGAGAATAAACGGAATACGCCAGCCGCCATTAATCAAGAACTCATCACCATTTAAGGTTAATAAGAAGACCGTAAGTGAAGAGAGTAGGAGTCCTAGGTTTAGACCTAGGGCAGGCCATGCACCTTGACTACCGCGTTTATCTTCAGAGGCATGTTCATACGAGGTAATTGCAGCCCCTGCAAATTCAGCCCCAGCACCTAGACCTTGAATAATACGGAAAGTCACCAACAGTACTGCTGCCCAGATGCCGATAGATTCATAGGTTGGAATAAGGCCAATAGCTGTAGTGCACAGTCCCATCAATAAGAAGGTGACAAACAGCATCTTTTTACGGCCATATTTGTCACCAAAATAACCAAAGAACAGCCCCCCTAGAGGGCGTGCGATAAAGCCAATGGCAAAAGTCGCAAAGGCTTTCAAACTGGCACTGCCTGGGTCTGAAGTGTCAAAAAACACTTTAGCAAAGACAATTGAGGCCATGGTGGCATACAGATAGAAGTCATACCACTCTAACATGGAGCCGACAATGGTTGCTGTTGCTACTTTTTTGAGTCGCTTCTTTTTTTCTAATTCTGTTTCATGAGTATTGCTCATTTGATATTCCTTTATGAGAGTCAGTTTTTTATTAGTGGTGAGACATGACTTCGCGCACAATATATTCGGCAATCGCTAAAGATGAGGTCGCGCCCGGAGATGGGGCATTACGAATATGGGTGATATTGCCTTGTTTGCGAATGACAAAGTCATCGACCAATGAGCCATCAGCTTCCATAGCTTGAGCTCGAATGCCACGTGTTGCAGGTTCAACAGAGACGTCAGCAAGAGATGGGACATATTTGGCTGCTTCTGCGACAAAATTGGTTTGGCTGAGCACCGTTCTCAGCTCTCGTACTGCTGCGGGCATGTTTTTAGAGGAGAATTTCCAAAAACCTTTGTAAGTGAGGAAGTCGTAAATATCGGTGAGGTTAAATTTATTACCGGTATAGTTTTCACGGCCAAACGAAATAAACGCATTTGGTCCAATGGTCATCTGACCATCAATTCGTTTGGTGAAATGCACCCCTAAAAATGGATATTTAGGATCGGGTACAGGATAAATCAGACCTTTGACATGATTTTTGAATTGTTCATCAATCACATAGTATTGACCAAAGAATGGGACAATTTTTGGCGTGGCAATATCGCCTGAATTGCTCGCAAGTCGGTCAGACTGTAAACCTGCACAGGTTACGACGTAGTCAAACTGGGCTGGATAGACCTCATGATCATCAAAATGTACGCTGACTTTATTATTTTTTTCCGTCAAATTAATGACTTTTCGACCCAATACCAAGGTGCCATTTTTCTGTTTAATTTCTTCTGCCATTTTTTTCGCAATTGCACCATAGCTGACAATTGCGGTACGTGGGGAATAGAGGGCTTTGGTCCCAATACAATTCGGCTCGACGTCTTGAATTTCGCCAGCTTGAAGAATACGGACATCGGGAACTTGGTTGGCCATCGATTTTTTGTAGATTGCATCGAGACGACCTTCTTCATCTTTAGTGAGTGCCACCACGACCTTGCCACATTCATCATAGGGAATTTGGTTTTCAGTACAGTATTGTTGAACCAGTGTCGCACCACGACGGCATAAGCGGGCTTTTAAGCCCCCTGGTTCATAATATAGTCCAGCATGTACTACACCTGAATTATGGCTAGATTGATGCATGGCAACATCAGTTTCTTTTTCAAATACCGTGACACGGGCATCTGGATAGTCCAACAGAAGTTGGCGGGCAACAGCCAATCCATTGATTCCCCCCCCGATGATGGCATAATGTTTATTCAGCATATTGATTCCCTTTGTAAAACCTCATGAAACTGATCCAAAAACCAAAAACATTAACTGAAGAAGCTTTTGAAATTTTGCAGGATGCAATTATCAATAATCACTTACAGTTCAATGTCTTGTACTCAGCAACAGAATTGGGTCAGATGCTTGGCGGCATTTCACGCACACCTGTACGTGAAGCAGCACAAATGCTTGAAAAGATTGGTATTGTGAAAATTGAGAAAAATAAAGGGATACGTATTATTCCGACAACATTCACCACAATGATTGAATCCTTTCAAATCCGATTGATGCTGGAGGTTCCTCTGGTCTACCGTGCAACTAAGGTCAGAACAGAGCAAGATATTGAACATTTGAATGCTATTTTTGAGGAGTTCAAACTGAAGGCGGCCTCAAATGACATTACAGGGACTCTAAAAGCTGACCGGGATTACCATTTAGCGTTATTACAAATCGTGGGCAATCAGAAAGCGATTGATATTATTAGCAATACCCGTAACCAAGTGTTAATCGCGGGTTCTGCAACCATTCCGCATTCGCGAAATTGTATGCAGACCTTTGATGACCATTTAAAGTTACATCATGCATTTGTGAGTGGAGATGCTCAACAAGCCGCTAACTTGATGAAAGCTCACATAATAAATACCGCTACGCTACTGATAAACCAAGAATCGGAAAAACGTGAAAACTGGTCAGATTACAGTACCAATGACTATCTCAACTGGATCTAAAATTGATAGTAGCATGTTGCATGCAACATGTAAATTTTGAACAATCTCTCCTGTGCGGAAATTTTATACGACTTTAGTCGTAGTTTTTGGCAGCGATTATTGATGTGAAATATGAAGCTCAACCCTTAGAGATTTGAACTGAGAAGAGTCGAAAAGGGGGATGAGTATCGGTAAGTTGATTGATGCTTAATATTGAAATTATACGTATATCATTTTGATAAATAACATTTTTAAAATACAGAAAACGCCTGAGTTAGGCGCTTTTGTACAGCTGTAATGTCAAAAAACGCAGTTTAACGCTGATGGATGCTTTCTAATGTATCCACCATCGTCCGTGTCATCTGATCAATTTCATAATTGACCGCATCGCCGACTTGTACCGATGCCCATGTCGTTAAACGCAAAGTTTCAGGAATCAAATCAACTGAAATTTCATGGCTGTTACGATCAACACGGTTGACGGTGAGGCTACAACCATTCAGACCAATAAAGCCTTTTAAGAAAAAGTATTTGATATTGCCCTCGGGTATGTGGAGATCCACATGTAGAGTCTCGCCGTGACGGCTCAGCTGCTTTACTGTAGCCGTTCCTTCGATATGTCCATACAAGTTGTGTCCCCCATTTTCCATCCCGACTTTGGCTGAACGTTCGATATTCACCTCATCGCCTGTCTGTAAAGCCCCTAAAGTGGTCAGGCGTCGAGTCAAATCTGAGACATCAAAATGGACTTGGTTGGCGGTCAGATCGATGTGCGTTGCAGTTAAGCAGGTGCCGTTAATGGCTACACTTGCACCGATGAAGACATCGTGAAAAAAGTTGTGTGTATTTGAAACCACAAGGGTGCTAAAACCGTCGCCTTGACGGACATCTAAAATTTTCTCTAAGCCTTGTACGATACCTGTGTACATCAGAAGTCTTCCTAATTCGGGGTTTATGTTTAATGTAAATGATCTATCACTTGATGTGGCATTATTTTGAGTTGAGGTGTGCTAAAGCTGTATCTTTGATTGGATTTCGACGCCAATAATAGGGCCGTAAAAATCGGAGCAACAGACGTAAGGGCGTCATCCATACGATTCGACTATGGCGACGTTTATTCTCTAAAATACGTTGGGCTAAATAGCGGCAGACCACCTCAGGAGGATCGATAATAAACAAAAAAAGCCGTTTCATTTTGTTCCAGTGCTGAACATTGCCATTTTGCCAAGAGGATACCAGTAGGTCAGTTGCTACCATTCCGGGACTAAGCGTACCGACTTGAATGTGGGTCTGTTTGGTTTCTTTAAACAGGGCTTGACTAAAGTACCCTACGGCACGTTTGGTGGTGGCATAGGCGGTCATGCCTGCACTCCATTCGCCTCGAGTACCCCAACCTTCCATATTCAAAATTTGACCATAGCCTTGTGCTAGCATGCCGTTTAAGGCCACTTGTGAGCCGAACATACTGCCTAGAATATTGGTTTGCACCACAGTCTGTATGTCTGCTGCTGCGAGATCTTTAAAGTCTAGTGTCGCAGTACAACTACCTGCATTATTAATCCAAATCTGAACAGCACCAAATTGTTGAATGGCTTCATCCCAAAGCGTTTGTACTTCATGGATCTGCGTGACATCACAAGTGACGGCATGAATCAGCGCAGCGGGAAAGCGATGCTGTAGCTGTTGCAGGGTGCGCTGCAAATCTGTGCTATTTCGACCAGAAATCACAACGGCTTGTTGTTGTTCTAAAAAGGCTTGAGCTAAACCCAAGCCGATACCTTTAGAACTGCCTGTAATGACGATGCAACCTGATTTTGAATTCATATGGATCCTTTACTTTGTGAACTAAAGGAAGTCGCTTGTTGACTGTGAAGCATACAATAACAAATGGATAGACTGATCATTGCAAGGTTCATAACCACAGGATTAAAAGCACGAATAAGACTGTCTGGTATTAGAAAAGCGACCAGTGCGAATAAAAACACTAAGCTGCAAATACTGAGGTAATGCAGATATTTACTGGAATTAAAAAGTAAAAATAAAGCAAAAACACACTCAAGCACACCTGAGCCCTGACCTGCCAGTTGGGCCTGTGTGTAGGAAAGCCCAAAAGTTTGCCAAATGGCAATCTCATCGGGATTGATAAAAAGGATTTTAGGAATTAGACCTTGATAGCTCCATAAAAAGGCCAAAGAGAGATTAATGAATTTAGAGGGTTGGCTGTTGTTCATATAAAGAGGATATTTTTTACTTTGTGCGGATTATACACCAATAAAAAAACCCTCAAGCCGAGCCTTGAGGGAAGAATAGAGTCACCTATCATTATTATTTTTTAGTTCGTGTCTGCTGCCTACCGAGCTAAGCAGATTTGGCAGTCTCAACGGATTGCTGCTGAGCTTCCAACTCACGAACCAATGGCAACACTTTGGCACCGAAGTATTCAACCTCTTCGATAAAATGTAAAAAACCTGAAAGGATTAAATCCACACCAACGGCTTTTAATTCGACAATACGTTCGGCAATTTGGCGTGGTGTACCAATCAAATTGGTTTTAAAGCCATCATTGTATTGAACCAAATCTTCAAAGGTCGATTTGGCCCAGTTGCCTTCACCTTCCAGTGTTGCAGCACCCGCCTCACGGGTGGCCTCGCCAAAGGCATGTACCGCTTGAATATTGGCTTTATCAATAATTTCTTGCAGAACCGTTTTCGCTTCTTCCTCTGTATCTCGGGCAATGATGAAAGCATTGACCCCAATTTTGACCTGATGGCCATTCTGTTGGGCTTTTGCACGAATATCATCAATCTGTTTTTTGAGCTCCGCAGGGGTATTGCCATTGGTAAAATACCAGTCTGAAACTCGTGCAGCCATATCCCGTGCAGCACGTGAACTGCCGCCTTGGAAAATTTCAATATGCGGCTTTTGCACAGGTTTGGGGGACAAGGTGTAGTTTTTGAACTGGTAGTACTTTCCATCAAAACTATAGTTGTCTTGGGTCCAAACACCTTTTAATGCACGAATAAACTCTTCCGAGCGAGCATAGCGTTGGTCATGTTCAGGCCATGCTTCACCAATGGCATCAAATTCACCGCGGAACCAACCACTAACCACATTAATTGCAATACGTCCTTGGGTTAAGTGGTCGATGGTTGCAAGCTGTTTTGCGGCAAGCACGGGTTTCCACGGGCCAGGTAAAATGGCGGCTATGACTTTGAGTTTGCTGGTTTTGGCTAAAATACCGTGACTAAAACTGACCGACTCATGTTGGTTTTCTGCATTATAACCCGCAGTAAAACGAATCTGAGTTAGAGCATAGTCAAAGCCATTTTTTTCCGCAGCCTGCGCTAAACGAACGTTATAGTCATAACTCCAGTCTGTGCGCTGCTCAATATTACTCACCACTAAGCCACCGCTGACATTGGGAACCCAATAAGCAAACGTAATATTTTTATTCTGTTGTGACATGTGAAAACCCTCTCAATGCTTTTTGCGTTAAGCGACCTGTGGTTTGGCTTTTTTCTGATGCAAGCGAGACTCGGCTGCATCTAAATTCGGAACCGCTGCTGAAGGCAGTACATCGTCTTGTTCGATTTGCGTGTTGATACCCAAGTTCTGATTGGCAAGTTGGGTTTTTTCTTTCACTACTTCTGCACGCTGACCTTTGGCAGGTGCCCATTCTAAGATGGGTAAAGCACGGGCCACAGCAAGAGTAATGCGATCTCGCAATAATTCACTGTGGATGGTATACGCGGGGGTAAAGTCTTTGTCTGTGGCATAGACCCCAATAGGTAAAGTTTGCGCTTGGAAGAAACTGAATAGTGGGCGAAGTTGATGCTCCAGTACCAGGGCATGACGCTCACTGCCGCCTGAGGCTGCAAGCAGTACCGGTACATCGACCAGCGCCGTTTGCTCAACAAAGTCGAAAAAGTGTTTGAATAAACCAGTAAATGAAGCACGGTAAACTGGTGTTCCAACAATCAAAGCATCGGCAGCTTCGACCGCGGCTAAGTCATCTTGCACACGTTGTGGCAGTTGGTTGCGGTAAATCGCGCCACCGAGTAAATGGCCAATTTCGCTGAATTTAATGAAATGTACATTGGTTGGGGTTGCATCGCCCAGTTCATTTAATATTTCTTGTACCAATGCCTCAGTTTTAGACGGAGTATTTAAACCGCCTGACACAGCGACAATATTGAGTGGTTTTTGCAGTAAAGTAGACATAAGGACAGCCCTAAAGTGTTGTATCTCGGAATGGGCTTATTTATCTAATATCTGCATTTGGTCTGTAAAATAAAGAAATAGCGTTAAGTTATCTGATTTTCAGATATATCTGTTGATGCTGAAAAAGACTATCTAAATTTTTATTAAATGGTTGTATTTTTTATATATATTTAAAATAAATAACCTTTTTCGATGTGCTGATAAATTTTATATCAAAATGTGATTAGTTATTTATATTTCAAGATCGACTTGGAATTGAGGCTATTTTCCTGCCTAAAGCGTGATAAAGTGAAAAAAAGTTAGACTTTGCATATCCTTATCGGCACTTGTATGGTTAGAATAGTCAAGACTAGTGCACTCGAAATCTCTCGTTGCTTATGAATATATTAATCGTTGATGACCATCCGCTGTTTCGCCATGCGTTAATCCAAGCTGTTCGTTATAGCTTACCGCAAGCTCAAATTCATGAAACAGCCGCAGTAAACGAGTTTTATGAACGCCTTGAAAAAGGTCCTGAACCTGATTTGGTGCTATTGGACTTAAACTTACCAGGTGCTTCAGGTTTTTCTGCATTGGTACACGTTCGTGCCCAGTATCCATCATTACCGATTATTGTCGTTTCAGCACATGAAGAGACTTCAATCATTCAGCGTTCAATTGCGCATGGTGCGATGGGGTATATTCCAAAGTCGGCACATCCAAGTCATATTGGCGAAGCAATTCGCGAAGTCTTAGATGGTGAAATTTGGTTGCCGCCAAATTTACCCGCTAACATGAACTTTGACCCACGTGCTGCCGATGAAACTGCACTGGCTGAGCGCATTCAATCCTTAACACCGCAGCAGTTCCGTGTTTTGATGATGGTGGCAGAAGGTTTGCTGAATAAGCAGATTGCCTATGAACTCGATGTTTCAGAAGCGACTATTAAAGCACACGTGACTGCGATTTTCCGTAAGCTCGGGGTACAAAACCGAACTCAAGCGGTCCTTGCGATCAATGCTTTAAATATTGAAGAAAAACGCATGTAAGCTGATCTATTGAATTAAAAAAGCGCTGAATCATCAGCGCTTTTTTTCGGTCTTAAGTTTAAGCCAAGCAGTTTTGTTTGCTAGTGACATCGGTACAAAATAAAGGATTTAAAGCACATTGCAAGTCATCAATTTGCTCTTCAGAGACATAGCCCTGTTGTTTCAAATAAGCGGCAACACGGTCATCACGCAGACTTAAAAAGGCCGCATCATACACGCCAAGATCGACAAATAAAGCCGCCGTTTCTAAGCTATTGAAACGGTCTAAGTAGATTTCGTTGTCATACATGAGGAAAATATGGTCTTGTGTTCCTTGCGCATCAATACTTAAGCGATCCGCCAAGACTTGCGGTGGTGTTTTAATAAAGAGCAGATCCGACAATTGGTCAAACTGGGTGGTGTCGAGTTGATCCTGATCGGTTTTGACTTTACCGAGCCATGCTTTAAACACCAATACTGCGCCGCCGCGAAGGAGCATACTCCAAATTTGATGGCGTACATCTACACTGAGTGCACTGGATTCAGTTTCCAATGCCAGCAAGAACGGGTCTTCTTGTTGTTGAAGTTTTTCAAATAGACCTAAGCCGTGCGGTTGGTACGCCGCAGGTCGAAACACATCAAAGTCGAGTTGTTCAAACAGTTGTAATGCGAGGGGAATAGCGGTGTGATACAGCGTATCTAAGGCCTGAACATGAGTCTCGTTGAGCCTACTTTGTTTAAAGAGTTCGACCCAGTCAATACTGGGTAAAAAGGCATTGGCACTATACTGGCGCAAAAATTGTTGTGACTGATCTGAGCCATGTGGCATTGCTTTAGAAATGTTCATCATAAAACTCCAAGAGAAGGATGATCAGTTTCTTCAGCGAAGGAAGGGGTATATAGGTAGAAAAACTGATCTTTTCTTAGTCCTAGTTATCTGCCAATCCCCTGTGGAGATGAATACGACTAAAGTCGTAGTTTGCGTTTTTATGTATATTTAGTTTAAATAAAACAAATACTTGAAAAATTGTAACTAAGTATACAAGTGTTCACTAATGTAACTGGTGTATTTTGCCATAGTAAAAATAGATGTGTAATTTTTAGCCAATATTGTTGGGCTTTAACGTGCTGGAAATGAGCACTTTGGTCGAAACCTTTAAAACTTTAGTCAGTTTGCAGTATATATAGAGCCCAAAAAAGACAAAACCCAAGTCAGGTAACTTGGGTTTTGTGAGCGAATGTAGTGAATTTATTCAGGATTTGAAATTTTTAAACCCGATAACCATGCTCGTAAAGAAGCAGGTTTTAACGGCTTTTTCAACAGCACGATATTCATATCTTTGACCCGTTGTGGCAGTTCAGGATCTGAGTCTGCGGTAATCAAAGCGACGGGGACATTTTCTTGACGATTGGCTAAAATAAAGTCCAAACCAATTTTTTCATGATTTAAGTGCTGATCGACCAACCAGACCTGAATGTTTTCTTGCTGAATCATTTCAAAAGCTTGCTCAGGCTCGGTTGCTTTAAACACTTGATAGCCCCATTTGGTCAGTAAAGTCGACATACCTTCTAAAATGGTTTCGTCATTGTCCAAGCACAAAATCTTATAGGCTTTGGTTTTGAGAGGAACTGCTTGTACAGGCGCTGCCACGACTTTTGGTGGGT
Source organism: Acinetobacter sp. CWB-G5 (assembly GCF_019209785.1). NCBI lineage: Bacteria > Pseudomonadati > Pseudomonadota > Gammaproteobacteria > Moraxellales > Moraxellaceae > Acinetobacter > Acinetobacter sp. CWB-G5. The sequence goes on along the minus strand of NZ_JAHUTF010000003.1, from coordinate 252,939 downwards.
CAATGATTGGTACTTCAATCATAAAGCATGACCCTTTGCCATACTCTGAATAGACATGCACTGGGTAATCGAGCAGGCTGGTCATCCGTTGTACGATGGCTAAGCCCAAGCCAAGCCCTTGCTCACCCCACGGTGAGGTATGGCCACAGCGTTCAAACTCTTGGAATAGTTTGATTCGTTGTTCTTCTGCAATCCCGGGTCCAGTATCCCACACCCCAATCCGAATATGGCGTGGTTTGTCCGTGGAGCGGAGTACACCCACCACCACTTTGCCTTTGGCAGTGTAGCGTAGGGCATTACTGACAAAGTTTTGAATAATACGGCGAATCCATTGTGGGTCGGTATCTATCCAGAACTGAGCATCATGTACGCTGAAACGAATACCGCGCTGTGCGGCAATGGATTTAAACTGCAATTCAAGGTCGCTGAGTAAATCATGCAGCGGATAAGCCTGACGGTTGGGTTGAATGGTGCCACCTTCCAGACGGGCAATATCCAGTAGGGCAGACAACATACTTTCTGCACCGTGTAAGGCACGATCAAGCTGTTGTAAGGTTTTACGGTCTTCTTCACTTTGTACGCTTTGTTCTAAAGCCGTACTGAACAGACGCGCAGCATGCATCGGTTGCAATAAGTCATGACTGGCCGCGGCAATAAAGCGGCTTTTCGACATATTGGCTTTGTCGGCTTGTTCACGTGCCAGTTGTTGTTCAGTCAATGCATCTGCTAGCTGTTGAGTTCGGTCTTGGACACGTGCCTCCAGCATGGCTTCATTTTCACGGAAGGCGGTAATGTCGGCAAAGGTGGTGACAAAGCCACCACCTTCAATTGGGTTGCCGCGCATTTGAATGACACGACCATCCTTACGAATGCGTTCAAATTCATGTGCGCTACCGACTTGCATCCAGTGCATCCGTTTCCGTACATGTTCTTCAACCGAACCTGGGCCACATTCGCCGCGCTCTGCGTTATACCGAATCAAATCCGAAATCGGACAACCGACATAGACAATGTCTTTTGGATAATCAAACAGTTTTAAATATTGGTTATTCCATGCCACCAAACACATATTTTCATCGACCACACTCACCCCTTGGGTCATGTGGTCAATCATGGTCATGATCAGGTTTTGATTAAAACGTTGCCACTGTGAGGCTTGGTCTAGAATGTTTGCCACTTGCCCCAAAGCGAGGCCATTGTTGACCATTGCGGTGGTGAGCAGGGTACGCGCCGATGCAGCACCAATAGTGCCTGCCAAATATTGTTCGGTAAAACGCCACCACATGCCGTTGGCATTGCTGTTTTCATTCAGCACTACATTGTTCTGGGCACAGAACTGTTGGAAAGCGCGCATAGTTGCGCCATCACCAGTAATCCGTTTGGCTAAGGTGATTAAATCACCAACTTTTAAACGTGCAACATCGTGATGAATGTAGTTGATGTCTGTAGACGTGCTCTGTGTCGGCAGTGGCTTAGTTTCATAATAGAAAAAGCTTTCTGCTTGAATTTGTTCGGCCACGCTGGGGCGGAAAACGCGGGAAATCCAAATGTATAAAATAATATTCAGACCGAGTGCCCATACCACCCCATGAGTGAGTGCGGCAAAGGATTCAAAACCGAGCAGGGCTTCAGGACGTAACCAGTTAATGCCCATGGGCCCGACATTAAGAAAACTTTCGGTAAAGTGTGAATATTCAGCAGGCAAACTGCGCAGCACAGTCGGTAACAACAGGGTGTAGGCCCACATGCCAAAACCAGCCAATAAACCTGCATAGACGCCTTGTTTACTGCCGCCACGCCAGTATAGACCACCAATGAGGGCAGGTGAGAACTGAGCCACCGCACTAAAGGCCAACAAGCCAAAGACTGAAAGTTGGTCAATGTCATTAAAAAAATGGAAGAACAAAAAGCCCAGTAGCATGACGGCTAAAATACAGACCCGGCGGGTAAATTTAAGCACCAAGGGTAAGCGTTTATCATGGCGGGACAGTAAATTGGTACGCCATAAGGCAGGCATGATCAAGTCATTACTGAGCATGATCGACAGGGCCACTGAAGACACCAACAGCATACCCGTAGAGGCAGAGAAGCCGCCTAGAAAGGCCAATAGGGTTAACCAGTCTTGGCCATAACTTAAAGGTAAAGACAAAACTGCGACATCGGGGATCGCTAAGTAACCTGGCGTTGCATGCAGCGCCCAACTGGCAATCGGAATAATGGCAATGATGGTTAAAACTAAATAAACTGCGAACCATCGCCGTGCTCCACGAATATGCTTTTCATCACGCAATTCGACCACAGCGACGTGGAACTGACGCGGTAAGCAAATGATCGCGAGTCCAGCCAACAAGGTTTGAATCCAAAATGTATCGGGTACACCAATGAGTTGTACTTGATGGAAAGTCTCTGCAACATCCTTAGAGATTTGATGGATGTTTTCAGGTGCAGCAAACACGAAAAAGAGCGCGACACACAGCAAAGCAAACAGTTTGACAAAAGACTCGAAGGCAACCGCCAACATCAGACCGCCATGCTGTTCTGTATTGGCAATCTGTCTGGTCCCGAAAATCATGGCTAAAATGGCCAAAATACCAGTGAGGAATAGCACGCCGTTGGTGGTTGAGGCGATGCTGCCTGCGGTAGGTTCTAAAATCACCGCGGCACTGAGTGCAATGGCACGTAGCTGCAGGGCTAAGTAAGGAATAATCGCAATGACGGCGAGGATAGTCACCATTGAGGCCAAAGGCCCACTTTTACCATAGCGTGCAGCGACAAAATCGGCAATCGATGAAATAGCATGGTGCTGACGGACGCGGCCTAAACGACGCCAAATGTCATAGCCCAGTGCGACGAAAAGTAGTGGGCCAAGGTAGATCGGCAGAAAGATAATGCCTTCACGAACTGCTGCACCTGTTGCGCCATAAAAGGTCCAAGATGAACAGTAGACCCCTAAAGTTAAACTAAACAATAGCATGCGCCCACGCGTGCTCAGACGGCTGGCGTGTTTCTCACCAAAAAAAGCGCAGATAAAGAGTAAGACGATATAGAGGGCCAATACCCCGATAATGAGCCAGCTGTTCATTTTACCTAAAGTTTTTCCTTCATCTCGGCCATCATAGCGCATCTGGGATAGAGGCTGCTGAGCTTGTTTAAAATTTACAGACCAAAGTCTAAATTACAACCAATACAGAAGCTTGCTACTTTAGCAAATGTAATAATTCGAATTAAAAAATTGTATCTACGGTTGGATACAGACAGGAGTATGGTTATGGATGAGAGACAAGTAGAACAGATTCTACAAAATCCCAAATTCAAGGAAATGGTTAGTCGTAAAAGTAAACTGAGCTGGACACTGACAACTATTATGTTGGTTGTATACGTTGGTTTCATGTTGTTGGTCGGCTACAACAAAGAATTTTTAATGACTTCAGTCAGTGGTGGGGTGACCACGATTGGAATGCCATTGGGTCTAAGCATTATTGTATTGTCTTTTGTTTTGTGTGGTGTGTATTCGTATATCTCGAATAACAAGCTCGACGCATTAAATGAAGAAGCAATGCGTGAAGTCGAAGCCATTGCGCAAGAGAAAGGACAGCACTAATGAAATGGAATTCATTGAAAGCGCTTACAGTCGCTGCTATCGCACTGTTGACTTCGAGCCTAGCACTTGCAGGCCCAGATTTGGGTGAGGCTCAACAACAAGCGACAAACTGGCATGCAATTATCATGTTCGGTATCTTTGTCGGATTTACTTTGCTCATCACCAAATGGGCAGCAAAACAAACCACCAACACTGCTGACTTCTACACAGCAGGTGGCGGGATTTCAGGTTTCCAAAATGGTTTAGCGATTGCGGGTGACTATATGTCCGCAGCGTCATTCTTGGGAATTTCCGCAATGGTTTTCAGTTCAGGCTTCGACGGCTTGCTGTATTCATTGGGTTTCATGGTTGGTTGGCCAATCGTATTGTTCTTGGTGGCTGAACGTCTACGTAACTTAGGTAAGTTCAACTTATCTGACGTAGTGTCATTCCGTTTAGCGGAAAAACCAGTGCGTACGCTTGCAGCAGTGAGTTCATTGGTTGTCGTTGCATTCTATCTGATCGCTCAGATGGTGGGTGCAGGTCAGTTGATCAAACTCTTATTTGGTTTGAACTACAACATTGCTGTAGTGATTGTCGGCCTTCTGATGATGGCTTACGTGATCTTCGGTGGGATGTTGGCAACGACTTGGGTACAGATTATTAAAGCTGTGATGCTTTTGTCTGGCGCGACATTCATGGCTTTCATGGTGATGAAAGGCGTGGGCTTCAGCTTCTCTGAAATGTTCACCCAGTCAATTCAAGTTTTCTCTAAAGTACATGACATTTCTTTAGCAGAAGCGGGCAATATCATGGGCCCAGGTAAACTTGCAGCGAACCCAATTGATGCCATTTCTTTAGGTTTGGCTTTAATGTTCGGTACAGCGGGTTTACCACACATCTTAATGCGTTTCTTTACCGTTAAAGATGCTAAAGAAGCACGTAAATCAGTGGTTGTTGCAACAGGTTTCATTGGTTACTTCTACCTTCTAACCTTCATCATTGGTTTTGGTGCGATCCTTTATGTATCGAACAACCCGCAGTTCCTTGATGTCGCGAAAATGGCAGTAACTGGCAAGCTAGAGCTTGTTGGTGGTAACAACATGGCAGCGGTTCACTTGTCTGATGCATTGGGCGGTGACTTGTTCATGGGCTTCATTTCAGCAGTGGCGTTCGCAACGATTCTTGCTGTTGTTGCAGGTCTGACCTTGTCAGGTGCTTCAGCAATTTCGCATGACTTGTACGCAAACGTATTCAAGAAAGGTCAAACGACTCCTGAATCTGAACTTCGTATGTCTAAAATCGCGACTTTAGGTCTTGCTATTTTTGCGATGATTTTAGGGATTCTGTTCGAGAAACAAAACGTTGCCTTCATGGTAGGTTTAGCATTCTCTGTAGCTGCATGTGCGAACTTCCCAGTGCTTGTACTGTCAATGTTCTGGAAAGGTTTAACCACGCGTGGTGCGGTGATTGGTGGTGTAGTGGGTCTAGCGACTGCAGTAGTACTTATTGTCTTGTCTAAAGCCGTTTGGGTAGATACATTCGCAATCTCTGAAACGCCAGTAAATCCATTCAATGGTCCAGCGATCTTTGCAATGCCATTGGCGTTCTTCTGCTGCTGGTTGTTCTCTGTGACTGATAACTCAGCACGTGCACAAGCAGAACGTAAAGCATTTGATGCGCAGTATGTACGTTCACAAACAGGTATTGGTATCTCAGGCGCTTCAGATCACTAATCTGAACCTGAACTAAAAAAAGCCCCATTGATTGGGGCTTTTTTTATGGTGTTGAATATCGAAACCATGTTGGTATGGAATACTGAAAGACCTAGATCGTGACATTCACTACTCAAGCAGTACACAAATTGTTGGGCAAAATGAATCGACTGACACGAATAAAAAGCATCGGTTTCAGTGGCTATTCGTGCTAAGTTTAAAAGCGAGAACAAGAACCAATCAAACTTGGCTTTAAAAACAACAGGCTGCATATGCAAGTATTTGTCGAATTTTGGAAAGGCTTCCGTTTACTGCCATCAGCATGGTTACTGCTGTTGCAATTTATTATGCTGATTTTGGCGCTGTTGAGCGGTCATAGTTTGTCCTTACGTGTATTGGTTTGGGGCTTAGGTGTTTTGGTCCTGTTACTCATTGCCAAGGTCATTCGCCAAACCCCCGTGTTCACCATTCTCGGCTTGAGCTTTGTTGGTGGGGCATTGTTCTTTTCGTTACTGATTTTGCTCGGTGCGCGAGATCCAATGCTTTTGGTGATTAGTCATGCCTTTGAAGCGATGGCCTATTTTATTGCGGCCTATGGCTTGCTGCGCTATATGTTTGCAGACCGTTATTTGACCAAAGATGAGCTATTTGCTGCAGGGGCAGTGTTTACCCTTATTGCATGGGGTTTTGCCTTTTTATATAGCATTTGCCAGATTTTAGAACCCAATAGCTTTTTAAATCCCAATGTGGCGGGCGCACAGTCATGGCTCGATTTACTTTTTTTAAGCTTTAGTTTGCAGTCGGCGACAGGTTTGTCCGATTTAATGCCATTAACACCGCTGGCTCGTATGATTGCAATGTTGCAGATGTTTTGTGGGGTGATGTATTTGGCTTTAGTCGTTTCACGCTTGATTGCCTTGCAGTATATTCAGCATCGGCCCAATGATCATAAAGAAAATTAAACTGTTACAGGATTCGCACTGCCTTATTTTCCAACATAAATTATGATGGAACAGAATCGTTAAATTTTAAGCTATTCATTCTTCACTCTTTATTAGACTCGTCTAATTAACCATTTTGGTTATATCTTTGTACTAAAAATAATTTTCTGGGGGAATTATGCCTTCCATAAAGCCATCGCTGTTTGCAAACATCAAACGGAATGTATTTCTCAGCACTGTCCTGATTCTAGTGCTTTTTCTGGCCTTGATTCTTTTTGACCCAAGTGGTTTTGAGGCTTTAACCAAACATTTAAATCAATGGATTATTGATTCATTTAGCTGGTTTTATGTTTTATCTGTCGCGTTATTTCTGATCTTGCTGATCTTTATTGCGCTCTCCGATATGGGGAAAATCAAACTCGGTCCTGATCATAGTCTGCCTGAATATAGCAGTAGCTCTTGGTTCGCCATGCTGTTTACCGCAGGGATGGGGATTGGTTTGATGTTCTTCGGTGTCGCTGAACCAGTGATGCATTATGTCAACCCGCCCACGGGCGATGGGCAAACCGTAGATGCCGCACAACAAGCAATGCGGATCACCTTTTTCCACTGGGGATTACATGCATGGGCCATTTATGCGCTTGTGGGATTGTCACTGGCCTATTTCTCTTTCCGACATAATTTGCCTTTAAAAGTTCGCTCTGCTTTATATCCTTTGGTGGGCAAAAAAATCTATGGTGCAACGGGAGATGCGGTTGATACCTTTGCAACTTTAGGCACTATTTTCGGGGTTGCGACCACACTTGGTTTTGGGGTGACCCAAATTAATTCGGGACTGAATTATCTTTTTGGCATTCAGCAAAGTATTGGCATTCAGGTCGGGCTAATCATTTTTGTCACTTTTTTAGCTTCGCTCTCAGTCGGTTTTGGTTTGGACAAAGGCATTAAACGGCTGTCTGAATTGAACTTGGTGCTGGCAGTGGTTTTACTGTTATTTGTGTTTTTTGCCAGTTCTTCCATTTATATCTTACAAACCAGTATTCAAAATGCAGGGCAATATGTATCTAATCTGTTCACGATGACCTTCAACCTGTATGCCTACCAACCCAATGGTTGGATTGGTGGTTGGACCATTATGTATTGGGCCTGGTGGATTTCGTGGTCGCCTTTTGTGGGAATGTTTATTGCCCGAGTGTCTAAAGGTCGAACCATTCGCGAGTTCATTGTCGGAGTATTGTTCATTCCTACAGGTTTTACTCTGATATGGATGGGCTTCATGGGGAATGCAGCGCTGTTCAGTATTATTCAAGATGGGCACACTTCTTTAATCTCAGCGGTACAACAAGATTCATCCGTCGCACTGTTTGAATTTTTGACCCATTTACCTTTCTCTCAAATATCGAGCCTGATTGCGACCGTTCTGGTGGTGCTATTCTTTGTGACTTCTGCCGACTCAGGCTCATTGGTGATTGATTACTTAACTGCTGAAACAGAAAATTCACCTTTATGGCAACGGCTATTTTGGACCATTTTGATTGCGTTACTGTCGATTATCTTACTGATGGCAGGCGGACTTTCAGCCTTACAATCGGCCACAATTATGAGTGCCTTGCCCTTTACTTTGATTATGTTACTGGTCTGTTGGGGCTTACTGAAAGCACTGCGTTTGGATGTCACCAAAATGCGTGCACTACAAGATGCGCGAATTACGCCACGTGCGATTCAAAATCCACGCAGTTGGCAACAGCGTCTAGGTCTGATTATGCATTATCCACATACTCAGTCTGAGGTCGAAGAGTTCATTGGCCAACAGGTACAACATGCATTTTCAGCGGTACAAAAGGAATTTCAGCGCCGTCAGCTAGACGTGACCATTCAACCGATTGAGCATGGCTTGCAGTTACGCGTAGATCACCATAATGAAATTAATTTTATCTATCAGGTGGTTGCCCGTGAAACTCAGCCACCTAGTTTTATGGCAGATAGACTCGAAGAACAGCAGTTTTATCAAGCTGAAGTTTTCTTAAGAGAAGGTGGGCAAAATTATGATGTGATGGATTGGACTTTAGATGATCTATTACAAGATATTATTGACCAATATGAGCGTCATTTACATTTCTTAAATTTAGTCAGAGCCACAAACTAAAAAAAGGACGCTTTAAGCGTCCTTTTTTTGTATTCAGTTTCTAAATTGAATTAGAAGCGGAATTTAGCGTTTACGCCAACAGATTGAGTGTCAAGCGCTTTAGTTTCAGCATTAGCATTTACATAGCTCGCACCTACAGCAATCGCTGGAGTGATGAAGTAGTTTACGTTCGCACCCCAAGCTTTGTTCGGTGTTAAGTCAAAGCTAGACTCTGCATAAGAAGCACCAACACTTAACGCAGGTGTTAAGTAAAGGTCAGTTTTTAATTGGTAAGCAGTGTCTTCACCATAAACAAGACCAGCTTCTAAGCCAAGCGCCATGTTAGTACCGTCGATGTTACCTACGTATTTAGTACGTGCAGTAATCGCGTCTTGGTCATCACCGATTGTTACAGTTTCACCAACAGCTTTAACCGCGCCATTGCTCATTACGTTGAACGCATCAAGAGCAAATTGGTCAGCAACGCTAGTGTAACCTACAGCAACCAAGAAGTTTGGAGCAGCTAAAGCACCCACTTCAAGAGCATAACGGTCGCCTTGGTCATTTGACTTGCCGTTTTTACCATCAAGAACAGTGTGGCTGTAAGACGCGCTTGCATAAGCAGGAACGAATTTAGTTGGTACATAAGCTTCAGCTTTAGCGCCATAGTTGTGAGCAACTACGTCAGCATCTAGTTCAGCATAGTTATACGCTACAGATACATTAGACGCTTGGTTTAAGAAAGCAGCTTCAGCTAAAGGACCTTTAGATGAATCAACATCTTTAAAGTAGAAAGTACCTTGCAAACTGCCAGTAAAATCTTTGTCATTTGCAGCAGACGCATCGAGGTATTCTGATTGACCTTGTACTTCGAATTGGTATGCTTGAGCACCGGTCATGGCTAATAATAAAGCAGTGGCTAAACCGAGTTTTTTCATGATATTTACCAGATTGTTAACATTGGATTAAACTAAGGCTATTCTATTGTAACAATTTATTAAGTCAATGAACTCTAATGGTATTACGTTATTGAGTAATTACTCTAACTATGTTAAAGGTTAAAAAATGCTCAATTGATCGTATCCATGTCAACCAAAAAAAACTTACAGCAGAACAATAGTGTATACCTATTTAGAAAACAGAGAATGCGCGATATCGAATTGTACTGAACTTGATTTTTAATTGATAAATTAGATTGAAGTAATTGGTATAAACGGTAAAAAAAGTTAAATAAGGCGCCTCAAATATAGGCGTTTTTGTGTCCTAAGTCTAAAAAATGCCTAAAATTAGCGCAAAAAACTCGGGTTTTGCTTGCATAATGTACATATCTTCTTAGTGTTTGTGATAATTTTCACAATAATTATAGAATTATATTAATCCATAGCACTTTAGTTGGCTTTACAAGTGAACAGATTTATTTCATAATAATTTTAGCGAATCATTTAACAATATTGTTGTTTTTTGAGAAGCTAATTCTCCTCAAACAGTTTTTGTTTATCTGCCCAACTTTCCCCAAGGTTGGGCTTTTTTTTTATTTAAATTTTCAAGATTTTATTTTCTTTCTGAATAAAAATATATTGAAATTTAATGCATCATAATGGTGCAATTATGAATATGCATTTTCATTAAAAACTTTTATTTGGTCAAAAAAAAACCAACTTCTAAAAGAAGTTGGTTTTTTCCGCCAAAACTTGTGGGAAAATTAGAATATCTGCTGAGGATATACTCTAATTCGCCCCAATACTGTGCATTATGCACCTAAATGTTGCATATGTAAATATAGGTACTTTAAAAAATGGGAAAACTAGAAAATATTGAATGAAATTCACACTAAACATGAATATTATTAAGGATTGATTTACTTAGTTTCCATAGGTGAGTGAAAGTTTAGCCGTGATCATTTGGGGCTGATGAAATCTTAAAATGATGCAAAACAAAGAATTAATCACTTAAATACACGATATACTGTTCGTATAATGAACAGTTAATTTGGTTTTCTTTTATTTTGGAATGGGGGCGTGGTTGAAGTATGCGAGAAATACGCTCTGAGTATTTGAGTCAAAAGTTGTACATTGCAATGAGCATTATTATTTTGTCATTGTGCAGCTTATCCATTCCGTTGATGGTCAAAAGTTATCGCGATTACATCAAAACCAACCAAGCTTTAACTGAAATACAAGCCCTACAAGCTGTTGCAGACTTGGCCAATAAGATTTCACGAGAGCGTGCGCCAGCCAACAAGCTCATGTCGAGTAATCAGCAAGACTTTGCCAAACATGTGCTTGAATTAAAACTGTATCGACTCACGGTAGATGAGCAGATGCAAAAGACCTTAGAGGTTTTAAAGCATTCGAACCTCCCAAATTTAGATTTAAGTTTATTTGACCGTTTAGATGAAGCTTTAATGCAAGGCAGACAACAGGTAGATGCCTATGCAGCTCTACCACGTGAGCAACGTAATGCCGAGACTATGGATCAAGCCATCCTAAAAATGTTCAATGCTTGGGATCGTAGTCATGATGTTTTAAAAGACGTAATCGCTGTATCTGAAGGCAAAGACACCGCTGTTTCAAACTTCTATGTCCAAATTTTATTATTAGCGGACTTACGCGATCAGGCTGGTCGTGCTGCATCCAATGTGATGGCGCATGTAGCTTTTAAACAACCGATTCCTGAAACCAATTTAGCGCGTTCTTTACAGACTCGGAAGCAAGTGATGTATTTGTGGGAACTCATTGATACCTTACAGCCCGAGCGTGATAAAACCGAAGAATTTAAAGTGCTGCATCAAGCGGTTTATAATGAGTTTTTAGCCAAAGGGCTATTGATTGTTGAACGCTTGATGAATGAAAGTATTTACCATCGACCATATTACTTAACTGGCACACAGTTAACTGAAGCAATCGTTGATAAATTTTCGACCGTGGTGGAATTGCAAAATTATTTACTCAAATATAGCGTTGAAAAAGCCATCATTGAAAAGCATAAAGCACAAAATATTTTGCTCACAACGGTGGGGATTTCACTTATTTCAATTTTTGCGGCACTGTTTACCATGATCTATGCACGCAAGAGAGTGTTTAGTCCACTTATTCAAGCGCGTGAAATTCTGTTTGATTTATCCCATTCCAGTCTTCGCCCCAACCCGATGGATACCAAAGACCAACCCGCCAATGTTTATTCTTTATTTGCAGCGATTCAGCAGTTAAAACAGACGCTTCAGCAGCGAGATGCGTTGGAGTTTCGACTCAAGAATATTGCGCATTTGGATTCATTAACCGGGGTTGCAAACCGTTATGCGTTGAATGAATACATTAAACTTTTGGAAAATCAGCCGACTCAGTTTTCGGAGACTTGTTTAATGGTGATCGACATTGATCATTTTAAACAGGTCAACGATGTATATGGACACCTGATGGGGGATCAGGTGATTCAGTTTGTGGCTGAAAAATTAAAAGAAAATATTCGGACATCTGACTTGTTGGTACGTTACGGTGGTGACGAATTTATTGTGCTGATTGAAAATGTTGGAATGGAGCGCGCTTTAAAAATTGCGGAAAAGATTCGTTCTGAGATTTATGAAGCGAAGCCACTTGATAATGTACGTTGCCCTGATTTGAAAGTTAGTATTAGTATTGGGGTCGCAATTGGTGCGACCAGTTGGATGGCACTGTTAGAAAAAGCCGATCGTGCTTTGTTTCAAGCCAAAGAGCAGGGGAAAAATAAGGTTGTGGCTTATTCAGTCGGTGAAGTGAATGAATCATATTATATTTGAAATAATTAGCCCTAAATGAATAAATTTAAATAACAGTACAAAAGAATAGATGAGGGGCAAATGAGAACAGACTGTATTTTTTGTCAGATGACACGAAATGAAATACCTTGCCATATTATTGATAGCAATAACGACTACATGGCTTTTTTAACAATTTTTCCGAATACGTTAGGTGCAGCTGTTGTAATCCCCAAAAAACATTACACAAGTTATGCTTTTGATTTGGATGATGATGTTCTCACCGGATTGATACTTTACACCAAGAAAATTGCGAAAAAGTTAGATGGATTCTTTGAAGACGTTGGGCGGACTGCAATGGTATTTGAAGGTTTTGGCGTCGATCATATACATGCAAAATTGTTCCCTATGCATGGAACCAAGCAAATGCATGAAAACTGGAAAGCTGTAAACTCTAATGTTGATAAATATTTTGAGCAGTACGAAGGCTATATTTCATCACATGATTTTCAGCGGGCAAATGATGAAGAGTTGGCTTTGCTTGCTGAGCAGATTCGAGCTTTTGAATAATAAGTTGAACGATTGGTATTAATGACTATCGTTTTAGAGCATCTTCGTACTGGATTGCTGGCATAATTGCTATTGTGTAGCGTTATCTCATTTTTACTGGGCAAAAGTGACAAAACCCACTTGTTTAACTAATGTTCAGTCCCTTGAGCATAGTCAAACAGGCGACATTCATGTCGCGCCTGTTATGTGGAAGGAGGAAATCCCCCCTCTTAAAGTGGGAGAATCCCAGAATCACTTCAACAACGGTTTCAAAAACTTCGCAGTATGCGAAACTTTAGATTTCACCACATGCTCAGGTGTACCTTCCGCAATAATCATCCCGCCACCTGCACCACCTTCAGGGCCCAAATCAATCACCCAGTCAGCAGTTTTGATCACATCCAAATTATGCTCAATCACCACAATGGTATTGCCCTTATTGCGTAGCTCATGAAGGATATCTAACAGTTTAGCAATGTCATGGAAATGTAGACCTGTAGTGGGTTCATCCAAGATATATAACGTTTTACCTGTATCACGTTTTGCCAATTCACGTGCCAATTTCACACGCTGCGCTTCACCACCTGACAGTGTCGTTGCAGACTGACCTAAACGAATATAGCCCAAACCGACTTGATTCAGTGTTTCTAAACGACGATGAATGACAGGAATCGCATCAAAGAAATGCATGGCATCTTCAACCGTCATATTCAGTACATCTGAAATATTTTTGCCCTTATAACCGACTTCTAAAGTTTCACGGTTATAACGTTCACCATGACAGTTATCACAAGGCACATACATATCAGGTAAGAAGTGCATTGCCACTTTGATCATGCCGTCACCTTCACAGGCTTCACAACGACCACCTTTCACGTTAAACGAGAAACGTCCCGCAGCATAACCACGTGCTTTGGCTTCTGGTGTTTGCGCAAATAATTCACGAATCGGAGTAAATAAACCTGTATACGTTGCAGGGTTAGAGCGAGGTGTACGACCAATTGGGCTTTGATCAATATCAACAACTTTATCAAGGAATTGCAGACCATCAATCGAGTCAAACTTCTCAGCCGTTAATGTCGTTGCGCCATTGAGCTGTGTTGCTGCTAAAGGCAATAAAGTACGGTTAATCAGCGTAGATTTACCTGAACCAGACACACCAGTCACACAGGTCATCACACCCAAAGGAATGGTTAAATCCACATTCTGTAGGTTATGACCCGCAGCACCCATCAATTTAATTTGTTCTTCAGGCTTTGGCGGTTCAGTACGTTTTTTCGGTACTTCAATTTTCAGTTTGCCAGATAAATATTGACCCGTGAGAGATTCACTATTCGCAAGGATTTCATCATAAGTCCCTTCAGCAATCACATGACCACCATGAATACCAGCACCAGGACCAATATCGATAATATGATCTGCTGCACGAATCGCATCTTCATCATGCTCAACGACTAAAACAGTATTCCCCAAATCACGTAAGCGGACTAAGGTTTCCAATAGGCGATCATTATCACGTTGATGCAGACCAATCGACGGTTCATCGAGGACATACATCACTCCCATCAAACCTGCGCCGATTTGCGAAGCCAAACGAATACGTTGCGCTTCACCACCAGACAATGTTTCTGCTGAACGAGAAAGACTTAAATAATTCAAACCCACTGAAACTAAGAAATGTAAACGCTCACGAATTTCTTTAAAGATTTTATCGGCAATTTCACCTTTTGCACCATCAAGATTTAAATCTTGATAATAACTTTCCGCATCACCAATCGACATTTTGGTAATTTGGGCAATGGTTTTGTCTTTCACTCGAACATGGCGTGAAATTTCATTCAGACGTGATCCACCGCAGGCATCACATGCTGCATTAGACAGATATTGTGCCAAATCATCACGAACATAGTTACTCTCAGTTTCACGATAGCGACGTTCTAAATGTGGCAAAATTCCTTCAAAAGGTTGTACACGATTATGTTTACGACCACGTTCATCGATATAACTTAAATCAACTTTTTCTTTGCCTGTACCGTATAAAAATTTCTTTTTGGTGTCGGCATCCAGTTCATTCCAAGGCGTATCCAAAGAAAAGCCAAAATGCTCAGCCACTTTTTCAATCATGCTGTAGTAGTACGGGCGTTGTCTGTCCCAACCACGAATCGCGCCTTGGCTAATGGAAACCTCAGGGCTTGGAATGAGTTTTTCGGCACTAAAATGGCTACGAGTCCCTAAACCATCACAGGTTGGGCAGGCACCAAAGGGATTGTTAAATGAAAATAAACGTGGTTCAAGTTCTGCAACGGCGCGGTCACATTCAGGACATGAGTGTTTAGCCGAAAAAACCCGATCTGGGTGTTCACCGTTCATCCACGAAAGAATCGCAATATCACCGCCCAAACGTAGAGCCGTTTCAAAAGACTCTGCAATGCGGTTGCCGAGGTCATCACGGACTTTAAAACGATCCACCACCACTTCAATGGTGTGTTTTTTCTTTTTATCGAGTTCTGGAATTGGGTCGAGATCAACAATCTCACCATCGACACGGGCCCGTACAAAACCTTGACTTTGTAGCTGTTCAAACAGGTTGGAATATTCACCTTTACGCTCACGCACCACAGGTGCAAGCAGCATCAGCGCTGTTCCTTCATCCAATCCTTTTACGGCATCGACCATTTCCGATACGGTCTGTGCCACCATCGGCAAATCATGCTCTGGGCAAAATGGCGTACCGACACGTGCGTAGAGTAGTCGTAAATAGTCATAAATTTCGGTGATGGTGCCCACCGTAGAACGTGGGTTATGGCTGGTTGACTTCTGTTCAATCGCAATGGCAGGGCTTAAACCTTCAATTGAGTCAACTTCAGGTTTTTCCATTTGTGACAAGAACTGGCGCGCATAGGCCGAAAGCGATTCGACATAACGACGCTGACCTTCGGCATAGAGTGTATCAAATGCAAGCGATGACTTACCTGAACCAGAAAGTCCCGTGATCACCACGAACTTATCGCGGGGAATATCAAGGTTCACATTTTTTAAGTTATGGGTACGTGCGCCTCGAATACGGATATGACTTTGGCTCATAAAACTATCTCGAAATTGTGCAGATGAAGGAGGTATATGATAACGACTTATGCTTTATTCAAGTGTTAAACATGATTTTATAGCGACAAATCATGTCGGCCAAAAGAAAATTGATGCTGCTAGACTGTAGCTAGATTTCAGTGTTGAAACAAGTCTCAAGCTATCGATATTGGCTGCGACTGAAGACAGAAAGGTGTTTACGCGTTGCGTAAAAAAGAGTGGATCACCCATTCGGCGCAGCGCAAAAGTTGCATCATGGTTGTGCTATTTTTGGTTTGCCATACGCCTTCAGGGATAGAGTGTTGTTGTGGTTGCAGCATTTAGCATGCTAGTGCATAAGGACGTTCAAAGATTGAATCGACCGTCTCAAAAGCAAAGGGACGGATAATGTCATGATGAAGACGGGCATAGAAATTGACTTTGTGCTCAAGAGTTTGCAAGAAGGCATCGTAGTCATTTTCAAAGTCTGGTAGGTCGAGTAAGTCTTGTTCTCGACTTAAAACGCAATGATATTTTTTAATAAACGCCAACATCAATTTTTGAATATGTGGATTGGTATAATAAATGAGATAGGTCGCGGCAGAACCGCAGTGTAAACAGCCTTTTTCAAGGTAAATTTCTTCGTTATTTAGCCAGCAACATTGTACGGTAAAAAATGCACGAATGGCTTCAGTACCAAGAGTATCCGGATGCATGAGAACGGCCCTTGAAAGTTAATTATGCAAATGATAATTATTATCATTATTAAAGTTTAGTTTTAAATGCTTAAAATAGCAATCGCGCCTTCTGAAAAAATACGAGATTCGGTCAATAAAAAAGCCCTGAAGAGTTCAGGGCTTTTGGGATCATTTTCGCTTTTAAGCGTGGTCTAAACCGAGCCATTGTTGTTGTTTATAAGCGCTGTCCCAGAACAACCATTCCAGTTCAGCCCCTTTACGGTAGGCTTTATGCATTTTCTCAATGGTATCCGCATCGCAACGTGCAGCCACTTTATCGATGGTTGCAATTACATTACGTACCGCTTGGTTGAATTCCTCACCTGCGTAAGTATCAATCCACGCTTGGTACGGGTTGTTGGCGATAGAGTTACCCACAATGTCTTTACCCACTTCAGCATAAATCCAAAAACACGGTAAGAGCGCTGCTAACACCACTGGGTAGCTTTCAGACCATGCTGTTGCCGTTAGAAATGAAGTGTAATGGTGACATGCCAAAGTCAGCGGGGTTTCTTCAAACTGCTGTTTTGAAATATCAAAATTTTTCATAAAGCCATCATGCAAACTGCGTTCCACCACAATTGCTTCTTTAGCCCCTTGGCTAAACTGAATAATGTCGTCAGCCTCATACGCTTTGGCACCACACACCGCTAAAGCACGACCATAAGCCACCAAGTAGTGCGCATCTTGAATCACATAATGACAAAATGCTTCTTTATTAAGTGTGCCTGAAGCTAATTCTTGGTTAAAAGGTAAAGCCAGTGTTTTTTGATATAAGTCGACATTACGTTGCCAAACGTCTTGAGAAAAAGCCATGATTAGATCCTGAGGGAAGCCAAAATATGGGCAAGACTATAACAACAGTTTGCGCGGAACAACAATTCATCTCCGTACATCGGTGAGATAAGTAAAAATTAACGAAGATGTTTTGGTTTCAGGCGCAAAAAGCGTCATAATTGCGGCCATAAAACTCAACCTGTTTTTTAAGTTTTCGTTCATCTCCAAATTTTTTATAGGTCGATCTGTCATGATGAAACATTTTGGTTTCTCTATCATTTTTACGATCGTGTGTCTTGCGTTGTCTGCGTACTGGGGTTTTACCCATGGACCAGAAGCGGGCTTAAAGACCATGTTTACTGCTTTGACCATTACTGCAATTTTAGCGGTGATGGAGGTCTCGTTATCTTTTGATAATGCCGTGGTCAATGCATCTGTGTTACGTGGTTGGGATCATTTCTGGAAAACGTTGTTCCTGACTGTGGGGATTTTAGTCGCTGTATTTGGTATGCGTTTAATCTTCCCTGTCGCAATTGTGGCTGTAACTGCAGATATGGGCTTTGTTGAAGTCGTACAACTGGCTTTGAATGATCCAAAAACCTACTCACAACGTCTGATGGATCACCACCCTGAAATTGCTGCGTTTGGTGGAGCATTCTTGTTACTTGTGTTCTTAAACTTCTTCTTAGATGAAGAGAAAGACACGCACTGGTTCCGCTGGTTAGAACGCCGTTTGACTAACTTAGCCAATGTTCCTGCAATGTCGGTCTTCCTTGCACTGATTGCACTTTTGGTGATGGCGGCCAATGTCGACGAAGCTAAACGTCTGGTGGTGACCATGGCGGGAATCTGGGGCATCGTGGTTTATATTGGCGTTCAAGTCTTAAGTCATTTGTTGGGTGGCGAACCTGAAGTTGATGAAGATGGCAATGCGGTTACACATGATGCCAATGGTGCAACCACAGGTGTGGTCAAAGCAGGTATTGGTGGTTTCTTATACCTAGAAGTACTTGATGCATCGTTCAGTTTTGATGGTGTAATTGGCGCGTTTGCCATTACTTCAGATGTCGTGATTATTATGTTAGGTCTTGCGATTGGTGCGATCTTCGTGCGTTCGATGACGATTTACTTGGTCGAAAAAGGCACCTTGGATGCCTATGTCTTCCTTGAGCATGGTGCACACTACGCCATTGGTGCTTTAGCATTCATTATGTTGGCAAGTGGTACAGGTCTACATGTACCAGAAGTCGTCACGGGTTTAATTGGTGTAGCCTTTATTGTTTGGGCTGTTATTGCTTCTATTCAATACAAAAAACATCAAGCCGCTTAAAGCAGATGGCTTTAAACCGAAGAAAAGCGCAGCTCAGGCTGCGCTTTTTGTTTTTCAGATCAGGAAGGCTTTTATTAAACATAAAATTCATGCCGCTAGTCGGATTGAATAGCCTATAATCTTGATCCAAGATTAATTCAATACAGTCTGTCCTCGTTTATGATGAATGCTTTAGAACGTCGTTCAACTTTTGCCTTAAGCAGTATTTTTGCCTTACGCATGTTGGGTTTGTTCATGATCATCCCTGTATTTTCTGTGGCAGGGCAGACCTATGAATATGCAACGCCTGCGTTGCTCGGTTTGGCTGTGGGGATTTATGGCTTAACACAGGCCATTTTACAGATTCCTTTCAGCTTGATTGCCGACCGTTATAGCCGTAAGCCTTTGGTGGTTTTTGGGCTACTCCTATTTGCTTTGGGTGGTGCAATTGCTGCGATGTCAGACACCATTTATGGGGTGATTATTGGCCGTGCCATTGCGGGTGGGGGGGCAGTGTCTGCGGTAGTGATGGCATTACTGGCGGATGTGACCCGTGAAGAAAACCGTATGAAAGCCATGGCAACCATGGGCATGAGTATCGGGGTTTCTTTTGCTGTCGCTTTTAGTTTGGGGCCGTGGCTTACCGGTTTAGTGGGGATTTCAGGATTATTCTGGGTAACGACTATCATGGGTTTGGCGGCCATTTCGATGTTATTTTTGGTGCCAAAAGTCACCCGCCATCATCGTAATTATCAACAAGGTTATTTGGCCCAGCTCAAACAAGTCTTAAAAATGGGCGATCTGAACCGTCTGCATGTGTCGGTGTTTAGCTTACATTTATTGCTGACAGCAATGTTTATTTATGTTCCCTCACAGCTCATCGATTTTGCAAAAATTCCACTAAATTCGCATGGCTGGGTGTATTTACCGCTCTTGGTGATTAGCCTATTTTTTGCCTTTCCAAGTATTGTGTTGGCTGAAAAATATCGCAAGATGCGAGGCATCTTTTTAACGGCTATTGGCGGCATTATTTTAGGCTTAGGCATCCTAATTTTTGGCTTTGAGTCGAAGTATATTTTGCTGACAGGTTTGGGCTTATTCTTTATTGCTTTTAATGTCATGGAAGCGCTGTTGCCGTCATGGTTATCGAAAGCTGCGCCGATTCAGTCTAAAGCCACCGCGATGGGCGTTAATGCCAGTAGCCAGTTTTTAGGCGCATTCTTTGGTGGTGTCACAGGTGGTCAGTTGTTGCTGTTAAACAATACAGCCTTGGGTTGGAGCATCCTGACTGGACTAGCGATTGTTTGGTTATTGATTAGTTTTGGCTTGGCACAACCGCGCTATTTGTCTTCGATGGTATTGCGTTTACCTGAACATAAACAAACGGACGAATGGACTTCACAGCTTTTAGCGATTCGTGGTATTGAAGAGGTCGTGGTGATGTCTGATCAGCAAGTAGCGTATGTAAAAGTCGATAAGCAGCAAATAGATGATGCTACGCGACAAGATTTAACGCAGTTGTTGGGGAAAGAGGTAGCCATTTAAGCATAACTCTTATAAAGTAAATAATAGAAATAGATAGGAAGTAAACATCAGATGCGCGGTGTAAATAAAGTTATTTTAGTGGGCACATTAGGCCGAGATCCAGAGACGAAAACTTTTCCAAACGGTGGTTCGTTGACCCAGTTTTCAATTGCAACGAGCGACTCTTGGACAGACAAAAGCACAGGTGAGCGTAAAGAGCAAACCGAATGGCACCGTATTGTGTTACACAACCGTCTAGGTGAAATTGCGCAACAATACCTACGTAAAGGTTCGAAAGTTTATATTGAAGGTTCACTGCGTACTCGTCAGTGGACAGATCAAAATGGTCAAGAACGCTACACCACAGAAATTCGTGGTGAGCAAATGCAGATGCTCGACAACAACCGTCAGCAAGGTGAGCAAATGCAAGGCGGAAATGATGGTTATGCACAACCACGTTTCAACAATAACCAAGGTGGTGGTTATAACAATAACAACAACCAAGGCGGTTATGGCGGCAATCCTGCAGCGGGCAATAGCAACAACCAACAAAGTGGTTATGCGAACAATAACCCAAGCGGTTTTGCACCCAAGGCGGCTCCTCAGTCAGCGCCTGCGGCAGCACCGGCAGATATGGATGATGATCTTCCATTCTGATTTGTATAATATCTAAATATTGTATGAAGTAAAAAAGAACTTGATTTATATCAAGTTCTTTTTTTTATGGTAGGCAAATTTGGTATTTAAAAAAGAGCTTTATGGCATCAAAATGTTCAGCTAATACGAGTGACAGAGCATACTTTTCCTCTATAAAAAAGGGACCTCCGATGAGATCCCTTTTTAAAAAGACTAAATGCTAATAAATCATGATAAAGATTGCTGAGGATGAACCATATTTTTGATCGATAGCACATCAGCCAAAATTTGATCAGACAATAGGTTTTCAGCTTTAATTAAAGCCAATACACTTTGACCAGTTTCATTGGCTTGTTTTGCAATACGAGTCGTTGTTTCATAGCCCAAATAGGGGTTGAGTGCAGTAATAATGCCGATTGAATTATCTACATTGGCCTGACAGTGTTCAGCATTGGCACGGATGTTTTCAATACATTTATGTTGGAACATTTGCATCGCTTTACCCAACAAATCGATCGATTCGAACAGTTTAAATGCAATTAATGGCTCCATCGCATTGAGCTGCAGTTGACCTGCTTCGGCCGCCAAAGTAATAGCCAAATCATTTGCAATGACTTGAAAACACACTAAATTCATGGCTTCTGGAATAACAGGATTCACTTTGCCTGGCATAATTGAGCTGCCCGGTTGACGCGGTTCTAAATGGATTTCATTCAGACCAGTACGAGGGCCACTAGAAAGCAAACGCAGGTCATTGGCAATTTTTGAGAGTTTAGTCGCGGTACGTTTTAAGAAGCTCGATAATAAAACGAAATCGCCCATATCTGAGGTTGCTTCGATTAAATCAGGTGAACTGCTGATCTGCTTTTGCGTAATTTCAGACAACGCTGCGATGGCATATTCACGATATTTAACTTCGGTATTGATGCCTGTTCCAATTGCTGTTCCACCCAAATTTACAACACTTAAAGCAGACGGCATGATGTCATTGAGCTTGTTTAAATCATTTTGTAAGGTATTTGCAAATGCGCCAAATTCTTGACCTAAGGTCATTGGAACGGCATCTTGCAATTGGGTACGACCCATTTTTAAGATATGCGAAAACTTATCGGACTTGTTCTTAAAACTTTGAATTAAATTTTGAAACGGGCTGTTCAATTGCTCAATTGCAAAAATTAAACCCACTTTAATGGCAGTTGGATAGACATCATTGGTTGACTGAGACATATTAATATCATTATTTGGATGTAAATATTGATATTCGCCTTTTAAATGATCTAAATGTTCTAAGCCAATATTAGCCAGAACTTCATTGATATTCATATTGGTGGATGTTCCTGCACCACCTTGAATCATATCAATTGGAAATTGGTCATGATACTTATAATTAATAACTTGTTCACATGCATACTGAATAGCATTGTATTTATTTTCTTCAAGTTTATTGAGTTTAAAATTGGCTTCTGCACATGCAGCTTTAACCATTGCAAGGGCATTAATAAAAACAGGGAATTGATTGAGTTTATTTGGACTTAAATTAAAGTTCTCTAAAGCTCTTAAAGTTTGTACACCATAATAGCAATGAGCAGGAATTTCTTTATGTCCTAATAAATCCTTTTCAACGCGTGTGTTAATCTTAATGTTCATTTAAATAGACTCTAATCTCGAATAAATCGATATTAAAGTGCGCACGGTTTTTTTTCTAATGTAAAAATATATTACTACATGCATTTTTTGCATAATAGATTATAATTGATCAAAGGGTGAGTGAAGAATGAGTTATGACTTTAGAAATTCGATGGATTGAAGATTTACTTGCATTAGAGCAAGAAAAATCAATATCTCAAGCAGCAGCTCTACGACATGTCACACAGTCTGCCTTTACGCGCAGAATTCAGAATATTGAAAACTCATTGGGTTTCCAAATTTTGAAAAGATATAGTAAAAACATTGATTTCACAGAAGCAGGTCAAGTTTTACTGGCTTCGGCAAAAAACATACAAAATCAACTCACTACAACAATAAAATATTTAGAAAAGAATGTGAAACATGATGAGTTAACCGTCAAGTTTGCAGTGTCACACTCGCTCATTACCCAGTTTTTCCCCCGCTTTATTCATGAGTTATCGATGGATATGACGGACTTAAAATTGGAAATTATTGCCTCAAATTTCAAACAGGGGATGCGCTTATTAAAAGATGGCTCGTGTGATTTTTTAATCAGCTATTGCGATCAAAAAACATTGGAACAATTCGATCGTTCTTTGTTCGAATTTCATAAAATTGTTGAAATGGAAATACTCCCGGTGACGGCCTTAGATCATGACGGGACGGCCAAATATTCACTCGATCAGTCTTTTCCTTTGTTGTCTTATAGTAAACAAGCATATTTAAGAAACTGTGTGGATGAAGCGATTGAAAATAAATTGGATTATAGAACTTTATATGAGACTGATAATGCAGGTGATTTAAAAGAGTTGGTATTACAAGGTTTAGGTGTGGCATGGTTGCCTAAATTATTGGTTGAAAGAGAAATCCAAGAAAATAAATTAAAAGTAATGGACGGTAAGCAGTACTATTTATTTCAAGATGTCTATCTGGTTAAACGAGAAATGTCATTTTCAAATCGAATTAATTATATTTGGAATATTTTAATTCAGAAAAATAAATAATTGGATTTTATGAATTATTTTAGTTAATCGTTATTAATAATAAATATGGTGATTTTATGAATAGTAAATAAAGGACTTTACTTACTATTTAAAAATCACCTTTTATTTTCTCTATAAATAGTTCTAACTATTATCGGCCAATTGGTTTACGGGAGGAATGTTGTTCACCATGATACCTTCTTGCTCCGTAAGCTCATCTTTATTGCCCTCAGTACGTGCAATCACGGCAGTTGCAATACTATTTCCAATCACATTGGTTGCCGTACGGCCCATATCTAAAAACTGATCAATCGCTAAAATTAATAGGATACCGGCTTCAGGAAGCTTGAACATAGCCAGAGTGGAGGCAATCACCACTATGGAAGCCCGTGAAACACCTGCAATCCCTTTACTCGTAATCATGAGGGTAAAGAGTATGAGTGCTTGCTGGGAAAAACTTAAATCAATGTTGTAGGCTTGTGCAATAAATAACACGGCAAATGCCATATACATCATCGAGCCGTCGAGGTTGAAAGAATAACCTAAAGGGAGCACGAAACTGGTAATGCGTTTAGGTACACCGAATTTCTCCAAAGCTTCCATAGTTTTTGGATAAGCCGATTCACTACTTGCGGTCGCAAAGGCCAACATGGTGGGTTCACGTACGATTCGCATCAATCTAAAAATATCTTTTTTCAAGAAGATATAGCCGAAAGCAATCAGGAGAGTCCAAAGCGCCAGTAGTCCCACATAGAACTGTCCAATGAAAATACTATAATCAATAATCAGCTTAGGGCCTTGGATGGTAATCGCGGAAGCAATCGCTGCAAAAACGGCAATAGGTGCAAACGCCATGACATAATCTGTAATTCGGAACATCACCTTACAGAGTTCATCAATAATTTTACCAATGATGGTCACTTCACTTTGATGTTGCACATAGGCCAGTGCAGAACCAAAGAAAATTGAGAAAACCAAAATCTGTAATATCTCATTATTGGCCATGGCTTCAGCAAAACTACGCGGGAAAATATGCGTAATGAAGGTTTCTAAGCTCAGACTTGTCGCACTGACACCGATATCAACTGCTGTTTGAGGAACGGTGAGATTCATCCCAGCGCCAGGTTGGAATAAATTGGCTAAGCCCATGCCCAGTAAAAGTGAAATAAATGATGCACCAATGAACCAACTCATGGCCTTTAAGGTAATTGATCCCAGAGAAGAGGATTTTCCCATCGAGACAAGACCGGAAACGATTGTTGCAAACACTAAGGGTGCAATAATCATTTTAATTAATCTTAAGAATACATCGGTCACAATTTTAAAATAGGCGGCAAGTTCTGTGGTTTGTGCGGTCGTTAAAGTGCTATGAAAAGCCCAACCAATCAGTATTCCAGAGATCATGGCAATCAGAATATATTTCAGTAATTTCTTCTGCTTCATACTTATCGTTCCTTCTTTAATCTTCTTTTCATCAACTTTTGGCCTGATGTAGCAAGGCATTGATGACATTCCATGTTGATCAATTTATATAGGCATTGCTTTAGATATTGAGTGCTAAATCGTCGATTGGGGATTTAACTGTGGCAAGTGTTACTTTTTTTTAAAAAAAACGACAATGCAATTTTTAATTCAGTTATGCAAAAAATGCATGAGATGATTCTTTAGTTTTACTTGATATAGATGAGCTGTTCTTAATATAAAGACCGAATGTTTGTTTTTTTAATTCTGATTGGTGATAGGAAAGATACTAAATTTCCTGACTCTGTGAGGAAGAGCCAAGGTCTGAAAGCGAAACCAAAGTTAATGAATACACGAACTCAAAACTAAGCTTTCGCTCATCATTTTCACACGGACAAAAACCATTGAATTGACAGGTTTATCTAATCTTCTAATAATCAGCTCATGATTTTAAGTTGCTGATATAAATAGATAATTAAAATATAGAGGTAGCGTGTTGATGACGTTAATTCAGCATTATTGAATAATTTCATGACTTTTCACAGCTCGCGCACGAGGGCTGATGTTTTCATTCTTTCCTTTCGTACATCCACAAAAAATTATCCACGCACAATTCATTGTTAAAGCGACAGAATTTCCAAACATGAATTTAGTTCACTTTGGTGTGAGATTAAATCATTTTTATTCATGTGATCATTCAGGTATAAATTAAACCACGCTCTTAACGATAGATCATATTCATCGTTACTTCTTAGCCTGAGGATCAGAAAAAAACTGAAAAGGCTGGAAGACGATTCGCTAGAAAGATCCAAAAATAAAATTGGATAGTCTAGAAAGAGCATGAAAGAAATTCAGTTTTATCGCAGAAATATAGGGTAACAGATCGCCATGAGTACAGAGTTTGCATGTTCAATTAAACGCATTCGTTTTGATGAAAACTATCAACCAGCAGATAACACACGTCTAACGACGAACTTTGCTAACTTGGCGCGCGGTGAAAGCCGTGAGCAGAACCTACGTAATACACTTCGTATGATTAATAATCGTTTCAATGCCTTAGCACAAACAGATAACCCGAATGGTGATCGTTATTCGCTTGAAATCGATATTATTTCTGCAAATTTAGACATTGAGGGAAATGGTCAAACTTTCCCAATCATTGAAATGCTGAAAAGCACGATTAATGATCATCATACCCATCAACGTATTGAAGGCATGATTGGCAATAGCTTCTCCTCTTATGTACGTGACTACGATTTTAGCGTGGTGCTGAAAGAACATAATAAAGAGAATTCGACGTCGTATGTACCTGAAGGTTTTGGTGATCTACATGGCAAACTGTATCAATACTTGGTGAACTCAGAGACTTTTAAAGCAGAGTTTAATCAACAGCCTGTGATTTGTTTGAGTGTTTCAACAGCGAAGAAGTATCACCGTACTGCCAATGAGCATCCTGTTTTAGGTGTTGAGTATAAACAAGATGAATATTCACGTACCGATGAGTATTTCCATAAAATGGGTTTACAGGTTCGCTTCTTTATGCCAAAAGGGAGCGCTGCACCTTTAGCATTCTATTTTGCGGGTGATTTACTACGGGACTACACCGATCTTGAGTTGATCAGTGCGATTAGCACCATGGAAACCTTCCAAAAGATTTATCGCCCTGAAATTTACAATGCAAATTCATCAGCGGCTCAAGTCTATCAAGCCAGCCTAGAGTACCCAGATTACTCCTTGACACAAATTGTCTATGACCGTGTTGAACGTGGTCAGCTCGCGGTCAAGCAAGGTAAATGGACGGAAGAGAACTTTATTAAGCCTTATCAAGACATCCTTGAACAATGGGCTGCGAATTACACCGTAAACAGCAACGCTGCTTAATTTAACTGAAATAGAATATTGAAATAGAGATTTAAAATGGCCATTTTATTACCAACATCAACTGCGGGCAGTTTACCGAAACCTTCTTGGCTTGCTGAGCCTGAGAAACTTTGGTCACCTTGGAAACTCGAGGGGGAGGCATTACTCGAAGCGAAACAAGATGCCTTACGTTTGTCATTGCAAGAACAACTCCATGCAGGCATTGATATCGTTAGTGATGGCGAACAAACCCGCCAACATTTTGTGACGACGTTTATTGAACATCTGGATGGCGTTGATTTTGAGAAACGCGAAACGGTTCGTATCCGTAATCGTTATGATGCGAGTGTACCTTCAGTGGTAGGTGCTGTAAGCCGTCAAAAACCAGTATTTGTAGAAGATGCTAAGTTTTTACGTAGCCAAACAAATCAGCCGATTAAGTGGGCGCTTCCTGGTCCAATGACTATGATTGATACGCTGTATGATGGTCACTATAAAAGCCGTGAAAAACTGGCTTGGGAATTTGCCAAAATTTTGAATCAAGAAGCACGTGAGTTAGAAGCTGCTGGTGTGGATATCATTCAGTTCGATGAACCTGCATTTAATGTGTTCTTTGATGAAGTGAATGACTGGGGTGTTGCAACGCTTGAACGAGCACTTGAAGGTCTGAAATGTGAAACTGCGGTTCATATTTGCTATGGCTATGGTATCAAAGCCAATACCGATTGGAAAAAGACCTTGGGTTCAGAGTGGCGTCAATACGAAGAAGCATTCCCTAAACTGCAACAATCTAAAGTTGATATCATCTCACTCGAATGTCAAAACTCGCGTGTACCAATGGATCTGATTGAACTGATTCGCGGTAAAAAAGTGATGGTCGGTGCGATTGATGTGGCAACCAACACCGTTGAAACACCAGAAGAAGTTGCGAATACACTACGTAAGGCGCTTCAGTTTGTCGATGCAGATAAGCTTTATCCATCGACCAACTGTGGCATGGCCCCTTTAGCACGTGAAGTGGCACGTGGTAAGCTGAATGCGTTAAGCGCAGGTGCAGAAATTATTCGTAAAGAACTTTCGGCTTCATACGCAGCAAGCGCGTGATGTGAGAGGGCTACCTGTTTGATAAAATAGGTAGCTTTTATCTGAGTCAAAGCATGTGTCCGTTCTACTGAGGAATAAAATGATGATTGAGGCAACAGACTTTAGAGATGCAATGTCTTTGTTAACCAGTGCAGTGAGTGTCGTAACTACGGCAGGCATGGCTGATCGTCATGGATTCACAGCATCTGCCGTATGCAGTGTGACGGATACACCACCGACATTATTGGTCTGTATGAATAAAGCATCGCGTTCACATGCACATTTTGTCGACAATAAAATTTTAACTGTGAATGTGTTAGGTGCACAACATCAGCATATTTCGAATGTCTTCGCATCTAAAATGACGTCTGAAGAGCGTTTTAAACATGGTGTGTGGACCGAGCTAGAAACGGGCGCACCTGTTTTAAAGGATGCTTTGGTCAATTTTGATTGTGAAATTGATGATATTCAAGAAGTGGGAACACATACGGTTTTTATGTGCCGTATTGTCGCGATTCAACAAAGCCAACATGAGCAAAGTTTAGTTTATTTTAATCGTGCTTATCATCAGGTGGGGCAGACCGAAACGGCTTAATTTCACTTTTTATTGAACATCAAGGCTCTGAAATGGCTTCCCAAATCATAGATTTTCCACTGCTTGACTCTAGATTTGACTGTATTGCGCTCATTTAAAAAGTCGAAAGGTTTTCATTTAGACCACAAGATGGTGAAAGTCTGGCAATAGTGTCGGGAAGTAATAAATCTAAAAATCCGATAAAAATAATAAAAACTTACTGTTTTACCAATTTTAGATTTGTGCGTATTCTTTCTTCATCACTTAAGCACTCTCACAAATCTTTTGAGGACGAATACATGAGTTTAATCAATACTGAAGTTAAGGCGTTTAATGCAACAGCTTACCAAAATGGTGAATTCATTGAGTTGTCTGAGCAAAACTTGAAAGGCAAATGGTCTGTCGTATTTTTCTATCCTGCTGATTTCACCTTTGTGTGCCCAACAGAATTGGGCGACTTAGCCGATCACTATGCTGAATTTCAAAAACTCGGTGTGGAAATATACGGCGTATCGACTGATACCCACTTTACTCATAAAGCATGGCACGATACTTCAGATGTGATCGGTAAAATTCAGTATCCATTGATTGGCGATCCAACTTGGACTTTGTCTAAAAACTTTGACGTGCTGATTGAAACTGAAGGTCTAGCGGACCGTGGTACTTTTGTGATTGATCCTGAAGGTAAAATTCAAATTATTGAAATTAATGCCGGCGGTATTGGTCGCGATGCATCTGAACTATTACGCAAAGTGAAAGCAGCACAATATGTGCATGCGCACCCAGGCGAAGTATGTCCTGCAAAATGGAAAGAAGGTGAAGCAACGCTTGCGCCGTCAATCGACTTGGTTGGTAAAATCTAAGTCAACCTCGATGGTTGCATCGTGCTGAGTCATGAGCATGATACCTGTAAAAAATCAGCCCAAGTGGCTGATTTTTTATGCGGGATTCTTTTCGGTTCTACAGATGATAACCCTTGCTGGTGCTGGCAAAGCCTCTTAAACCCTGAATCAAATGCTCAATCAGTTTTTCCATGACCAAACGTTGTCCTTTACGTGAAGCATAGACCAACTGTACGGTTCCAATATTGGAACACCAGTCGGACAAAATGTGAATCAGGCGACCTGAAGCAATATCTGCCTCTACCGTTAAGTAAGGTAGGTTGGCAATGCCGAGTCCATCCAGAGCCGAGTAATACACACCTGCGACATCATTACTTTTGACCCGTGGTTCTAAAGGAATCACGATCTGTTCATTACTCTGGGTATGATGCAGTAACCATTGATAATTGGATTTTTGTACCCCCAGTGCGAGTGTTGGAAAATCATTCAGCTCGGTGGCAAATTGAATTTCACGGCCTTGTAGCAGATCAGGACTGGCCACCAAACAATGCGTGGTTTTGACCACATCACGGACCACAATGCTCGAGTCTTCATTAGCACTAAAATTGGTCCGAATGGCAAGATCAATGTCATCATGCAAGACATCGACACGACGGCTGGTCAGTTCCATTTCCACTTGGACTTTGGGATATTGTTTTAAAAAATGATTGAGTAAGTTTCGTACTTGATAGCGCATCATCACAGAAGGGCAGCTGATCTTGATTAAACCTTGGGGTTCACTTTTCTGTTTCAGTAAAACATTGTGTGCACTTTCGACTTGCTGAATGATTTGACGACATTCTTCAAACAGCTCTTGTCCCAAAGGTGTGACTTTAAAATGTCGTGTTGAACGCTGAATCAGGGTCACGTTGTACTTGGCTTCAAGGTCTAAAATGCGGCGACTAAGCTTAGACTTGGTGATGTTCGAGGCATCACTTGCAGCACTGAAACCGCCGTGCTTGACCACAAGATAAAAATAATAATAGTCGTCAAATGAATGCATGATGGGTTCAAGCCTGTATTGATTTGTGACCGAAGGCAGTCTGTGATGGATGATTTGATACTGTATCATTGCTAACGATTCCGCACGACAAAAAAGCGATCCGAAGATCGCTTTTACTGAGGTCGAATTATTTCTGAGCCGTATTTTTGCTATAGCTTTGAATCAGGTTTTTATAGTCTGGAATATGGGCTGCAAAGAGTGAACCGAGGCCTTCAATATCATTACGCCAGTCGCGGTGTAATTCGCAAGCTGCACCAAACCATGACATCAGTTGCGCGCCTGCCTGAGACATGCGATCCCATGCTGCATCACGGGTGATGGGGTTAAAGGTTCCTGAAGCATCGGTAATCACAAAGACGTCAAACTCTTCTTCCAGTGCCGACAGTGCAGGGAAGGCCACACACACTTCAGTCACCACACCAGCAATAATCAATTGTTTTTTACCTGTGGCTTTTACGGCTTGAACAAAGTCTTCATTGTCCCATGCATTGATTTGTCCAGGACGTGCAATATAGGGTGCATCGGGGAACATTTCGACCAATTCAGGGACCAAAGGGCCGTTTGGACCCTCTTCAAAACTAGTGGTCAGAATGGTTGGAAGATTAAAATATTTCGCGGCAGCAGCCAGTGCCAGCACATTGTTTTTAAATTTGTCTGGGTCAATGTCACGGACCAGTGAAAGTAGACCCGCTTGGTGGTCAACCAAAAGAACCGCTGCATTATCTTTGTCTAAACGAATATAAGGTTTCGCCATTTTTCTGTCCTCGTTGTGATTATCAGTCGAGTCTCAAGGCAATCACTAAGAAGGTTAGTGCCTTGAGCTTGAACATCATCATAGGTAGGAAAATGAGACAATAAAATAACCCAAACGAGATGCTTAATCTTAAAAATAGGAAAATTTGAGCAAAATTATGCCATAAAAATAAGGAATGGCTTTGTTTTTAAATTGATTTTTATGCAGGTGAGATGATTTTAGCGGGATTGTCCTATCTGTGTGATTGTGTGTGCTAGCGCAGAGCTATAAGAGGGCTGAGGAAAGGGGTAGTATAGATTGCATATTCATCCTATCGATATAGGAGTTCTAAGATGAAAAAAGTAATTGGTGTTTATCGTAATCAAGACATGCATTGGGTGGGTGATGGTTTTCCTGTCAAAAACCTCTTTTCATATGACCGCTTAGGACAAGCGATTAGTCCGTTTCTACTTTTGGACTATGCTGCACCTTACAAATTTGATCCAACCACATCGCAACGTGGTGTGGGTTCACACCCGCATCGTGGTTTTGAAACAGTCACCATCGCCTATAGTGGTGAAGTGACGCACAAAGACTCTAGCGGCGGCGGCGGTACCATCAATACTGGTGATGTACAGTGGATGACTGCGGGTTCTGGTGTGGTGCATGAAGAGTTTCATTCTCCAGCCTTTGCTGAGCATGGTGGTCTGTTTGAAATGGTACAACTTTGGGTGAATTTGCCAGCCAAAGACAAAATGACCACACCACGTTATCAAGCCTTGACCGTGGCGGATATTTCACGTATCGAAATGGATGACAATGCTGGACACCTGCGTGTGATTGCGGGTGAGTTTGGTGGTCATCATGGCCCTGCTCAAACGTATAGCCCTGTCAATGTTTGGGATGGTGAATTAAAAGCAGAATATGAAACTTTTATCCATGTGCCCGTCATGCATAACACGATTGTGGTGGTACTCAGTGGTGAAGTGCTGATTAATGGCACGCAAAAAGTGGTGGATAGTTCCATTGTGATGTTTGCTCAAGATGGCGAAGCTGCAATTCAACTACAAGCGCTGCAAGACACTAAGTTCTTGGTGTTGACCGGTGAACCCCTGAATGAACCGATTCAAGGTTATGGTCCGTTTGTGATGAATAGCAAAGCAGAAATTGTGCAAGCCTTTGATGATTTTAATCGTGGCAAGTTTGGTGAAATCCCTGTTGCTGTGGTGGACTAAAATCTTGTCGCTAAAAAGAAGAAATCCCTACTCGGTCAAGGGTAGGGATTTTTTAGGCGCTGTAGTCTTCTTGTTTTGCATAGTTGGTCATGAATTATTATGTGATGTGGTTATCGTTTTTATGCGGGGCGTATCTTAGCGTCTTTTCGCCAGTTTGTAAAACAGATGTTATAAAAATAGTTAATTTATATACTTTGTTTTTAAACAATTTATATTTTTATTTCAAATAAAATGTATAAAAAACGTGTGCTTATTTGAGTGCTCTTTTAGTGTAATGAAATGTAATTTAAGCAAATATCGTCCTATCGCTGCGGCACATGAAAAAATGTGATTCTGGTATTTTTTAATAGCCCTATTTTTTCGACATTGGGTCATAATTTCAGTCAATATAAGTCAGACTGACGGATCATAATTTTGGATATTGCAGTTATTGGTAGCGGCATGGCCGGTCTTGCTACCGCAAGAATTCTAAAGGATGCTGGGCATAATATTACTATTTTCGAAGCACTGACTGGGCGAGGGATGGATAGCCACAGTACAGAATTTGAAGGTGGTCTGATTGATGCTCCGTTACGTGTCATGAACCCACACTTATGGAAAAATACCTTAAGTCTTGCGACTTATTTAGGCATCAAAACGTATCCAGTACGCACCTACATGGCATGTAGTTGGTTGTTTGAAGACCGTACAGAAACATGGTTAACCACTACACGTAGTCGCATTGGCAATTTCCCGATTATCAATAACCGCAAAGGCCTGCAGCAGTATGGATGGCGCTTGGTTAAAGGTATGTTGCAACTTAAAACCGCGATTGCTAAATTCTTCAAATCTAAAGATCAAGACATTACCTTGGCTGAATTTATCAACCAGCATGACATTGAAGAAGTGTTTTGGCATGGCGCAGTCATGCCTGTGCTCTACACCATCTGTACCTGTAATCCAAAAACCATTGGCGAATGGCCAGCGAAACCGTTGCTGATCTTTTTACGTCAGTTGACGGATGGTGATGCTTTATTGCGTATACAAGGTGGAACACCTGCCTTGGTCGATAAATTGATTGAAAACATCAATATCCAAAGCGGATCGGCTATTAGCAAAGTCACTGAACAAGGTGACAAAGTTTTGGTTGAAAATAATAAGGGCGAACAACAACTGTTTGACCGTGTGGTGGTGGCAACGCCAACCACAAAAATTGAAGAGTTTTTAGATCCTGTTCAGTTTGCAGATGATATTGCGCTGTTAAAACAGTTCCGTTTTGAGCAAGGTCAACTGGTGATCCATACTGATCCTTCCGTGATGCCGCCTAAGCGTAAAGACTGGTCGGTGCTGAGCTATATGATGGACCGTAAGTTTACCCGTCAACAGTTCACGGTTTGGCTCAATTCAGTCGAACCAAGTCTGGTCGGTAAAAACGCCGTGTTCCAAACGTGGCAGCCTGTAACCGAGATTGACCCGAAAAAAGTGATTTCAACAGTAACTTTGACCCGTGCGGTGGTGGACTCGCAAACTGTGGCTTTGAATAAAGAGTTACAACAACGCCATAAGAGTGCTAACCGAAAAGTCTTTTTCTGTGGTTCATGGTCGTGCGATGGTCTGCCTATTTTAGAGTCTGCCGTCACTTCAGCAATGCATATTGCAGAAATTTTTGGTGCACCATTGCCGTTTGTTGGATTAAAACCTAAAGTTGAGGTTGCCCCACAACTCGGCTACTAAAGCATGAAATGGCTCCAAACCTTACAGCGACATTTGCCCAAACATAAATATGCAATTGATGCAAAGCAATTGGGAGATCACGCTGTATTGGCTTGGAGCAATCTTGGCTATTGGGATGATGCAAGGTCATCCTATCCTGAAGCTTGCCAAACCCTGGCAACGCATCTTGCTGATCGATTACAGCTAAAATCAAATGACCGTGTTTTAGACTTGGGCTGTGGACAGGGCGCAAGTCTATTGTTGTGGCAGCAGCATTACCATGTTCAGCAACTTTATGCGGTTGAGTTACAAGCCGAATGTGTTCAGCGTATACAACACAAGTTAAATTCAAAGATACACATCATTCAAACGTCATTTTTAAATTTAAATTCAAAGCTATTTTCAGTGCCTTTTGATGTGGTGTTTTGCCTCGATGCCGCTTATCACAGTGATTTAAATTCATTTCTGAGATCAACCCATTCTGTTTTAAATTCAAAAGGTCGGATTGGTTTTCACTATCTGATGCTGAGTAATGCATTTTTGAAATTAAATCGTTTTGAGAAGTTTCAACTGAAAATGCTGTTAAAAGCAGCCGATGTTCATTTGGAACATCTTCAGTTAGAAGAGAATTTGCAGCATTCGATAGAAGCGCAAGGCTATCAGCAGGTTGCTATTGAAGATTTATCAGATGCAGTTTTGGCTGGTTTTTCTCGCTATTATCATGTGCATTTAGCACAGCAGGTCGCTCAAAATTTGGATTATTTCAAAATTAAAATGACGGCTAAGCTTTGCCAAAAATTATTTGAACAGGGCATCGTGCGCTATGTTCAAATTACAGCAGTTAAAGACATTTAAAATGAAATAAAAAACCAAAGGGCCAGAAACAACAAAGCCTCACTAAAAAGCGAGGCTAAGTATAAAATGGTGCCGGCACACGGATTCGAACTGTGGACCTACTGATTACAAGTCAGTTGCTCTACCAACTGAGCTATGCCGGCAACGTGGTGAGAATAATAGCGGATTTTCTTGAAAACGCAAGCCAAAAAGTGAGCGATTGAAATGCACATGATTGTTTGTGCAAACTTCACCCACCAAAGGGTGGGTGAAAGCTAAGAATAAAATTCGGGGGCTGTGATGAAACTGTTTTTAAATAGGGTTAAATGAAAACATGGAACTTATTTGCTCCTTAAAATTTGATCGAGGTCTTGGGCACATTCTTCCAACGTAAAAGCCATGTCGAGTTGCATTTGAGGTTTGAGTTCATTGGCCAGCGTTCTCCATTGTTCAATCAGACGAATTGCTTTTTGAATTTTATGTTTGTTGACATCCTTTGCAAGGGTTGGGGTATAACCGCCTCGTTTAGCGTTTTTAATTTGTTTGACATAATTGGTGCTGTTATTCATTCTGACTCCCGAATAGCAGTTTTATTGGTCAATTTAGTGTTTCGCTAGTTATATACCGCAAATGAATTGTGCTTCATAAACATTGCATCTAGATGATCATTGATGATTTATTTTAACCTCCCTTAGAAATTGTTTTAGCTCAAGTTTGAATCAGGTTCAAGCGTTTATTTTTGAATAAATATTTCACTTTGTGGTGCAAATTATCCTGTTTTGTGAAGAGTCGTTTTTATGAAGCAGACTTTGTGCCAAGTCTAAATAAGAATATTCAGCATAAAAAAAGACCTTAATCTTTCGATTAAGGTCTTTAAAATTTTGGCGGTGAAAGAGGGATTCGAACCCTCGAAACGCTATAAACGTTTACACACTTTCCAGGCGTGCTCCTTCAGCCACTCGGACACTTCACCATGGCGGAGGATAATATCGAAAAACATAGCCATCGACAAGGTGAAACAATTGAATTCGAGCAAAAGTTTTAGCTCAATGATATGATTCGCAAAAATAGTGTCGATAATTGAAGACAAGCTTATGCAAAGTACTGCAAAAAAAGCCGCCTTGCCTGCGATGACCTTGGCAGCATTAGGGGTCGTGTTCGGGGATATTGGAACCAGTCCACTCTATGCATTGAAAGAATCCTTCCACGCTGCACATGGCTTGGGCATCACCCCTGCAAACGTATTGGGTATTTTGTCCATTATCTTCTGGACCATGACTATGGTCATTACCATTAAATATTCTGCAATTGTCATGCGTGCAGATAACAATGGTGAAGGCGGGATTATGGCTTTGCTTGCACTCAATTTGCGCAATACCAATTTTAGCCATCGGAAAAAATTACTGTTAATTTCGATTGGCTTTATTGGGGCTTCACTATTTTTTGGGGATGGGATCATCACCCCAGCCATTTCAGTCTTGTCTGCCGTAGAAGGCTTATCCATCGCAACCGATGCACTTGACCCTTATATTGTGCCGATTGCAATTAGTATCGTCACTGCTGTATTTGTCATGCAAAAGTATGGGACAGCCTTTGTCGGTAAGTTCTTTGGCCCACTGACCTTATTGTGGTTCTTCTCTCTCGGTCTTCTTGGGATTTCGAGCATTATTCAAACGCCTTTGGTTTTGGGCATGCTGAGCCCACATTGGGCATTTCAGTTTATCGTGACCAATCCTTTAATGGCCTTTTTCATTATGGGTGCGGTAGTGTTGACCGTCACAGGTGGCGAAGCCCTGTACGCCGATATGGGCCATTTTGGTCCTGTGCCGATTCGTTTGGCATGGTTTATTGTGGTTTTGCCGTGTTTACTGCTCAATTATGCAGGACAAGGTGCATTGCTACTGCGTGATCCGACTGCGATCGAAAATCCATTTTACCTGTTGGTGCCGGAGTGGGGCTTGTACCCAATGATCTTCTTGGCCACTATGGCCGCCGTTATTGCTTCACAGGCTGTAATTTCAGGCGTCTTCTCTTTAGCGCGTCAGGCCATTCAATTGGGCTATTTACCACGTTTAAATGTGAAGCATACTTCAGATTCGGAACAGGGGCAGATTTATGTACCTTTACTGAACTGGATATTGTTGGCATCGATTATTGTCTTAATTTTAATCTTCCAAACCAGCTCACAGCTTTCGCATGCCTATGGTCTAGCGGTCACCATGACCATGTTGTGCGATACCTTATTGATTGCGGTATTTATTCGTTATACATGGAAATGGAGCATGCCAAAATTGGTGCTGCTGATTATTCCATTCCTTGTTTTAGATTTGGTCTTGGTGAGTGCGACCTCACTTAAAGTATTATCGGGCGGTTGGGTTCCATTGCTGATTGGCGGTATTGCATTCATGTTATTAATGACATGGAAACAAGGTCGCGAGTTAACCTTTGCCAAGCTTCAGCAAGATACATTGCCACTCGATTTATTTGTACAAAGTATTGGTGATCAAGCCAATTGGGTTGAAGGCGAGGCGGTCTTTTTAACAGGAACGCCAACCGTTGTGCCACATGCGATGTTGCACAATATGAAGCACAATAAAGTACTGCATCAAAAGAACATCATTCTCACAGTTAAAATTCAAGATGTTCCTTATGTGGAAGAGTCCAATCGCTTCCATGTTGAAACCATGAATCAGCATTTTTATCGTCTTGAATTGTACTATGGCTTTAAAGATGAAATGAACATTCCACAAGCACTTGAAGCGGTGTATCAAGCGATTGATTTGGAATATAACTTAATGCAGATCAGCTTCTTTGTATCGCGTGAACGAATTATCAGTACCGTGGGTGATGGTATGGCGCCGTGGCGTGAAAAGCTCTTTATCTCAATGCAACGGAATACCAGTCCTGTGAGTGACTTCTATCAGATTCCACCTAACCGTGTGGTTGAGCTCGGTAGTCAGATCGAGATTTAAAACCTCAATAAAAAAACCAGCATTATGCTGGTTTTTTTTGGAGGATAAATCAGCTGAAGTCTTAGTTCATTGGATCATTTACAGGTGCTTCAGGCATCGCTTGGACAGGCTGTTCTGCTGAAGCATCAGGAAGTGCCTGTGCAGGGGCATCAGGTGATGGCAGTGAATCAGGCTCAACCGCATTGACGGGTGCCTCTGATGATGAATCTAATTGAGGTGCAGCAGCTGGGGCAGCATTCATGTCTGCATTTGCCGTGGGTGCGACAGCATCATTTAACGCCGCTTCAGCTTGTTGTGCTGAGAGTTCTGCATTTGGGACCAGCGGATGTTGCTCTGTTGGAGTCGCAGCGACTTGTTGTTGCGCTGTGGTATCAGGTGCGGCCTGTTGAACAGGAGCTTCACTCTGTGGTGCTGTTGGCATCACGACTTGGTCATTGGGTGCACCTTGGCCTGCTGGGCTGATAGGTGCTGCATTTGGATCAAGCAATTTAATTTGCCCTGAGCTTACGAGTTCTTGAATAGAACCAGGTTGACCATTAACAGTAGTAGTGACTTTGGCTTGAGAGAGACTTTCTAAGGTATCACCCGGTTGGATAGGGGGCTCGGCGAAGGCTGAAGCACTTATCACTGTGCCGATTAAACCAAGAGAAGCTAAAATCTTAGAATGCATAAGAACTCCGTAAATTGCATGTATTATTTCGTTCGATTCATTTTTACCTTGGCATATTTTTTGAAGCGACAGCAATCAAAGATACGCAATCGCATCACGTTGCCGTAGAAAAACTCTACAAAAAAGACATTTTGTTACATGCAAAATTATCTAAATATGGCGTTTTGTTTAATTGTTATGCGAATAGAACTCGAGCGATATACTTCGTATACGCTGATTGTTAAGCTCGTGAAAAACCGATGTTTATTGTAGTTGTGATGGCGAAGAAGAAAAGTAGTTCAGGTAAGTCAGTCTTTAACATGTTTAATCAAAATGGCCTGAAAGTGATTTTAGGATTGGTGGCAACGGGAAGTTTTGCGATTGCCTTTGGTCAAGAAAAAATTCAGCAATACGTGTCTTTAAGCCCAAGCTCAAATTCAGCCTGTTTAGAACAATTTTATCGGGAAATTCCGCCTTATTTACTCAAAGAAAGTTTAAGTAAACACAGCTATGCACTGTGCTTTAACGGTTTTAATGTGATGTATTCGGGCGTTTCGAAAACCCCCCTCTGGGTTGCAGAGGCTCTGACGCCGCAGCGCCTGAGTCAAAAAATTCCACGTGAAGATAGTTTTCACGAAGAAAATAATGTTGCAACCGAACATCGAGCGACATTGTCGGACTACCGTGGTTCAGGCTATGACCGTGGACATATGGCACCGAATGCTGATATGCCCAATAAAGCCGCACAATTTGACAGTTTTTCTTTGGCCAACATGGTGCCACAGGCCCCTAAAAATAATCAGCAAGTGTGGCGTGAATTGGAAGAAGCCACACGGGCGCTTGTGACCAAGCAAAAGCTGGATGTTTTTGTGGTAACTGGGCCTGTATTTCAGGGCAAAAAGCTCAAGACCATTGGTCAGGGAGTGATTGTTCCGAGTGCGGTGTACAAAGCGGTCTATATGCCAAAAACGGGTGCAATCGGCGCTTATTACGCACCGAATGATAATTCACAGCAAGTAAGAATTGTCAGTGTCTGCTATTTGGAAGAGCAGTTGGGTGTGAATTTATTTCCGCAACTGACAGAAGAGCAAAAACGTAATACCTATAAACTACCGTTGACAGCAACGGCGGTAAAAGCCAATAGCGCAATTCAATACTCACATTGGGATGCGGAAAGTCAGTGTGCAGAAGAGGTTTCATCCGAGCAGCTCAAAGCCTTACAAAAAAACTTTAAATCGGGTTCTACTCAGTCGAGTAGTGGTAGCACAGTCACAAAGGGCACAGGTATTGATGCGGCGGATCAAGATGCGATTGTGAAACAATTGGTCGACGCCTTATTGCAATATATTTTGCAGCTGTTACGTTAAAGTTCTAGGCAGTTGGATGTATAGACATTCGACTGCAGTGCCCAATGCCTGAAAAATAAAGAAGAGTAAAAAATAAAATGTTTAAACCTTTTGTACAAGGTAACGAGTCACATGCCATCCATGATTTGACCCTTGAAAATGACACGGACTGCGTCAGTATTTATGGCAATTTACAACTCACCAAAGATCAAGCCGGTTTAGCTGCGGCCAAAGCATTGCAGGCGTATCTGAATGCCATTGTGCAACAGCTTGAAAGTGAAGCTCAGCTTCCTGAGAAAATTGAACATCCGCATTCGGGTGAAATTGACAATCCATTTTTATAACATAAGCCTATCTATGTTCCATGTGGAACAATAAGAAAAGCCCACAGATTGTGGGCTTTTTTATTTAATGGATATAGAAAAAATTAATCCTCTTTTTCTAAAATTTTATAAATAATTGCGCCGATAATGGCACCGACGATCGGAGCAACCCAGAACAACCAGAGTTGGCTTAACGCGGCTGTTTCAGCAAATATTGCAACACCTGTACTTCGTGCAGGGTTAACCGAGGTGTTGGTCACAGGAATACTGATCAGGTGAATCAAGGTTAGGGCTAAACCAATCGCAATCGGTGCGAAACCAGCAGGCGCACGTTTATCTGTGGCGCCCATAATCACGATCAAGAACATTGCGGTCAGTACAATTTCAATCATTAAAGCAGAGATTAAGGAGTATTTTCCTGGTGACAGCTCGGCATAACCATTGGTCGCAAAGCCTCCTGTACCGGCGAAACCCGCTTGGCCTTGTACAATCAGGTATAGCACCCAAGCGGCTAAAACTGCACCGACCACTTGGGAGACCACATAAGGGATCAGATCTTTGGTATCAAAGCGTCCACCGACCCATAAGCCAACACTGACCGCAGGGTTAAAGTGCCCGCCAGAGATATGTCCAAGTGCAAAGGCACCCGTTAAAACGGTTAAACCAAAGGCAAGTGCAACGCCAAGAAAGCCGATGCCTAACTCGGGAAAAGCTGCTGCAAAAATGGCACTGCCACAGCCTCCGAAGACCAACCAAAACGT
This sequence comes from Acinetobacter sp. CWB-G5, assembly GCF_019209785.1. Classification (NCBI taxonomy): domain Bacteria; kingdom Pseudomonadati; phylum Pseudomonadota; class Gammaproteobacteria; order Moraxellales; family Moraxellaceae; genus Acinetobacter; species Acinetobacter sp. CWB-G5. The sequence continues at coordinate 212,192 of NZ_JAHUTF010000003.1, read as the reverse complement.
TCCGATAAATTCAGCAAGATATTTATTCATAATGCGCCTTTTGTAGTTATTGATGTTTTATTCGCGTAGAACTTTATATTTAACGAGAAAATGCTCGTTTTTCAATCAATTTAACAAAAAAAGCATGACATCCTGATGACGTGGATCAAACAGATCAGATTTTAGTGAAAATGCTGGATACGCCACTGCTGAGGTGTGACTTGGGTCCAGTGTTTAAAGGCACGTTGAAAAGCACTTTGTTCAGAGTAACTCAGCAACAGTGCAATTTCCTGTAAGCTGAGGTGTGGGTCTTTTAAGTATTGCTCCGCCAAAATACGTCGGACTTCTTGCATCCGCTGTTGGTAGGTCGTGCCTTGTTGTTGTAAGTAACGTTGCAGCTGTCGGACTGAAAAATTCAGTTGCCGTGCAATATGTTCAATTTGATATTGGTTTTTTTGTAGGCCCGTTAAAATCGCATGCTGTAAGCGCTGGTCGATGTGAGTAGAGTTGGGAAGTTTTTCCAGTAAGGCTTCTGCTTGTTGTAAGAGCAGTTTTTGCAGGGTTTGATCACCTTGCTGAAAGGGCATGGATAATTCGCTGAGGGGAATCATCATCATTGGCCGGCTTTGAGAGAAGCGAACTTTACAATTAAAGTACTGCTCATACAGTGCCGTATTTTTCGGGGCAGGGTGAGTAAAATGAACCTCGCTGAGCTGGATGTCATCATGGGCGACAAAGTGTTTCATAAACTGAATGATCAGCGCCATTGCCACTTCATTGCTGAGTTGTGTGGTCAGTTCAATTGGCATCTCCACCCAACCAAAGCATAGATTTTCACCTTCAATTGCAACATATAGTGAACTGCCATCATAAATGAGGCGGTGAAAGTCATGATAACGGGTGAGCGCCTCGCCTAAATTTTCGCAGGACAGCGCAATATAGCCCAAAATGCCTAAATGCTTGGGCTGTACATACTTTGCAATCTCAAGTCCGAGCGCAGGGATGTGCAGATGGCTGTCAAGATCATTCAGTAACTCTAACCACAGGGCATAATCAAAACGTTCTAAGTTCTGTGCTTTTTCAAGTTGTTCAGAAATTGGATAGCCCACGGCTTGGCAATAGGCATAGAGTAAATGCCCCAGTCCACCGTAGACAGAACCTGTGTAGTCTTTGAAATGTTGCATTTATTGGCTCTATTGTTCTTGTCGTAATTTGTCAATGAATTTGAATGCTAGGGTCAATATTTAGCATAGTTTCCACATTATATTCAATCTGAATATAGGAGGAATTTGCCATGTGGAAGGGTTTTGTCGCAGGACTAGTGGTTGCCAATGCGTTTGAGTGGGTTGCACATAAATATATTTTGCATGGAACACACCGTGCTGGAAAGCCACGCTATAGCCCCGTGCCTGACAGTATGAAATCGCATTGGGAGCATCACCGAGAAGTGCGGAAAACCACATTTCATGATCATGGTTATGTTGAAGGTTGGAGCAATTGGCGCACTAAAAATGAAATCGTATCACTCGCTGTCGTGGCGGGTGTGTTTGGGACGTTATTTTATCCTGTCTCCAAAGGCATGACGTTGTCTGTGTTGTACAGTGCAGGAAATTATTATTATATCCACCGCCGTGCGCACTTAGAGCCAGACTGGGCAATGCGTAAGATTCCTTGGCATTATGATCATCATATGAACTCCAATCAGGATGCCAACTGGTGTGTGACCAAACCGTGGTTTGATTATATTTTAGGAACGCGGGTCATTTCCTCATTGGATTTGCAAGAGCAAAATCCGTTGGGTATTGCTTTACCTCAAGTGGTGTCGAAAAAGCTCACCCAGTGGGTCAATCAGGTCTTCCCTGCAAAATGGGTTAAGGCGCCTGAAGCGATTCCACTGAACTCAGCGCAGACGACTGAAACGGTTGCAGGATAACGGAATAGGTATTTTTGTCGTGATTTGTCAATAATATTGGTATGTATTGTCAATATTTCGTCATTTGAACATTCTATAGTAAAGCTGTTGATGAGGTGAAATCATCTCATGAGCACTAGTACGTCATTTTTCATTTTCCAGTTTAACAAGTCAATGTTGTAGTTATTCTAGGTTTATAGGGAGTCGCAAGACTCCCTTTTTTTATCTCAAAAATTGAGAGCATAAGTTCGGTCAAGAGCCAACGAGCATTCTAAACTTTAACATCTGCTGCATAATCGATAGTACTGTTCAACTCAGCATTAGCTCAGCTGTGCCGAAGTACAGCGTAATTGAGTCTTTTAATTCGCCTGCTTTTTAAAGTCGGTTAAAATATAGCGATCCATTTCATCTTTATATTTTGGGGAAAACTGAAAGCAAACATGCTCGTTGATGTTTAAGGTTTTGAGATCAGGGAAGCTTTGTCTGGCACGCGGACTATTGCTAAATAAAAAAGCTTCTTGATCACTCTGAAAGTAAAACACTTTTTCAGTGCTGATGTTGTGCCGTCGATAATGGGTGACCTCCGACCATTGTGTAAAAATACCACAAGCCCGAATTTGATCAGGTGCAATCAGCGCTTTTTCATAATAGTGTTTAAACTGGTATTTGCAGAAGCTGATATAGCTAAACAGACATAAACCGAGGAGTAGCAGTACAGCCAGCATACCGAAAGGGCGGTCAACATATTTCTTCATCAAAAGGATGAAAACAAAACAGATCAATAGACCACAAATAAATAAGATTAGTTCTAAGTGATACATTTTTTCTCATCTTTAAAATGATAAAAAGAGTACTCGAAAGCACTCTTTTCATAGGTTTTACGGTTATGGTCTGTTTATAGACGCATTTCGATGCCTTGCTCTGCAAGGTATTTCTTCGCTTCAGGAATGGTGTGTTGTCCAAAGTGGAAAATCGAAGCAGCCAGTACAGCGTCTGCGCCACCTTTTAAAATACCATCGGCCAAGTGTTGTAAGTTTCCGACACCGCCCGAAGCAATGGTTGGAATAGTCACGCGGTCATTGATTTGACGCATCAGCTCAAGGTCATAACCTGCTTTGGTACCATCGGCATCCATCGAAGTAATCAGCAGTTCACCTGCACCAAAGCCGGCCATTTTCACGGACCATTCAATTGCATCAATACCCGTTGGTTTACGGCCGCCATGGGTAAAAATTTCCCATTTATTCTCGCCCGTTTTTTTTGCGTCAATGGCAACCACAATACACTGTGCGCCAAAGCGTTGCGATGCTTCTTGTACAAATTCTGGGTTAAACACCGCTGCTGAGTTAATGCTCACTTTATCCGCGCCAGCATTGAGTAAGAGGCGAATGTCTTCAACTTTGCGAACGCCACCACCGACCGTTAAGGGAACAAAAACCGTTTCAGCCATACGTTCAACCGTACGATAAGTCGTGTCACGACCATTCGAAGTTGCGGTAATGTCTAAGAAGGTAATTTCATCAGCACCTTGTTCGTTATATCGACGTGCTACTTCTACTGGGTCACCTGCATCACGAATATCAAGGAATTGAACACCTTTCACTACACGACCGTTGTCTACGTCGAGGCAAGGAATAATACGTTTAGCTAGCATAATTTTTTCCAAAAATAACAGCCGATTATGAAACTTCGCGACTTAGATGCTACACCTTAATAGTCGGAGCGGGTATTCTATCAAACTTATGTAAGTTTTTTTGCAGGTTTTATATGTCGGTTTATACCACTTTGACTTTACAGGAAGTTCAGGCGTTTGCAGCACCTTATGGACTTGAGGTAATCGATCTGATCCCAATTCAAGGCGGTATTCAAAATACGAACTATTTTATTGTGTGTGAAAATGCTGTGCAGTATGTATTGACTGTATTTGAAGAAATGGATGAGCAGGGCGCAGGCGAGTTAGTTCCTGTACTTGAGCATTTAGGTCAGGCTGGTTTAGCGGTTCCTGTACCTTTAAGTCACTCAGGCAAAGCCATTCATAGTTTAAAAGATAAACCTGCGCAAATTGCCCCACGGATGATGGGCAAACACCCTATGCCTGCGACCCTTGAGCAAGCCGAGGCGATTGCGGTTGCGCAAGCGCAAATGCATGTCGCACTGCAAGATTTTCCATTGGAGCGTGCAGAATACCGTGACCATGACTACTGGCTTGCTGTAGCGTTACAAATGAAACCGACATTAAGTGAGGCGGATCAAGCACTACTCAATAAGTTGTTGGGGTTATATGATGCATTATCGGCGGTTTATCCGAATCGTCCAAAGGGCTTTATCCACTCGGATTTATTCCGTGACAACACTTTGTTTGAGGACAATCAGCTCAAAGGCATTTTAGACTTTTATGAACTGAATAAAGATGAGTTCTTGTTTGATATTGCGATTACGCTAAATGACTTCTGTACCGAATATCCAAGTGTGCATTTAAATGAAGACAAGGCCATCGCATTCTTAAACGCCTATGAAAGCATTCGTCCTTTGACGACTGATGAAAAATCTTGCTTAGAGTTGTATCTTGCAATGGCCGCTGCGCGTTTTTGGATGATGCGTTTACAAGTGGCACAAAAAAATGCAGAACAAGGCCGTACTGGGGATGACATTTTGCAGAAAAATCCTGCCGAAATGCGTAATATGGTGATTGACCGCTTAAAGTTTGTAACTGCTTAAATAGGAAAGAAAAATGCGTGACCAAGGACGACTCGTTGAATGGTTTGATGAAAAAGGCTATGGCTTTATTCAGCCCAACGATGACAGCAAAGATCGCGTGTTTTTACATATCAAGGACTTTGCACGGCAAGGTCCTCGTCCTATTTTGGGCTGTGCGTTGGAATACAACGTGCTTGTGGATGCGCAAGGGCGTTATCGTGCACAGCAAGTCAGTTATTTAAAAGCATCACAAACCCAAAAGAGTCGTACCTCAAAAGTCTCACCGAAAAAGACCGAACAGGGTCAACGCTGGAGTCCAATGCAAATTGCGTCGGTGGCATACATCGTGTTTTTGGCACTATTGGTATTGCTGGGGCGTTTGAGTGGATTGGTGCTGCTGTTGATTAGTGTGATGAATGCGGCCAGTTATTGGTTCTATGCACAAGACAAAGAGGCTGCGCAAAATGGACAGCGCCGTGTACCTGAAAACACGTTGCATCTCCTTTCATTTTTGGGCGGTTGGCCTGCAGCATGGTTAGCGCAGCAAAAGCTACGACATAAAACACAAAAACAACCGTTTAGAAAGATTTACTTTTGTACAATTCTATTCAATATTCTTTTAATTTTATGGCTTATTTCTCCTTTCAATAGTTTGCCTATTTAAAGTTCAAGCCCACTTTATGAGGGACAATATGAATTATTCAGTCGATCAAGATCCGAATCGTAGTCTGACTTTTATTCTTTATATTTTGTATATCGTTGCGATTTTTTCCGCAGGGATTTTAGCCATCATTGCTTTAGTGATTAATTATGTGAAGCGTGGCTCTGTGCGTGGTTCCATTTTTGAGAGCCATTTTACTTGGCAGATTCGCACCTTTTGGTGGTATTTGATTTGGAACGTGATTGCCTTTGTGCCATTTATTTTCTTATTCTTTACGGGTGAAAATGCCACCGCTTTCGCAGGTGTCGCACTCGGTGCTTCAACCTTCTGCGTGTCTGTGATTGGGTTGTCATGGGTGTGGATTGTGTATCGTGCCATTAAAGGCATTATTCGTTTAAATGACAATCAACCGATGTATCAATAACAAGTGATGGGATTTAAAAAGGGCAGTGTGCCCTTTTTTTTATGACTTTATTTTTTCATAACAAGGTTTATGCACCGAGATGAACCAAGCTGATGCAGCAGAGTCTCTATTTTTGCGCAGGCTTTTAAAAAGCACCTTACTAAATTGAATTTCAATATTTACCTTTTTATATTAATAAATTTACTTTTTTAATATTTATAACTTACATTTTTGTTTATAAATAATTACTTTTTTAATAATTTTAATTTACATTTTTAATAAATTAACTTTACATTAATGTACAGTTATTTATATGAATTAATGCGTAGAGAATATTATAAAAAATAGTCCTTTTTTGACTAAGCGTAGAATCTTCCTCGACGACGTTTTAGCCCCAAAACATGGATGGCACGAACCAAAACTGCATAAGAAACCGAATAGCCAAAGTGTTGTTCAAAAAGTGGAACTAAATCGCTAATATTTTGAAATTTTGTATTTTTAACAAAGGTTTGAAATGCACTCCAGTCTTTAATATGGCTGGGTGCTCCACGGCTGTTGGCTACTTTTGGAGACAAGCCGCCTGTTTCCTCTTCGAGCTTAATCCATGCGTCTAAGGTCACACGAGAGATGTTAAATTCCTTGCAAACGGCAACCTTATAATCCGTGAGTTTATAGCGTTGAATCGCTGCTTTTCGAGTTTCTAAATCGTACTTTGGCATTTAATTCAATATTTTTAAAATAGCGAATCTGTTATTATATGGCATAGTTGTTGCAAAAACCAAAATCACTAGATTAAAAAATGAAAGATGGTGATTTCGGTGAAAAATGCAGATTTTTCTTTAAAGAAAATGTCACTATGGCAAGTGGTCATTATTGGTGTGGCCTATATGACCCCGATGGTCGTGTTTGATACCTTTGGGATTGTGTCTGGGATCACCGATGGTCGTGTGCCATTGGCTTATATTTTGGCGTTGGTTGCAATGTTACTGACCGCATTTAGTTATGCACGTTTTAGCCGAATCAGTGGTGACTCAGGTTCTGCCTATAACTACACGGCACAGTCGTGTGGAGCCAAAGCAGGCTTTTTTGTCGGCTGGTGTTCACTGCTAGATTATATTTTGTTGCCTTTGGTGAATGCCTTACTGGCAAGTATTTACTTAGAAGCTGTGATCCCGAATGTGCCGTATTGGCTATGGGTGGTTGTATTCACGGGTTTGGTTACGCTGATTAACTGTTTCCGAATCAATATTTTGGCGAATTTAAGTCTGTTGTTTGTACTTTTACCCTTACTGCTGATGGTTTTATTTATCTATCTAGTCATTCAAGGCGTGGGTTCTGAACAAGGCTATGATCATGTACTGACTTTAGCCCCTCTGTTTAATGGAGACAGTTCTGTTTTGCCTTTGATTGCGGGTGCATCGATTTTATGTTTTTCATTTTTGGGTTTTGATGCGGTCACGACCATGTCCCATGAAACCAAAGATCCCCAAAAGAATATTCCACGTGCCGTGCTGCTTACCACGTTGCTCGGGGGAGGAATTTTTATTAGTGCCTCATGGTTTATCCAGCTGTATTTTCCAAGCAATGTGCGTTTTAACAACCCTGACGAAGCCTTACCTGAAATTGTCCTCTATGTGGGAGGAGCACTTTTCCAAGCCGTATTTTTATGTGCCCAAATCATGAATACCTTCGCTTCAGGTTTAGCCACCCATGCCAGCGCTTCACGTCTGATTCATATTATGGCGAAAGATGGCATTTTTCCCAAAGCAACCTTTGGGCAGCTCCATGCAAAATTAGGTACGCCACTTTATGCCGTCTTAAGTATTGGCTTGATTTCGCTATCGGCCATTTTTCTAGATCTTGCGACGGTGGTCAGCATGATTAGCTTCGGTGCTTTGATTGCCTTTACGGCGGTGAATTTCTCAGTTTTTGTGAAGTTCTATCTGTTGGAAAAACAAACCCAAGGCATTAAAAACAAATGCCTCAATTTGATTCTTCCCTTGTTATCTGTATTGGTGATGCTTTGCCTTTGGGTCAATTTAGAACGAAATGCGCTAATTTTTGGTTGCTCTTGGCTGGCGATAGGCATTGGCCTATTTATTTATAAGAAATTGAAAAGACAAAACATTGTGATTGGAAATGCATATTAAAACCTGCATGAAAATGAGATAAATATTGAGTGTGAATGAAATGAAGATGAATAAACCGACATTTTTAGATGACGTTGAATACAAAGCCAGTTCTGCGGCACAAAGTGGTAAAGAGTGGAATTGGTTGAACCCGCAGTGTGCTGCGTTTAGTCATCCAGCCAATTACTACGAAAGTTCGTTACAAGCATGGCATGAGTTTGAGCCTTTAAATGCGGATATCGAATGTGACGTGGTCGTGATAGGCGGTGGCTTACTGGGAGCATCGGCTGCACTGCATTTGTCGGAGCAGGGTGTTGATACAGTCTTGGTTGAAAAAAACCGAGTGGGCAGTGCTGCCTCAGGGCGTAATGGTGGGCAACTCACACCGGGATTGGCACGTTGGGAAGCCGAAACCATGATTGAGCACTTCAGCTTTGAAGAGGCTAAAAAGTTATGGCACTTTACCTCAACGGAAGCGATGGCTTTGATTGATAGCATCACTGAAAAATATGACTTAGATGTGCAACGTAAACATGGACACTTGACGGCTGCGGTACACCCTGGACATTTAGATGCACTGCGTGAAGGGATGAAAGCACGTCAGTATTTAGATGAAAAAAATACCTCAATGTTGACCCAGGATGAATTACGTGAGCATGTGCAATCCGACAACTATTTTGGCGGTCAGTTGGATCAGCTCGGGGGACATATTCATCCCTTAGCCCTGACGCGAGGTTTGGCTTATGGCTTTTGCCAAAACGGCGGCACGATTTATGAACAGACGGAAGTACAGTCAATCCAAGAACGTGCCGATGGTATTTATGTGACCACAGCCCAAGGGATGATTAAAGCACGTAAAAGTGTGGTAATGGGTGTACACCATGCCTCATTTAAACTCTTAGAAGAACGCAATCAAACCACCATTCCTTTTTATACTTATGTGTGTACCACTGCGCCTTTAGCATTAGATTTGCAAGAACTTTTGCCGACGGATCTGCCTGTATACGACACCCAGTTTCAAATTGACTACTACCGCGGGGTCTCAAAAAACCGATTGTTATTTGGCGGTGAAGGCACGGGTTCGTGTTGGAGTCCTGAACAAACTCATGACTATTTGCTAGGACGTATTCAACACGTCTTTCCTCAGTTAGAGCAAGTCCAGCTTGATTTTGTGTGGAGTGGAACGACAGATTTAACCGTTAATGGTGCCGCGGATAGTCGCAAATTTGGTAGCCAATACCCAATCTATGCTGTTCAGGGGTGGAGTGGACATGGTGTTGCGCAAACAGTGCGTATTGGTAAAGCCATTGCGGATGATTTCTGCGGTCAAAGTGATGACTTTAATATGTTGACCCGTATTCAACATCAGAACATTCCTTTTGGTCGTGCACTGGCGCCGTTGGTCATTCCAATAGCCAAAAGCATGTATGGAATTGGAGCAATGATTAATCCGGGCAAGATGGTGTCATTCTAACCACCTGACCATACTGCTGAATTGGTGACCATTGATCACTCGATTCAGCAGTTTTTTCGTTTCGGAGATCGGCTAAAGTTGTTCGAGGTTCTTTTTCGACTTCAGCAGTTTCGGTTTCCATTCACTGATCATAATGCCAAACACCACCAAAAGCCCGCCCAACAAAGCCAGTGGTGCTAAGCGTTCTCCTGCAAGACGCCCAAACAGTGCTGCCCATACAGGCTCTCCTGCGTAAATAATCGCTGCTTGAGATGGATTGACTGAGCGCTGTGCCCAATTCATTACATATTGAATCACGGCACTGGCAAGCCCCAAGCCGAGTGCAATACTCAGTAAAGGCCATGAAAAGTCTGGAATGCGGTGTTCACCTGCCAATGGCATGGCTGCAAAGGCGAGCACAGAGGCAACTGCCAGTTGAATGACCGTCACTCGACCAATGTCGACTGTTGGGGCAAAATAACCAATTAGGATAATTTCCATCGCTATAGCAATTGCACCGAGTAGGGTTAAGGTCTGGCCAAAGTTCAGTGAAATTGAATTCAGGCTATTGCCTGTAAGTAAGACTAAGCCCATGAACGCACAGAGCGCACCAATCCAAATCATAAAATGGGGCACTTTACGAAAGATTAACCATAATAGTACGGGTACTAGGGGTACATACAGTGCAGTTAAAAAGGCAGACTCACTGCTACTGACTGTTTGTAGTCCGACCGTTTGTGTGCCATAGCCAATAGTGACCATACAGCCAATGAGTGCACCTGCCCACAAGTCCTGTCGGGTAATGTGTTTTAAATGTTGATAGGAAAATAAGCCAATAATTGTCGCGGCGCAGGCGAAACGACAGCCCACAAAGAACATGGGGGCGCTGTAATTTAAGGCGTATTTCACGGCCAAGAAGGTACCGCCCCAAATAAAGGTAATTAAAATCAGTGCAATGACAGGTGCTTTAGAGCCGAGCTGAGTATTCAACATAAAAGAATTGGTGTGCAATATATTGCACATAGCTTGTCATGCTTTGTTTTTATGTGCAATATATTGCTCAATGTTTTTTTGATTTATCTCTATGAAGTCTCCTGCGGTACTACAACACGTCAGTCAAAATGTGCGTCATTATCGAAGTTTAAAAGGCTTGAGCCAGCAACAACTGGCGGATTTGGCTGGTTTAAGCCGTCGTATGGTGGCTGGAGTTGAATCAGGGCAGGACAATATTAGTTTGGCGAAACTCAGCTTGATTGCCGATGTGCTTGAGGTCGATTTTGTACAGATTATTGCTGCGCCTGAACAGCAAGGGCAAGCGGTGGTCAATATTTTGGCTTGGCAGGGTACACAAGCACACAGTGAAGCAAAATTAATGGCCTCGGCGGCAGCAACACAAAAAGTTGAACTGTGGACATGGGTACTTGCCCCAAATGAGCACTATAGTGCAGAACCCGACCCAGTCGGTTGGCGTGAGATGCTCTATGTGATGGAGGGGGAGTTAACTTTGGATTTGGCGGGTGACATGAAAGTCTTAGGTGTAGGTGAGTCGATTGTGTTTTCGAGTGCCATCGAATACCAATATATCAACCGTGGAACTGTACCGTTAAAGTTTATTCGTAATGCGATTTATTAAATAAGATGCAGATCTTACATACTGATATTTAGCGCATAAAAAAGAGGTCAAAAGACCTCTTTTTTAACTTCTACAATTAGAGCGATTGTTCATCTAACAGCAATTGTGCTTCACGTAGGTTTAAACTGCCTTCATAAATTGCACGACCGGTAATTGCACCCAAAATACCCGGTTGACCTTTGAGGTTACGTACGTCATCAAGGTTGGTCACACCACCTGACGCAATCACAGGTAGGCCAGAGTATTGTGCCAGTTGAACAGTTTGCTCAACGTTCACACCTTGCATCATCCCGTCACGTGCAATGTCGGTATAGACAATGCTCGATACGCCCGCATCGGCAAAACGTTTGGCCAAATCGGTTGCTTTCACATCGGTCACATTGGCCCAGCCATCGGTGGCCACCATGCCATTCATGGCATCGATACCGACAATGATATGACCTGCAAATTTCTTACAAGCTTCTTCAACAAACTCAGGGTCTTGAACTGCCTTGGTGCCAATAATGACAAAAGACACACCCGCTTCTAAGTAGTGTTCAATGGTTTCTAGTGAGCGAATACCACCGCCAATTTGAATTGGCAGTTCAGGTTGTGCGCGAGCAATGGCTTCAACCACAGGTTTATGAATTGGCGTACCAGCGAAAGCACCATTTAAATCGACCAAATGTAAGCGACGCGCGCCTTCATTTACCCAGTGCTGTGCAGTTGCAACAGGATCATCAGAAAAAACCGTATCGTCTTCCATACGACCTTGTTTTAAACGAACACATTTGCCATCTTTCAGGTCAATTGCAGGGATGATCAGCATGCTTTCGCTCCTAGCCAAATCTTAAATAAAATCAATGTCCGTCATCTTAGCAAAGTATTGGCAATTTTCTAAGCATCTGTTACAGCTTTTCATGACGACAAGGTTTTGTTGTTTTTTCTAATTCTTTGGAAATATCTTTTGGGAGTCGCTCTAAACGCCGCAATTCTTCAAAAACCAACAGCGCCGCATAGGCATCGGCAGCGGCATAGTCAACTTGTTCAGGCGTGAGTACTTTCCTCGCCCAATTTGAAGTGCTGACTTTTTTGCTTTTGGGGAAGTTGAGTTGAAACAGCAGGGCGATGGCATTTTTAATGCCGACAGGGTTGGATAAACCAAAGCTGGCAAAGCATTTTGACAGCTCAACCAAACCCTTGAGCTCAAAACCTTTTTTACGGAACAGATGGGCATCATTTTTTAAACCAAAACCCACTTTGAGCTGGGCGGGATTCGCCAAAAATGGCGCAAGGAAGCTCCAAATGGGTGGGCTCATTTGAAACAAATAAGCACGCTCGACGCTGGCCAGTTGAATTAAATGCGGACCCGTGGAAACTTCTCCCACTTGAAAGGTCGGCTTGGACTCGCTGTCGAAACCGAAGATGGAAACCTGTTCCAGTTCAGCGCGGATTGCTTCACACTGTTCTAAGTTTTGAATGACATGAATTGCTTGTTTTGGCAAATTTTGAAAACGAGGAAATTGTTGAATTTCGACTTTGCTGGGAAGGATGTGTTGAAAAGAAGAATCCATCATGCTTTGACTATGCCATTGTTGCTTAAGCCTAAAGCTTTTGCGTTGATTTAGCAAAACAGCCGACCTAGGCAGGCTGTTTTACACAGGTGATTTTAGGACATAAAACCAGCCGCAATACCGCCGATAATTGCTAAAACGAAAATCACGATGTAAATCCATGCCAAAACGGCTTCCCAGCCTGCGGTTGGGCGTGGTGAGCCATAGCTGTTGCTACGATCATCGCCTGGTGCGAAAATCAGGTAAAGCATTAAGATCACGTTGGCAAGAGGCACCAACATCAACAGTGATAACCAGCCCGTATGGTTGCGGTCATGTAGGCGACGAATAGTAAATACAAACGTGAAGTACATCAGCGCAACATAGATCAGGACGATAAAAATCATGCCGCCACCGAAGTTACCTGTTTCCAAGTTCACAAATGTATTAGGAAAGATGGCGATGAAAATACCAAGAATAATTGACGCTACAATGGCAAGTAGACAGTTCCATGCTAGGTATGAAAAACGTCCGAAACGACCTGCGGCATTCAGCGCAGATTCTTGTGCATATTGAGTCATAATGACTTACCTTATCGTTGTAAATTAAGTTTTTTATAAATAAAAATGTCTAAAAAGCAGGCAAATCATAATCAAATTTGGTGACAATGAAAAGGCATGGTAGTCATCTTGAGTGTAGTAGTGTGCTGTAAAGCAAAGATTTTATACATTGAAAGACACAGGAGTAGGGTCACATGCCTTATTTACTTAAGCTGTTTCTGATTTATTTTGAGTCTAGATGCATCAATTTTGGATAAATAAAAGCCCAACCGAAGTTGAGCTTTTTCAATCAAAAAGAAGCAGGAATAAATTAAATTTTCCATTCCACAAAGTTTTTCAGCAGTTGCAAACCTGCGGTATGACTTTTTTCAGGGTGGAACTGTGTCGCAAACAAATTTTCTTGGTGAATCGCGGTACAAAACTCTAAACCATAGTCACAAGTTGCAGCCACAATGCCAGAGTTCTTCGGTTCAACATAAAAGCTGTGTACGAAGTAAAAACGTGCATCTTGCTCAATGTCTTTCCACATTGGATGACTCGGATCAGCCTGATGAACTTGGTTCCAACCCATATGTGGGACTTTCAAGCCGTCTACATCAGGAAAGCGTTTCACACTGCCTTCAAAAATACCGAGAGCATCGACTCCGCCATTTTCTTCAGAGCGTTGCATTAGCGCTTGCATACCCACACAAATTGCTAATACAGGCTTATTAAATGCCGCATGGCGAACGACTTCATCAATCCCTGCTTCATGCATGCCTTGCATACAGTCACGCATAGCACCTACGCCGGGGAATACAATTTTGTCAGCTTGAGCCACTAACTTGGGATCATTGGTCACATCGACTGTTGCACCAACATGCTCAAGCGCTTTTGCTGCTGAGTGTAGGTTACCCATACCATAGTCAAGAAGGGCAATACGGGTCATTACAAACTACCTTTGGTTGAAGCAATGGTGTTGGTTGCACGTGGGTCAATTTCACAGGCCATGCGTAGTGCACGCGCAAACGCTTTGAACACACTTTCAATTTGGTGGTGGCTGTTTTTACCTTTGAGGTTATCAATGTGTACTGTCATGAGTGCATGGTTCACAAAGCCTTGAAAAAACTCAGAGAATAGATCCACATCAAAACGACCAATCATGGCACGGGTAAATGGAATATCCATAAACAAACCCGGACGGCCCGATAAGTCCACCACAGCACGGCTTAAAGATTCATCTAACGGTGCATAAAAATGACCATAACGACGTAAACCTTTTTTGTCACCTAAAGCTTTGGCAAAAGCTTGTCCAAGCGTGATACCACAGTCTTCAACCGTGTGGTGATCATCAATTTCCAAGTCGCCATCACATTCAATATCAATATCAAATAAGCCATGTCGCTTGATTTGATCAATCATATGATCTAAAAAGGGAATACCTGTGTTGAGCGTGCCTTGACCCGTACCATCGAGGTTTACACGAACTCGAATTTTGGTTTCGTTGGTATTTCTTACCACTTCACTGATACGTTCTGTCATAGACACGTTCCTCAAAGACGTCAAATAATTGATGTAAAATGTTTCGCCGTAACGAAGTCACCGCATATTAGATTGCTCAGGAGGGTTTATCAATGCCTATTACCGTACACGCTTATACTTCAGTGGAAAAAGAAGAGTTGCGCAGCCAGCTAGAGCGACTGTACGACACCAGTCCTGAATTTGGCGATGGGCATGATGCCGTAGAACAACTTGAGCAAAATCTAGCTCAGTATACCTTACTTTACACCGCAGAATTTAATACTAAAGTCATTGGCGCCATTTGGTGTAGTGGGCAGGGTGAAAATAAAACCTTAGAATACATCGTAGTACATCCTGCTAACCGTGGACGAGGGGTTGCGGAGCGGCTGGTTGAAGAAGTCTGTCGTATGGAAGAAGCCAAAGGTGTCAAAGTATTCGAGCCGGGTTGTGGTGCGATTCACCGTTGCTTAGAGCACATTGGTAAAATTTAAGCTTTTTTAAAGCAGTCTTTGGGCTGCTTTTATTCATTAATAGCCATGGTGATGCGCTCTAAGTACAAAGAATGACTCAAAAAATGTACGAAGGGTGCTGGGTTTGCTGTAAAAGTAAACACTCAAATGATTTTTTTGAAAACGGACTTGACGCTGCTTCGCTTAAACTGTTTAATACGCGACATCGGCGTGATAGCTCAGTAGGTAGAGCAACGGATTGAAAATCCGTGTGTCCCCAGTTCGATCCTGGGTCTCGCCACCATATTCAAAATCTTATTTAAAGATTTCAATCCCTGATCCCATCAGGGATTTTTTTTGTCTGAAATTTATCCGATCAAATAAAAAAGTGATGATTTTTATTGACTATTCATCCGAGATACGGCTTAATACACGGCATCGGCGTGATAGCTCAGTAGGTAGAGCAACGGATTGAAAATCCGTGTGTCCCCAGTTCGATCCTGGGTCTCGCCACCATATTCAAAAAAGCCTCAAACAATGTTTGGGGCTTTTTTTTGTCCCATGAAAAGTGCGATTGTATAAGATGTTGGACAACATCATGCTTTAGTTAATGGAAAATGTGCTAATTTTGAGTCAAAAATAAGACTGAGAATGGCTTATGAAAGACCGCTTTTCATCGGGAAGTCAGCTTTATCAACTCGCACGTCCGAGTTATCCAGCGAGTTTGATTCAAGAAATACTCAAGCATGTAGTAACTCCTCAATTTGCGTGGGACTGTGGTGCAGGATCGGGGCAATTAACTCAATTGTTGGCGCCGCATTTTGATGCCGTGGTGGCGACAGATATCAGTGTGCATCAGTTACAACATGCACCTTATTTTGAAAATGTTAGTTATCAAGTTCAGTCTGCAGAGCACACCAGTTTTGCCGAGCAGAGTTTTGATTTAATCACGGTGGCTCAAGCCATTCATTGGTTTGATTTTGATGGTTTTTATGCAGAAGTGCGGCGGACTTTACGACCTGACGGCATTTTGGCGGTCATTGGTTATGGTTTAATTCAGCTGCAGCAACCTGAGTTACAGGGCTGTATTGAACGACTTTATTTTAAGACTTTGAAAGGCTATTGGGATGCCGAACGTCGTTATATCGACGAGGCCTATCAAACCATTCCTTTTCCCTTTGAGGAAATAGCGACGTCTGAATTGTCGATGTTATTTCAATGGTCTGCTGCTCAATTGTTGGATTATTTAAATACATGGTCTGCACTGAAACATTATCGAGCAAAAAATTCAGATGACCCCTTATATGAGTTCAAAGCATTCTTTGCGTTGGATGATCACGCGAACCAAGTTTTTGCGCTTAAATTTCCAATTTTTTTAAGATTGGGTCGTCTACCTGGATCGGCGCATTGAGTGTCTGAGCTTAATCGGCAATCAGACGTTTACCAAAGCATACGACTTCGATTTCCTCATAGCCCAGTTGCTCATAGAAGCTTTGCACGTCGATATTTTCTTTACGTACAAGCAGTTGTAGTTTGGGGCAACCTAACGCAATCAGGCGCTTCTCGAGCTGCTGTATGAGTGCAGTTGCGACCCCATTGCGTTGAAAGTGTGGATGTACCGCCAAATAATTAATCCAGCCGCGATGGCCATCATAACCACCCATCAACGTGGCGATGAGTTGTTCATCTTTAACGGCCAGTAAAAATAAACCATCTTTTTGTGCGGTTTTTCTAAAAATATCAATTTCAGGGTTGTTCCAAGGGCGAGTGAGGTCGCATACCTCCCAAAGTGCAATGACGTCTTCTAAATCTGTTTCGAGATAGGGGCGAATAATGAACATGAGCTTGGCATTTTTATTTTTTGGATGCCTTTAGATTAATTGAGTTTTTTTATTTTGATAAGTGTTTTCTTACACTTTTCATCAACCATAAAAAAACGCCCAATCGGGCGTTTTTTAAAACTTTAAATTAAGCAGATTTCGCTTCTGCTTGAACAGGAAGCATGTGACCTGTTTCTTCGAAGTTAGAGTGCCAAGAAAGCGCTTCACGAAGTAAGTGTGGAGTATGACCACCTTTTGCACATGAACGATCAAAGTAATCATTTAATGCATCACGGTAAAGTGGGTGTGCACAGTTGTCGATAATCGCACGAGCACGCTCACGCGGTGCTAAACCACGCAGGTCAGCCAAACCTTGTTCAGTCACAAGAATGTCAACATCGTGTTCAGCATGGTCGATGTGCGATGCAAACGGTACGATTGAAGAGATGTCGCCACCTTTCGCAATTGATTTGGTTACGAAGATCGCCAAGTGTGCATTACGTGCGAAGTCACCTGAACCACCGATACCATTCATCATTTTCGTACCGCAAACGTGAGTTGAGTTTACGTTACCGTAAATATCAAATTCAAGCGCAGTATTGATGCCGATAATACCTAAACGACGAACCAATTCAGGGTGGTTCGAAATTTCTTGTGGACGTAAAACCAATTTATCTTTGTACGCTTCAAGGTTATTAAATACTTTCTCGCCGTATTTTGCAGAAAGGGTAATTGATGAACCTGAAGCAAACTTCATTTTACCTGCATCGATCAATTCAAACGTACAGTCTTGCAGGACTTCTGAGTACATGACGAGGTCTTCGAAGTTCGAATCTTTAAGGCCTGTGAGTACAGCATTGGCAATTGAGCCAATCCCTGCTTGTAGTGGACCTAAGTTTTTCGGTAAACGCTCTTCCGCCACTTCTTTTTCAAAGAATGCGATTAAGTGATCTGCAATGCCTTGAGTTTCATCATCTGGCGCTGTCACAGTTGATGGAGAGTCGTGCAAGTCATTGTTGATGACGATACCGACGATTTTTGCAGGATCGATATTGATCGCGTGCGTACCAATACGCTCATCCACTTGAGTCAATGGAATCGGTTGACGTGTTGGACGGTAAGTTGGGATGTAAATATCGTGTAAGCCTTCAAATGCAGGGCTTAAGTTGGTGTTGATTTCAACAATCACTTTTTCTGCGAAAATTGCGAAGCTTGCAGAGTTACCTACCGACGTTGTTGGAATGATGCCGCCATCTTCAGTAATCGCAACCGCTTCAATGATCGCTACATCTGGCTTTTTCAACTGAAGGTTACGCATTTGCTCAACAGTTTCAGACAAGTGTTGGTCAATGAACATCACTTCGCCATTGTTGATGGCTTTACGTAAAGTGTTGTCCACTTGGAACGGTAAACGACGTGCCAATACACCCGCTTCAGTCAATTGCTTGTCTAGGTCATTACCTAAAGAAGCACCAGTGATTAATGTGATTTTTAAAGGATTTGTGTGCGCACGTTTAACCAATGCCAAAGGTACAGCTTTCGCTTCGCCAGCACGAGTGAAGCCACTCATACCTACAGTCATGCCATCTTCAATAAAAGCAGACGCTTCTTCTGCACTGATGACTTTATCGTGAAGTGAAGCTAAACGGATACGATCTAAAGACATGGTTTACTCTCGTTAATATTCTGGATCTGGCACCGATTGTACCGATCAAGAACGACATTGTGCATACCTGTTAGGCTAAGGTCTAATTTTTTGAAAAAATGTGGGTATAAGGGATTCTGATGATTTGTAAGTGTTTGAAATATATTTGGTAAAATTAAATTGTTGAATAGTTGAACAAAATCGTTTGATCAACTATTGTACAAAGTTTAAAAATGCTCAACCAAGGTTTGCTTTAATTTTTCGAGTGGGTTGTTGCTGGAAATTTCAGCATCTTGATTGTGATGAAGAGGCAGCGAAATAATTGCTTCAAGACCGCCTTGTTCTCGATTATGAATAGTCAGTTGACCTTGGTGAATGTCGACAATGCGCTTTACAATGGCGAGACCTAAACCACTGCCTTGGACTGTTCTGGCTTCATTGCCACGAACAAAAGGCTGCATAAGTTCTTCAATTTGATCGTCAGGAATGCCTTCACCATGGTCTGCTACGCTAATTAAAATATGTTCATTTTCCACTGTTGCGGAAAGTTCAATCGGCTCAGCACCGTAGCGTTTTGAATTATTAATCAAGTTACCAATCAGGCGTTTAAGAGACAGACTACGTGCCTGAATAATCGGTAATTCAGCAGGTTCAAAACGAATATCCAGCGGTTTGAATTGCACCACCAATTCTTGTAACAGCATATTTAAATCGGTGTCTTGGATTTCCTCATCCGAACCATCACGCATATAGGAAATGAACTGATTTAAGATCGCATCCATATCTTCAACGTCATAAATCAGTCCTTCTTTTAAAAAATCATCATCGGGCATCATTTCTGCACTGAGTCGAATACGGGTCAGTGGGGTGCGTAAGTCATGTGAAATCCCCGCCAACATAATCCGGCGGTCACGTTCAGTCTGATCTAGGGTGTAGATCATATGATTAAACGCTTGGTTGACCTCACGAATTTCTTGGGGGCCGTGATTGGTCTCTAAATACGGCGCTGTGCCTGTTTTACTATAACTGTTGGCAGCATTTTGCAGACGACGCAGTGGGCGATTGAGCTGACGAACCAAGGTTAAAATAATGGCTGCTGCAATAAGGGGTACGCCAAGCAGCCAACCGAAAATTAACTCAGGGCTGTAGTTGGCATAGGTTTTTAGTGGTTCCCGTACCCAGTTGCCGTTCATTTCAGGCGTTTGAATCCAAATGCGCGGGCTAGGTTTAAATTGGAAATATACTGTGGCATGTTCGACTTTTAATTCTTTGGCCAGCTTAGCTTCAATTTGGTTGGTAAAGAACTCGGCAATCACCTTATCTTTAACATTGGGATATTCTTTGGGATCGGTGACGTATTCAATCCCGACGCGGCTTCTTAGCCAGTCATCGACATCGACTTCAGTATTTTGATGATAAATCCGTAAATCGGGGTTGTTGAGAATTTCTATTTCAACAGCAAGATAGCGAGCATGTTGCTGGATTTCTGGAAGATATAGAGTTCGCCAAAAGAACCACAAAGACATAAATAAACTGAAAAATACAATGAAGAGTACCAGTACGGTGGTGCGCATGGCAGCAGAACGCGGCTTGATTTTATCTAAAAAGCGTTCCCAACGCGTGCGTTTCCGTTCTGAATACGCTTCGTAATCTGTAAATTTTTGAGGGTCGATGGGTTCGAGTTTCACGTGATTTCCTGTTTCTATGTAAGAGACATAGTTCAATGGTGACAGGTATGCGATACGCGAAAAGTCATCTGCAATTGTTCGAGGCAGGAGGTCTGGGTGTTATAAAGTTTCTGCGAGCATGATGTTGAAATGCAGAAATATGCCGAGTTTTGCAGATGACAATGGTTTTGCTTACTTTTGTCGAAACAAAAGTAAGGCGAACCGCAGGTTAATCGATAAAGTTGAGCTTAATTTTAGGACTCCGTCGTGCTGATTATTGCTACTCAGCTTAAAAAGACCGAAGCCGTATTTTTTAGTTTTGAATTATTCCGCGCCATCTGGAACGAACACATAACCCACACCCCAAACCGTTTGGATATAACGTGCACGAGCAGGGTTTTCTTCTACAAGACGACGTAGGCGCGATACCTGAACATCAATCGAACGTTCCATTGCACCCCATTCACGGCCACGTGCAAGGTTCATCAATTTGTCGCGAGTCAAAGGCTCACGTGGATGTTGTACCAAGGCTTTCAGTACCGCAAACTCACCTGTAGTTAGGGTTACGACTTGACCTTCACGCGTTAGGGTACGTGTTGATAAATCAAGTGACCATGGCCCAAAGCTGACCACTTCCATTTGTTGGCTTGGTGCGCCTGGAACTTCACGCACTTGGCGGCGCAGTACGGCGCGAATACGTGCTAACAACTCATTTGGATTAAATGGTTTCGGTAAGTAATCATCTGCACCCGCTTCTAGACCTGCAATACGGTCTGAATCACTGCCACGTGCGGTGAGCATAATAATAGGCGTATCAATATTGGATTGGCGTAGACGACGGCAGATACTTAAACCATCTTCAACAGGGAGCATGAAGTCGAGCACAATCAGTGAAAACAGTTCGCGCTGTAAGAGACGATCCATTTGAGTTGCGTCATGCGCTGTTTTCACCACAAAGCCTTTATCTTCTAAAAAGCGTTGAAGTAGCGTACGTAAACGCACATCGTCATCTACCACTAAAATGCGTTCAACGCGATCTGCATCGCTATGTACAGCATCTGTTTTTTCAGCAGGTACAACTAAACTCATTGAAGTGCTCCTTTATTCTTTATTGTCATCGTAAACAAAAGTCGGGATAGTCTTGAGTATACGACTCATTTGTATGTCTTTACTATGCTCTAAAGCAACAAATATTGCAGGTAAAATCAAGACATAGATACCAAATGTATACATCTTAGCCCATAGAAAAAAATGGCAAAGAATACCTAAAAATAAGATTTAACACTGAAAATGAGATGGATTTATGAAATTTGCCTGAAATATGTCACATTTAAGCCATTAAATTAATAAAAACAGTTGTGGATTTTATAGTCTTGGTCTTTATAATCATGGCTTTTAGTACATATCCTTGTGGGATCACATACGATGACTGACTTAGTTCAGCAGTTGGCAAAAGAAATTGCCGTACGTCCAAATCAAATCGAGGCTGCCATCAAGTTGATTGATGAGGGTGCTAGCGTTCCATTTATTGCGCGTTACCGTAAAGAAGTCACGCAAGGCTTAGATGATGCGCAGTTACGTCAGCTCGATACACGTTTGGCTTATTTACGTGACTTATTTGAACGTCGCGACAAGGTAATCGAATCATTAAAAGAACAAGACAAATTGTCTGATGATTTATTGGCACGTGTAAATGCTGCTGAAACTAAAAATGCCTTAGAAGAAATTTACGCACCATACCGTCCAAAACGGACCAGTAAATCATTTAAAGCCAAAGAAGCAGGCTTAGGCCCGATTGCAGAAAAAATCTTTGCAGAAGCGGTTGATCCAGCTGAAGCATTGGCAGACTTTAGCCATGAAGATTATCAAGATCTAGAAAGTCAGTTGGATGCGATCCAACATATTCTAATTGATGACTGGGCGCAGAACATTGCACTGACCACTGAACTTAAGGCCACGTTTGCAAAAACGGCCACTTTAAAAAGTTTAGTGGCAAGTGATGAGAAAAAAGAAGTTGGCAAAAAATTCCGCGATTACTTCGACTTTTCTGAAAATTTAAATAAAGTCCCGTCACACCGCTTATTGGCTATGTTACGTGGTCGTCAAGAAAATGTTTTAGGTTTAAAAGTTGATGGCGAAGATGATGCACCATTGGCGCGTATTGAAACAGAATACAGCCTTGAAACTGCACAGCCGCAAGCACGTCAAGACTATTTAAAACAAACGGCTAAATTGTTCTGGTTAGGCAAGGTTCGTCCAAGTATCGAACATTCGTTGCTCACCGAAAAACGTCTTGCAGCTGAATCTGAAGCCATGGATGTTTTTGCTGAAAACTTACGTCATTTGCTGTTGTCTGCACCCGCGGGCGCACGTACAACCCTAGGTGTGGACCCTGGTATCCGTACAGGGGTGAAATTGGCTGTGGTGAATGCATCGGGTGATGTACTTACACATAGCACGATTTATCCATTTGCACCCAAAGATGATAAAGCGGGTTCAATTGCAGAACTTGCCCGTTTATGCCGCGAGTTTAATGTTGACCTGATTGCCATTGGCAATGGTACAGCAAGCCGTGAAACAGAAAGCGTTGTGGCTGAAATGATGGCTGCAAACAGTGATTTAAAACTGACACGTGTTTCTGTATCAGAAGCGGGTGCATCGGTTTATTCAGCATCTGAATTGGCTTCTGCGGAGTTACCAGAGTTAGATGTGTCGATTCGTGGTGCAGTGTCGATTGCACGTCGTTTACAAGACCCATTGGCTGAACTGGTGAAAATCGATCCAAAATCGATTGGTGTAGGTCAGTACCAACATGATGTGAACCAAACTGGTTTAGCGAAAACCCTTGAAGCAGTCGTTGAAGACTGTGTGAACTCAGTGGGTGTGGATGTTAATACTGCATCATCTGCTATCTTGGGTTATATCGCAGGTTTGAATAAGTCGATTGCGCAGCAAATTGTCGATTTTCGTAAAGAAAATGGCCGTTTTGACAACCGCCAAGATTTGAAAAAAGTGCCACGTTTAGGCGAGCGTACTTTTGAACAAGCGGCAGGTTTCTTACGTATTCAAGATGGTTCAGAGCCACTGGATGCTTCTGCTGTTCACCCAGAGTCTTATGCGCTGGTGGGTAAAATTGTTGAAGCGAAAGCGACGACGGTGAAAGATATCATTGGTAACTCTGAAATCATTCGCCAAGTGAATGCTGAAGAATTTGCAGATGAGAAATTTGGTTTACCAACTATTCAAGATGTACTGTCTGAACTGGAAAAACCAGGTCGTGATCCGCGTCCAGAGTTCCGTACAGCAAAATTCCGTGAAGACATTACGGAAGTTGCGCAACTGACTGAAGGCATGCAGCTTGAAGGCGTCGTGACCAATGTGACGAACTTCGGTGCTTTTGTGGATGTGGGTGTACACCAAGATGGTTTAGTCCATATTTCAGAATTGGCCAATGAATTCGTTGCAGATCCGCATAAAGTGGTAAAGCCGGGGCAAATTGTGCAAGTACGTGTACTCACTGTAGATGCTGAGCGTAATCGTGTGAATTTGTCGATGCGCCCTGAAGGTGCTGAAGCGCCTAAAGCTCCGCGTCAACCACGTCGTGAAAATACAGAGCGTAGTGAACGTAAACCACAAGGTAAACGTCCACAACAAGCACGTTTGCAAGGCGAGCGTGCTCAAACAAACAAGAAGCCGCAAACGGCTAAACCTCAAGAAAATAAAATTGGTGGTTTAGGTGCATTGTTACTTCAAGCAGGGATTAAAGGTTCGAAATAATCTTTAAGATTTGAATAAAAAAAACCTCCCAAGTGGGAGGTTTTTTTATGGTTACTTTTATCCGTTGATGATGGGCACGATCCAACTGGTGATAATCAGCATAATGCCAAAGTGCCCAAGCTTTCGGCAAACTTTGACAAAAGTTGGAGCGGGTTGTTCTAGTCTCGTCGCATAATCTTTGAGGCTTATGGCTTGGGTGCTGCGGCTATGCCACAGGAAAACAGCAAGATCGATACAGATTAGAATCGTCCCGACATTGGCCACGATATCCATCATCACATAATCTTGTAAATACAGGCTACTGCCTACTCGGTAGCAGAGATAAATCGCAAAAGCGATACACACATATTGCAGTACGAAAGTAAAAGCGCGCATAAATTCACAAAATAAAAAAAGACGGCTGTTTATAACACAAAAAGTAGAAGGGTCACGTCGTCTTTATCTTTTGTCCACAAAAAAAGTATGAGTCTTAACTGATTAGGCTTTGTGCAATTAGGCTGGAAAAAATGGAGACTAAACCTATTTTTGAAAAAATATTGCAATACATGCTTGCTGATTGTGAGGTTGGCTTATTTTTTGTTTCTAGCGAGTATATTTCACTCGTCAGTGGGGTAGGCTGTTGAGATGCGCGTTGGCTCTTAAAGCCAAATTCGAGTAAGATCATCAGCAAACCACCATGAATCAGCACTTGCCAGATTGAAATATGAGAGAGGGTGAGTTCTGTATACAGATTAAAAGCAGTGATTGCAGCAAAGATGAAGCAAAAAAGCTTGAATAAATAAAGTGCCTGCATTTCTTTTCCCCTTTTATTGTTGCTCTTATGGTGGACTTTTTTTCTTAAGCGAATATTAAGAACTATAAAAGAGTTGCGAAAAATTTAGCTACCCAACCTTTAATCAAAGGTTGGGTAAATTGTAAGAAAACTTACCAATGTTCACCTGGGAATAAGCGTGCATACGCTTTTTGTACCCAGTTAAGTTTTTGTGGTTCACCCACAGACGCGGTAGAACTTGGGAATAAGTTATAACCAATCGACATCAGCTTATTGTTGATGTCTGGTGCAATTGAATAAGTGATCGATGCCAAACGACCTAAGTTAGTTGCCACTTTCTTCGGACGCTTCACAATCGCATAAGCAACCAGATCTGCTGCTTGTTCAGGCGAAAGAGTCGGGACGTATTTATAAATTTTTGTCGGTGCAATCATCGGGGTGCGTACCAAAGGCATATACACCGAGGTAATCGCAATTTTATGTGAATGCACTTCGGCAGAAAGACAGCGACTGAATGCATCTAATGCCGCTTTAGACGCCACATAAGCCGAGAAACGAGTGGCATTTGCCAATACGCCAATCGAGCTAATGTTAATAATATGCCCATCACGACGAATCATCATTTGTGGCAGGATGTTCATGACTAAACGTACCGCACCAAAGTAATTGAGCTGCATGGTGCGTTCAAAGTCGTGGAAGCGTTCCGCTGACTCGTGCACCGCGCGGCGGATTGAACGGCCTGCGTTATTAATTAAAATATCAATATGATCGACTGAAGCTAAAATCTGCTTAGAAACTTCATCAATCGAGTCTAAATCATTTAGGTCACATGGAAAAACAGAAGCTGAACCCCCTTTGGCTTCGATTTCTGCTTTAACTTCTTCTAATGTTTCTTTGGTGCGCGAAACTAAAAGGACGTGTGCTCCTGCGTCAGCCAGTTTGTGTGCAACGGTTAAACCAATACCACTTGAAGCGCCTGTAATTAAGACGGTTTTTCCATTTACACGTTCTTTAAAAAGTCTATCTATTCTTGAATTCACGTTATCATTCCTGATCTAAGTCAAATATTTGAGGGTTATGGCTGTTTTTGTATTCGATTATTTAGGCTGCATTTTCGGAGAAATGTAGCGGCTTTCCTTCACGGTATAATACCTAAACTGCTTAAAAATATCACGGCATAAGTTATTGAAATAATAAATAATTTTAGAGCAAAAACTCTATTTTATTGGTTCTAATGACTTGTTTTTACCATGAATTCAAGCGAAGTGAAAGGGCTATAAATATAAAAGACAAGCGTATAAAAAACCTCAATCATGTGATTGAGGTTTTAAGTTTAGTGGTCTGTATTTTAGACTTGAGCCAAGGCCTGCTCTAAATCTGCAATCAAATCATCAATATGTTCAATGCCTACAGATAAACGCACCATGTCAAGACTTACTCCAGCAGACTTTAATTCCGCTTCATTCAGTTGGCGATGTGTGGTGGTGGCGGGGTGGCAGGCCAGACTTTTGGCATCGCCAATATTGACCAAGCGAGTGAAGAGTTGCAGAGCATCAATAAAGCGGGTGCCACCTTCACGGCCATCTTGTACCCCAAAGGATAAAATTGCCGAAGGTTTTCCTTTGACATATTTTTGCGCTAAGCCATGCTGAGGGTGAACTTTCAGGCCAGCATAGTTGACCCATTTCACTTTGGGATGGGCTTGTAAATATTCTGCGACTTTCTGCGCATTTTCAGTATGACGTTCCATACGCAGATTTAGCGTTTCTAAGCCTTGTAGAATCAAGAACACGCTTAAAGGGCTAATCGCAGCTCCGGTATTGCGTAATGGCACCACGCGGGCACGTGCAATATAAGCTGCTTCGCCTAAAGCTTCGACATAGTTCACGCCGTGATAGCTTGGGTCTGGCGTATTTAGCACTTTAAAGCGCTCAGGATATTGGCCCCAAGGAAATTTACCACTATCGACAATCGCTCCACCAATCGAGTTACCATGCCCGCCAATATATTTGGTTAATGAATGCACCACAATGTCTGCCCCATATTCAAAGGGTTTCAGCAGCGCAGGGGTTGCGACGGTATTATCGACCACCACAGGCACGCCATACTCATGTGCGATTTTGGCAATCGCTTCTAGGTCAATGATATTGCCGAGTGGGTTGCCAATCGATTCAACAAAGACCAATTTGGTTTTTTCATCAATTAAACCACGTAGGGCTTCTGGATCTTGATAATCAAAGAAACGGACTTCAATGCCTTGCTTCGGTAGAGTGTGGGCAAATAGGTTATAAGTGCCACCGTACAAGGTCGAGACGGAAGCAATGTTATCACCTGCTTCGGTAATCGTCTGAATCGCATAAGTAATGGCTGCCATGCCAGAGGCTAAGGCCAACGCGCCAATACCGCCTTCGAGTGCAGCCAAACGTTGTTCTAGCACCGCAGTGGTCGGGTTCATAATTCGGGTATAAATATTGCCTTGAACTTTTAGGTCAAATAGATCCGCACCATGTTGCGTATTATCAAAGGCATAAGACGTGGTTTGATAAATCGGTACGGCCACTGCTTTGGTGGTGGCTTCGGGGCTATAACCAGCATGGATAGCCAAAGTTTCATCTTTATAGGTCATGGGACTTCATCTGCGTGAGTTAAATATTGCACAGTCTACCATCAATGAATATGAGTGAAAGTGTGAAAATAATGAATATTTATCTAAAAAATTCATAAAGATGAGCTGCGATCAGCTACTTGTCTGCGGAAAAGTGAGATAAAGAGGGTGTTTAAAAAACAACCGCACTGAAAGTTGTAACATTGCATTGAAGATCGGTTTCATGCCTTATTTTTTCAACGTATTCATCGTATAATGCCCGCAAATATTTTTTCGCTTCTTGCGATTTTTTGGTTTTTCTATTGAGGAGTCCTACGTGGCCCAATATATTTATACGATGAACCGAGTGTCTAAGATGGTTCCGCCTAAGCGCGAAATCTTAAAAGACATCTCTTTGTCATTTTTCCCGGGTGCAAAAATTGGTGTACTTGGTTTAAACGGTGCAGGTAAATCGACCTTGCTTCGTATTATGGCGGGCGTAGACAAAGATTTCTCTGGTGAAGCTCGTGCGCAACCGGGTATCAAAATCGGTTATTTAGAGCAAGAGCCGCCACTTGATCCAAATAAAGATGTGCGTGGAAACGTAGAAGATGGTTTACGTGAACCATTGGATGCTTTGGCGCGTTTGGATGAAGTATTTGCTGAATATGCAGCAGAAGATGCAGACTTTGATGCATTGGCAAAAGAGCAAGAAAAACTTGAAGCGATTATCCATTCATGGGATGCGCATAACCTGAGCAACCAAATGGATCAAGCTGCAGCTGCCTTGAACCTACCAGCTTGGGATGCAGATGTCACACTACTTTCCGGTGGTGAGCGTCGTCGTGTTGCATTGTGTCGTTTGCTTTTATCTA
The DNA here is from genome assembly GCF_019209785.1 of Acinetobacter sp. CWB-G5. Taxonomy (NCBI): domain Bacteria; kingdom Pseudomonadati; phylum Pseudomonadota; class Gammaproteobacteria; order Moraxellales; family Moraxellaceae; genus Acinetobacter; species Acinetobacter sp. CWB-G5. The sequence continues at coordinate 184,144 of NZ_JAHUTF010000003.1, read as the reverse complement.
AGCCAGACATGTTGCTTCTAGACGAACCGACGAACCACTTGGATGCAGAATCTGTGTCTTGGTTAGAGCGTTTCTTGAAAGACTTTGCTGGCACGATTGTGGCGATTACGCACGATCGTTATTTCTTGGATAACGTAGCGGAATGGATTCTTGAGCTTGACCGCGGTATGGGTATTCCATATCAAGGCAACTATTCTTCTTGGTTAGAGCAAAAGAATGCGCGTCTAGAACAAGAGAACAAGCAAGAAGAATCTTTTGCTAAAGCATTGAAGAAAGAACTTGAATGGGTTCGTTCAAATGCCAAAGGTCAGCAAAAGAAAAACAAAGCGCGTATGGAGCGTTTTGAAGAGCTTAACTCACGCGAATTCCAACAGCGTAACGAAACTTCTGAAATCTATATTCCACCTGGCCCACGTCTAGGGAATAAAGTCGTAGAAGTGGAAGGCATCAGCAAATCATTTGATGGTCGCGTACTGTACGAAAACCTAAGCTTTACCGTACCGCCTACAGCAATTGTGGGTATCGTGGGTCCAAACGGTGCGGGTAAAACCACACTGTTCCGTATGATGACTGGTGAACAACAGCCAGATACAGGTACGGTGACTTTGGGTGAGTCGGTTAAAGTAGCGTATGTGGGTCAGATTCGTGACACCTTAGATAACAATAAAACCGTTTGGGAAGAAGTTTCTGGCGGTTTGGATATCTTAAGAATTGGCGATTATGAAATTGCATCACGTGCTTATATCGGTCGCTTTAACTTTAAAGGTCAAGACCAGCAGAAGCGTGTAGGGGAGCTGTCAGGTGGTGAGCGTAACCGTTTACAACTGGCGAAAATTCTGCAAATGGGCGCAAACGTCATCTTACTGGATGAGCCATCGAACGACTTGGATATCGAAACCTTACGTGCACTTGAGGATGCAATTCTTGTATTCCCAGGTACGGTAATGGTGGTGTCGCACGACCGTTGGTTCCTTGACCGTATTGCAACGCACATCTTGTCGTTTGAGAACGAACAGCCTGAATTCTACGAAGGTAACTATGCTGAGTATGAAGCTTATCGTTTAGCGCGTTTAGGTGATGCTGCGGTTCAAAAACGTACCAAATACAAGAAAATTGGCGGTTAATTTTCCCGCATAAGAAAACCAGCCTTCGGGCTGGTTTTTTTATGCTTAGCAATTGCCGCTTAAGGCATTTTAGGGGCATTCACTTGTAAGCTGATAATGGTGTAATACTGATTTTTAGGTTTTGCTTTGGCATCGACTTTTTCGCTCACTTCAATCAGGTATTGCCCAGCTTGTGCAAACGTGAGTGTGGCATTGCCTTGTGCATCGACAGGTGTGCTTTTCGCTTGTTGCTCAAGCTCACCTTGAGCGCGAACCATGAGTTCTGCGTGTGCAAGGGCTTTGCCTGCTTGAGTAATTTGCAGTTGTACAGGCTGTTGCACCGTGATTTGGTTTGGATGGGTTTTGAATTTGACTTGAATTGGGGCTGGCGTTACAGCGACAGGTGTGGTGCTGTCTTTGCTCACATAGCTTTGAATGCTCCATTCGCGAACCGTAGAGACCTTGCTTGGTACTTTTCCTTTAAAGTCACTTGGTATGACATAGTCACGCTCGCTTAGAGTAGGGACTTTATCTGCTGCGACATCAACAAAGATTTTCCATTGACGATTATGTTGTACATATTCAATTGGATATGAGGTCTTGGCAAAAATGGTATAGGTGCCTTTTTCTGGTAGCTTAAGATCAAATGCAGTTGCAGATTCTAAGTGCTTCTGTGCTTGAATCGTCGTCTGTGTTTGGTTTGGTTGGAAAACGCTGAATGAAATATCTTTTAGGGCATATTCAGGATGAAAGGCTTGTTCTGCATAGGCGCTCAATACAGGGACTTGGGTATTTTCAGTGTGATACGCCAGTGGAGCGACATAGGGTTCATGTGCTTGAGCCACTGAACAGAATAAAAGTGTGCAGAGTAGAGCGTTTTTCATAGAGACTAGGCCTAAAAATATTTCGTAAGATGAGGTTTTTGATTATATCGAGAAAAACTAACAGGTGATAATAATTATTATTTATTATTTGAGTAGATAAAAAGGGAGTGCATAGACTCCCTTTTTGGATGCGGGTTCTAAGTCAAGGCTTAGATTTCCCACTCATGGTCACATTCACGGCATTTCCATTTTTTCTGAGACTGCATGAAGCCTTGCATTGAAATCTTAAAATCAGGAAGGTCGCGGTAAAATAGGAAGCCTGCAATTACACACACGATGAAAACCACAACCGTTGCAATTTGTAATGTTGAGCCAGCGCCATCCCCGAACAGCCACATTGCGATGCTAATGAGCACCAAAAGTAATAATACAAAAATGGCTGGAACCAAAAAAACTAGGCTTTTAGGCACAACAGGGCGTGTTGCTGGAGCCCCTGCTTGAGCAACAGGCATAATTTTTGGGCTTTGACATTGAGGACAACGATATTGCATTACAACTCCAAAATTCGAATCTATGCTGTATTCTAATCGGATTGGAGCAGAAAGCCAAAAAAGCGTGGTAATGAAGTGCTGATAATTTTGAGGCAATAAAAAACCCAAGTCATAATGCTTGGGTTTTTTACTAGATGTTGTCATCTTAAATATGGCGTCCCTACGGGGATTCGAACCCCGGTTACCGCCGTGAAAGGGCGATGTCCTAGGCCTCTAGACGATAGGGACTTATTGAGGCATCACGTTGAGTGGTTAACACCGTCTCTCTGTGTGAGCGCTATATTAGGGATATAACGCTCATGCGTCAACTAAAAAATCAATTAAGCTTCATCAACTGCGTCATTTTTCGGCAATTTTAGACTTTCATTGAGTTTTTCCCAAACTTTTGCTTCTTTTTTGCTTGGACCACCCACAATTTCAAGGGCATGGCGTAAGCGTGCGAAGGTTAAGTCAGGGCCAATGGTGACCATAGTTTGCATCACAGGGGTCGAAGCGGTCGAACCGGCAATCGCAATAAAGAACGCTGGCATAAAGTCACGGAGCTTAATTTCCATTTGGCTGGCTAAGTCCATCAAGGTTTGACTTACAGTGTCATTGTTCCATGTGAACATGCTTTCCAAACGCCAAATTGCAAATTGAAGGCTTTGGCGAACTTGTTCTTCGCTCAGTTTCTTGCTTTCAAACTGTTCTTTGGTCAAGCTTGGGAACTGGTTAAAGTAATGTGCAGACCAATTCACCGCTTCTGAAAGTAAGTTGATACGAGGTTGAATCGCTGCGGCGATGTCTTCGAGCATCTTACGATCTGCTTTCCATGCCAATAAAGTATCTAACAGTTCAGCAGGGCTTAAGCCTTTGATCCATTGACCATTGAGCCAATTCAATTTTTCCACATCAAAAATTGGACCACCGAGGGATACCCGTTGAATGTCAAAGTGTTCAATCATCTCGGCCAATGTGAATTTTTCGCGTTCATCTGGCATCGACCAGCCCATGCGGCCTAAGTAGTTCAACAAGGCTTCAGGCAAGACACCAATATTTTTGTAGTAGTTAATAGAGGTTGGGTTCTTACGTTTCGACAGTTTTGATTTGTCTGGGTTACGTAATAATGGCATATGACCCAGTACAGGCATTTCCCAACCAAAGTATTGATACAGCAACTGATGTTTAGGTGCAGAAGGTAACCATTCTTCGCCACGGAAAACGTGGGTGATTTGCATCAAATGGTCATCGACTACATTGGCAAGGTGATAGGTCGGTAAACCATCTGTTTTAAGCAACACTTGCATGTCCACTTGCACCCAAGGAATTTCCACTTCCCCGCGCAGTAAGTCATTGACTGTACAAATGCCTTCTTCGGGTACTTTCATACGAATCACGTGTGGCTCACCTGCGGCAAGACGACTTTGGACTTCTTCAGCAGATAATTTTAAACCACGGCCATCGTACTTTGGTGTTTCACCACGGGCCTGTTGTTCTGCACGCATTTGATCCAACTCTTCGCTCGTTGCAAAGCAGTAGAACGCATGACCTTTTTCAACCAAATCCAGTGCATATTGCTTATAAATATGCATGCGTTCAGACTGGCGATACGGTGCATGTGGCCCGCCAATGTCTGGACCTTCAGACCAATTCAATCCTAACCAACGCAATGAATCTAAAATCATTTTTTCAGATTCAGGAGTCGAACGAAGTTGGTCGGTATCTTCAATCCGCAGAATAAATTCACCACCATGTTGCTTGGCATAGCATAAGTTAAATAACGCAATATACGCTGTGCCCACATGCGGGAAGCCAGTTGGAGAGGGTGCAATACGAGTACGAACAGTCATAGCCAATTATGATTCAGAATGTAAATTGAGGTCTATTATAACGAAAAAGCCCGACCACTTAATGCTTAATTCAACATTCAGTGATCAGGCTTTTATGTGCAAATGTCATAACTTGAGAGGGGTTATGACGCTGTTGCCTATTTTTAGTTTAGAGGAACAATGATTGCACAAAACGGCTAAAGCGCTGGTTTTGTGTAGCAAAGAAATTTTGTGTCGGTGCAACTTTGATTGAAGTCATGATTTTTAAATCATTATCCGTCATCGTGGTTCGGTCACTGCCTTTTTGTTGGCTGAGCGCTTTTTCGATCAACGATGTTTTCTCAGTGGGCATCGTCGCTTTGTCATTGCTTTGAATGGCTGCACTATGTCCCAGTTGGCTAAAACAAGCCAAGCCGATACTCAATGTAACGGTATGTAAAAATGTTGCTTTCATGTCCTTTTCCCCCTCTCAACATGGTATTGGAACAGATTTTTATTAAAGTCATTGGTAATCTAGTTTCAATTTAACCGATTTTACAAATAAAAAAGCAGAACTGTGTCACACAATTTACAAAATTATAAACAAATTTGGGCTAAATTGACATTTAAACATCAAATATAAATCATTTGGCTTTTTGTACCAAATAACTGTGGAGATAGCATGGAGATTTTGAGCTTGATCTGTGGAGGATGGATATGGGGTTATCCTTAAAAGTGCAAAAAATAGTCCTTTTAGAGATATCTTTTTATCAGATATAAAAGCCATAATTAATTATAACTAGATGATTGTGTTGATTTTTTGTTGTTTATATAGTAAGCAAATTCAGTTCGAGTATAAAGCAATGAAAAAAATATTAGCGACATCTATTTTAGTATTACTTGGGGGCTTGGCAGCCAGTGCTTATGCGGCAAAAGATTTTTTAAATGTGTCTTATGACCCGACCCGTGAGTTTTATCAAGAATATAACCAAGCCTTTGGACAGTATTGGAAAAGCAAAACTGGGCAGGAGGTCAACTTTAAACAGTCTCATGGTGGATCGGGCAAGCAAGCACGTGCCGTTGCAACGGGTCTACAAGCAGATGTGGTGACCTTGGCCTTGGCCAATGATATTGATGAAATTGTGAATACTGGACAAATTGATAAAAATTGGCAAAAAGAATTTCCAAATAATTCTGCACCTTATACGTCAACCATTGTTTTTTTAGTGCGTAAGGGTAATCCGAAACAAATTAAAGACTGGAATGATTTAACCAAACCGGGGGTTGAGATCATTACCCCAAATCCAAAAACAGGCGGTGCGCCGCGTTGGATCTATTTATCGGCTTGGGGGTATGCATTAAAACAACCGGGAGGTAATGATGCGAAAGCCAAAGAATTGGTGAAAAAACTTTATCAAAATGTCAAGGTCCTTGATTCAGGTGCGCGAGGTTCATTGACCACGTTTGCTGAACGAAGCATAGGAGATGTGTTGTTGTCTTGGGAAAATGAAGCCTTACTGGCAACCCAAGGCCTCGGTAAAGACAAATACGATATTGTTTATCCGTCTATTTCGATTTTAGCGGAGCCATCGGTTGCGATTGTGGACAAAACCGTCGACAAAAACGGCAATCGAAATTTGGCCAAGGGCTATTTAAATTATCTGTATTCGCCAAAAGGGCAGGAGTTGGCGGCGAAGCATTTCTTCCGTCCACGAAATAAACAAGTGGCGAACAAATACCTTACGCAATTTCCAAAGCAAAAAACCTTTAATATTAATGATGTCTTTGGAGGGTGGGCCAAAGCGCAGAAAACTCACTTTGTAAATGGTGCGATTTTTGATCAAATTTATGCTGAAAAATAAACGTGCTGTGGTTTAATGAGATCACGTTCGAACATAAAAGTGGATATACGCATATCCACTTTTATTATATTTTAAGCATAAAAATGTATATAATAAGAATAAGTAAAGTGTTTGCTATTATTTTAAATAAAAACAATTCATTAAGTCTCAGTGATTCTAAAGTAACGAGTATTTAAAAAACAAAAGTGAATTGCGATTTATGATTTTGTTTCATATATTTAGCATAATTCTTGATATTTAATTTAATACGCCATGAAAATGCATTTGAAATCTCTCTGGGCTGCTGCCGTAGTGGCAACAGGTCTGACATTCAGTATGACATCAGCTCAAGCGGCTGATCGTACTATGCTCAATGTCTCCTATGATGCAACACGTGAATTTTACGATGAGTTCAATAAATCCTTTGGTGCTTATTGGCAAAGTCGTACAGGACAAACGGTCGATTTTAAACAGTCACACGGGGGTTCAGGTAAACAAGCCCGTTCGGTCGTTGATGGTCTAAAAGGGGATGTGGTGACCTTGGCCCTAGCCAATGACATTGAAGAAATTGTCAAATCGGGTCAAATCCAGCCGGGTTGGCAAAAAGAGTTCCCAAATAACTCTGCACCTTATACGTCGACCATTGTGTTCATGGTACGCAAAGGCAACCCGAAAAAAATTAAGGACTGGTCTGATTTAACCAAACCGGGTGTACAAATTATTACGCCTAATCCTAAAACAGGCGGTCTACCACGTTGGGTGTATCTGTCTGCTTGGGGTTATGCACTGAAACAACCAGGTGGCAATGAGGCCAAAGCCAAAGAGTTCGTGGGTAAAATGTATCATAACGTGAAAGTCATGGACTCTGCGGCACGGGCGTCTATGACCACCTTTGCAGAACGTCGCATTGGTGATGTGTTGTTGACTTGGGAAAATGAAGCCTTAGTGACACAAAAAACTTTAGGTAAAAATCAATTCGATATTGTTTATCCATCGATCTCGATTTTAACTGAGCCTTCGGTGGCAATCGTGGATAAGACCGTGGCGAAAAATGGCAACAAGTGGTTAGCACAGGGTTATATCAACTATTTATATTCACCACTGGGTCAGGAAATGGCGGCGAAACACTTCTATCGTCCACGTAATACTGCGGTTTTAGAAAAATATAAAGCGCAATTTCCACCGTTAAAAACCTTCACCATTGATGAAGTGTTTGGTGGTTGGGCCAATGCTCAAAAGACCCACTTTGTGAATGGGGCGACCTTCGACCAAATCTATAATAGCCGTAAATAATCCAGTTAATTATTTCAGCTGCTGCTTAAAAAGCCTCCCTTGGGAGGCTTTTTTGATAATGAATGCCGTTTAAAAACGGTTTTGTCTATGAAAAGTAATATTTCCCTACAAAAAGTCGTTTGGAGCTTTGTTAAAACAAGGTAATAATGTGCAGTTACATTTTTCCTTCCGATCATATTGAGTCTTTATGTCGCATATTTCTGTATTACTTCACGAAACTGTTGATGCTTTGGTAGCAGATCGCAATACAGGGATTTTCATTGATGGGACGTTTGGTCGTGGCGGACATGCACGCTTGCTGTTGTCTAAGCTGGATGAAAATGCACGTGTCTATGGTTTTGATAAAGACCCGCAAGCACTGGAAACAGCCGCGATTTTAGAACAAGAAGATCCACGTTTTAAAATTATCCATGCCAGCTTTGCTGACCTTAAGCATGAGTTAGAAGTACGCGGCATTGGCTTGGTCGATGGGGTCATGGCCGATTTGGGGGTGTCTTCACCGCAGCTTGATCAGGCGGAGCGTGGCTTTAGTTTTATGAAAGATGGACCACTGGATATGCGTATGGACAATTCAAAAGGTCCAACCGCAGCGCAGTGGTTGGTCAATATTGAAGAAGAGGCGTTAGCCAATATTATTTTCCAATATGGTGAAGAGCGTTATAGCCGTCGTATTGCCAAAGCCATTAAAGCGGCTGGGTTGATTGAAACCACAGCGCAGTTGGCTGAAATTGTGAAAGTAGCGCACCCGAAATGGGAAAAAAATAAACATGCCGCAACACGAACTTTCCAAGCAATTCGTATTGCCATTAATAAAGAATTAGAAGATATTGAAGTTTTCCTACCGCAAGCGGTAGACGTATTAAAACCGAATGGTCGCTTGGCTGTGATTAGCTTCCATTCGCTAGAAGATCGATTAATTAAACAATTTATTCAAAAAGAGTCGACACTTGAGGAAGATATGGGTTGGGGTATGCCACAACAACGACCAGATACACGTCGTTTAAAGAAAGTATCACGTGTGAAAGCAAGTGATGCCGAGGTTAAAGCCAATCCACGTTCACGTAGTGCGTGGCTTAGAGTTGCAGAGCGCTTAGCACTTAAAGGCGAATAATGAAAACTGAAGTCGTTGAAAAAATTCCAACAAAGTTAAAGTTTAAGAAGCTGATTGCCTATGTCATTTTATTGGTGCTGGTGTTTATCAGTGCCATGATGGTGGTGTTCCAAGTGTTTGAATACCGCCATGACTATCGCGAAATGAGCTCTTTTATGCGCGAGCGTGATGACTTAAATGCAGAGTGGGGCCGTTTGCTGATTGAACAGCAAACTTTTGGCGCAACTGCACAAATTGGAACGCGCGCGGTGACGCAACTGCGGATGTATTCACCACCTGCGGCGCAAACCGTAGTGATTTCTTTACCCACGACTTCAGAAGACAAAAAATAAGGCCGCTGTAACATGGTAGAAAAGCGTAAACCCACTCGTAAAAAACAGCAAGCGGTGACTGAAAAATCGGCTCTACAGGTTGAAATGTGGCGCTTTTATCTCATGTGGGCGGTGGTTTTAGCTTGCTTTATTGCTTTGGTTGGACGTGCTTTTTACGTACAGGTTATTAATACTGAGTTTTTGCAAAATAAAGCCAATGCCAATATTTTAAGAACCGAAAAAATTAAAGCCATGCGTGGTGTGATTTATGACCGTCATGGTGTGCCTTTGGCGATCAGTACGCCGATTATGAAAGTGGTGATTGATCCACGTGATTATTTTGATAATAAAAAACTGTTTGATGAAATTACTGCTGAATTAGCCAAAGATCCACACAATCGTAAATTGAAGCGTCAATTACCAGACAAAAACTTAAATCTGGATGAACTGGCTGATGCCGTGGGCATGGATCGTGCGGAACTGAAGCGGAAACTGAATGAACGTCCGCGTTCGCGCTACTTGGTTTTGAAAAAAGAAGTGCCACCTCAGCAAGCTGAACTGATTGCGAAACGTGAGTTCCAAGGGGTGTATACCGAAAAGAACTACAAGCGTTACTATCCGCAGCCACAACCGAATGCGCAAATTATTGGTTTGACCAACAGTGAAGGTTCGGGCATTGAAGGTTTAGAAATGCAGCTGAATCAACGCCTGTCGGGTATTGATGGTGAGCAGCAAATTGTTCGAGATAAAAAGGGCAATCGTTTTAAAGATGCCGAGGTGGTTAAAGAAGTTGAGCCAGGCGAAAATATTACGCTCAGTATTGATTCGCGCCTTCAATACATTATGTACCGTGAACTGACCGCTGCGGGTGTAGCCAATAATGCTCGTTCTGCAACAGCGATTGCGGTCGATGTGAAAACGGGTGAAATTTTAGCGATGGCGTCGTGGCCGTCGTATAACCCGAACGATAAAAACAGTTTGTCCAATAAAGACGCCATGCGTAACCGTGGTGCGGTTGACTCTTTCGAGCCGGGTTCAACCATGAAGCCTTTGACCATTTCAATGGCCTTGGAAAGCGGCAAATATATGCCGAATACTGTGGTCAATACCACTCCGGGTTCAATGCGGGTCGGTAACCACACCATTCGAGATACGCATAACTATGGTCCACTGACTTTGGGTGGAATTATTCAAAAATCGTCTAACGTGGGTGTGGCTAAAATTGCTTTGTCTCTCCCTTATGCAACTTTACCGACTTTTTATAAACGTCTCGGTTTTGGTCAGCGTTCTGCGGTTAAATTCCCGGGTGAAAGTGGTGGTTTAATTCTTCCGCCAAGTAAATGGAATGTATCGGAAGTGGCGACCATGGCATATGGTTACGGTTTAAATGCGACTGTGCTGCAAATGGTGGATGCTTATGCCATGTTGGCTAACAAAGGTGTGAAAATGCCTTTGAGTTTGTATAAGTTAGATGCGCCTCCCCGTGGTGAACAAATGATTGATCCAAAAATTGCGGATCAAGTTTTGTTGATGATGGAAACAGCAACCTTACCAGGTGGTACTGCGACGCGTGCGACTATTCCGGGTTACCGTGTGGGGGGTAAAACAGGAACCGCACATAAGTTGCGTGCTGACCGTAAAGGCTACTCAACCAATGAATATCGTGCACTTTTTGCTGGTGTTGCACCCGTTAGCGACCCGCGTTTAGCGATGGTGGTTGTGGTCGAAAATCCGCAAGGGACCTACTATGGTGGTACGGTGTCTGCGCCTGTATTTGCCCGTGTTATGCAAGAATCCTTACGTTTAATGAACGTGCCTTTAGATAAACCTTTAGATGCTCCTGTAATCAAGAGATAGGTGATGAATGTCCATTACATTTCAACAACTCTACACCGCTAACCAAAACGCTGAATGGATGGCACAGCCATTTCAAGGTTTTGTTCTTGATAGTCGTAAAGTACAGGTAGGGCAAATTTTTATTGCGCTGACATCACTTTCACAACCTGAGAAAACAGAGCAGTTTGCGCAAATAGCCTTGGACAAAGGGGCTTTAGCGGTGGTGAGTGAAACTGAGCTTGCACTTGAAAACAGTATTGTGGTGCCGAATGTACGCCACTTGATGGGAGGCTGGCAAAAGCAATTTTTGTTGACCACTAGCCAAGTACAGCCTGCTCGCATTTTAGCGGTGACGGGAACCAATGGTAAAACCACCATTTCTCGTTTGGTCGCTGAACTGTTGATGTTGCAAGGTCAGTCTTGTGCTGTAATGGGCACGACAGGGAATGGCATTTTACCCAATTTAGAAGCATCGTCGCATACCACCTTGGATGCGCTGCACTTACAAAATGCACTACATAGCTATGCCAAGCAAGGGGCTGAATTTGCATCGATTGAAGCCTCTTCGCATGGTTTGGAACAAGGTCGTTTAGCGGGCAGTGAAATTGAAATTGCTGCATATAGTAACTTAAGTCGTGACCATTTGGACTACCATGGCACGCTTGAGGCCTATGCCGAAGCTAAATCTCGCTTGTTTCAATTTCCATCATTGAAAGTTGCAGTCATCAATCTGGATGATGAGCATGCTGGAGTCATGATTCAAGCGGCACAAAATAATCCAGCCCAACCGAAAATTTTAACCTATTCAACCTTGCAGCCTGCAGACTATCTGGTGAAGAATATTCAATATAGCCTGACGGGTGCGAACTTTAGCTTGTCTACGGCACAGGCCGAATATCAGGTACAGAACCCATTATTGGGTCATTTTAATATTGAAAATTTGGTCGCAAGTTTAATTATGGTTGAACAAGCGGGTTTTGATTTAGCCGATGTGGTTACTACGACAGCACAGCTCAAAGGTGCACCAGGTCGTATGCAAGTGATTCGTGATGATGCGCGTTTATTTGTGGTTGATTATGCGCATACGCCTGATGCTCTGGTGCAAGTCTTAAGCACGTTGAAGCGCCATGTAGAACAGCAACTCTGGGCAGTATTTGGTTGTGGTGGAGACCGCGACCGTGGCAAACGCCCACTCATGACCCAAGCAGCATTAAACGGAGCAGATGTGGTGTTATTGACTTCAGATAACCCACGTACAGAAAATCCTGAGCAAATTTTTGCCGATATGAAAGCGGGTGTTGATTTCTCAACTCGTGTGTTTCATGAAATCCATGATCGTCGTGAAGCGATTAAATTTGCCGTTCAACAGGCCCAAGCGGGTGATATTGTCGTGATTGCAGGCAAAGGTCATGAAAACTATCAAGAAATAGAGGGTGTTCGACATTGGTTTGACGATGTCGTCGAAGTGCAATCCGCGATTGATGCACAGCACCACACTACTGATTCTGCTTATCCTGCACACTAAGGAAGTCGTATGCATACCTCAACAACCAGCACAGTGCCTTTAGTGTCATGGACCGCCGCACAGTTACTCGAAGCCACCCAAGGTTATTGGCTAAATGATCAAGCGCCAAATACTGAAATTAAGCGTATTTTGACGGATTCGCGTGATGCAGAAGCAGGAGATGCTTTCTTGGCACTCAAAGGCGAACGTTTTGATGCGCATGCTTTTATTACGCAAGTTGCTGAACAAGGCTGCCAAGTGGCCATTGTGAGCCAGCCTATAGATGCGGAGATTTGTCAGTTGGTGGTGCCTGATACACGTTTGGCATTGGGACAGCTGGGGGCTTATCGTCGTGCACAAAATCCACAGTTAAAAGTGATTGCACTGACGGGTAGTAGTGGTAAAACCACCACCAAAGAAATGTTAGGCAGTATTTTGTCACGTATAGCACCAACGTTGGTGACCCGTGGCAATCTGAATAATGACTTGGGTGTGCCAGTCATGTTATTGGAATTACGTCCTGAGCATCAATATGCAGTGATGGAATTGGGTGCAAGCCATCAAGGTGAAATTGATTATACCTCGAATTTGGTCCAGCCCTTGGTTGCAGGCATTATCAATATTGGTACAGCACACTTGGGTGAGTTTGGTGGACGCGATGGTATCTGCCGTGCCAAGTCTGAGATTTATGCGCATATTGCCCCAAATGGAACATCTATTGTTCCTGCAGCCGATGATTTTGCCGATAGCATTCGCCAAGCAGTGCAAACTGAACAGGTGCTCAGCTTTGGTGCGGGTGGTGAAATCTTTGCCACTGAGATTGAGTTACAGGCACAATCGGCAACGTTTAAGTTGAATACCCCGCAAGGCGTGAGTCAGGTGAATTTACCATTTGCTGGGGAGCATAATGTTCAAAATGCAACCGCTGCGGCAGCTTTTGCTTTAGCGATTGGTATTAGCTTGGATGATATCGTGCTTGGCCTTGAGCAAGCGGTCGGTGCAAAAGGGCGTTTGAACTTTATTCAACAAGGCCGTCATTTGTTGATTGATGATACCTATAATGCCAACCCAACTTCTATGCGTGCCGCTGCTGAAGTGCTTGCACAGCAAGAGGGGGTTCGGGTGATGGTGATGGGTGATATCGGTGAGCTAGGTAGCTCTGCTGCACAGCAGCACTATATGCTGGGGCGTGATTTAGTCTCAGTGAAAGGGCTAAACTTCGTAGTGGCTGTCGGTGAATTTGCACCTGCGGCACAAGAAGGTGCACGCAGCACCCAATATGGCAAAAAAATGCAGGCTTTTTTGAATCAAGAGCAGGCTTTGCCGTTCTTACTCAGTTTAATTGAAACACATCAACCCCAGTCTATGAGTTTCCTGTTTAAAGGTTCTCGTTATACCCATATGGAAACGTTGATGGCTGATTTGATGGAGAAACTCTAAATGTTGTTATGGTTATTTGAACAACTGGCGGGCTACCATAGTTCGTTTCAGGTGGTTCGTTATTTAACATTGCGTTCTTTGCTCAGTGTTTTAACCGCACTGACCATTGGTCTAGTGCTCGGTCCTGTGATGATTCGCAAGTTGCAAGCACTCAAATATGGTCAAGCCGTGAGTTCATATGCTCCTGAAAATCATGCCAAAAAAATGGGTACACCAACCATGGGCGGGGTGTTGATCTTACTCTCAATTGGTATCTCCACACTGTTGTGGGCAGATTTATCCAACCCTTATGTATGGATTGTCTTGGCAGTGATGGTGATTTTTGGTGCAGTGGGTTGGGCCGATGACTGGATCAAGATTCGCTATAAAGACAATGCAGGCTTACCTGCCCGTAAAAAGTTCTTTTGGACGTCGCTTGCGTCACTGGGTGCTGGTATTGCACTATATGTAATTGCGCAGCAACAGACTAATCCTGTACATACCGCAAATATGCTAGATCTGCTAATTCCATTTTTTAAAGATTTAAGTATTCCTTTGTCGGTGATTCCGTTGGGTATTGGTTTTATCATTTTCACCTATTTGGTGATTAATGGTGCATCAAATGCCGTGAACCTCACTGATGGTTTGGATGGTTTAGCGATTATGCCTGTGGTGCTGGTTGCTGCAGGTCTAGGTGTATTTGCATATCTGGCTGGTGATGTCCGGTTTGCCAATTATTTACATATTCCTTATGTGCGCTTTGCCTCTGAATTGGTGGTGATTTGTGCAGCCATGATTGGCGCAGGTTTGGCCTTCCTTTGGTTTAATGCACACCCTGCTCAGGTTTTCATGGGTGATGTGGGTGCATTATCATTGGGTGCAATGCTCGGTACAATTGCGGTCATGGTTCGTCAGGAAATTGTCTTTGCTATTATGGCTGGTGTGTTCTTGGTTGAAGCGATTTCAGTCTTCTTGCAAATTGGTTCGCTCAGAATGCGCAATAAACGGGTATTCCTGATGGCGCCATTACACCACCATTATGAGAAAAAAGGCTGGCGTGAAACCCAAGTGGTGATTCGTTTCTGGATTATCACAATTATGCTGGTAGTTTTAGGGCTAATGACCTTAAAATTGCGCTAAGCAAAAGTATGAAAAGAGTCGGCATTTGCCGGCTTTTTTTATGCTTGAGGTAATGTCTTGGAGAAAATAATGAATCTGCTCATGTGTCCTGTGTGTCGTGAGGCTTTAACTTTAAACGAAAGAACATGGCGCTGTGCGAATTCACATAGTTATGATGTGGCGAAACAAGGCTACGTCAATTTGCATGTCGTTCAACATAAGCACAGCAAAAATCCGGGGGATACGCCTGAGTCGGTACAAGCCCGCCGTGCATTCTTAAGTGCAGGTCATTACGCGCCGCTACAGCAAGCAGTGATCAATAAGGTGCGTGAGTTACGTATTGAAAATTTACTCGATATTGGCTGTGGTGAAGGCTATTACACCGATACGATGCAGGCTGAAGTGCTGCAATGTGTCGGTGTTGATATTGCAAAAAATGCAGTGCAAGTGGCTGCGAAAATCAATAAAAATATCACGTGGGTGGTGGGTACAGGGGCAACTTTACCCGTGTTGGATCAATCGATTGATCTATGTAGTAGTTTGTTTAGCCCGATTCCAAAACAAGAGATTTTAAGGGTGCTCAAACCGCAAGGATATTTGTTGGTGGTGACGCCGGCGCCTCAGCATTTATATGCAATGCGTGAGGCTTTGTTCGAAGAGGTGAAGCCGCATGAACCGAGCAAATTTGTAGAGCAGTTGAATGATGCGTTTGATTTGGTGAGTGATGATGTTGTCGATGCTGAATTTAAGCTTAATCAGCAGGACTTAAAAAACCTGATTGCGATGACGCCTTATGCCTATAAGGCGAAACAAGAGCGCCGTGAAGCTTTAGAGGCTCAAACAGCTTTTGAACTACACGCCCAGTATCAAATTTTACTGTTTCAGAAAAAAGCATAAGTATAAAAAAGCCCGCAGATGCGGGCTTTTATTATTGGACTTGATCAATCAAATGATCGAGCGCATCTGTTTTAGGTTTTGGTTGTTCTTTGGGTGCATGCATGGTGGGTGGGGCGCTGTTCTTTGGAACCAGCGTTTCCTCTTCACTCGGCAAATCATCAAAGTCACGCTCAGGAGCACGTGGAACCACCACCGGTGCAGGGCGATACAACGGCTGCGCCAAAGGTGGGGTTGGGCCTAAGTTACTCTGAGGTGTTTCTTTCTGATGGCGTTGAATTGGCGCTTTGGCTTTGGCATCGAGTTGAACCCAAGCCGAAGGCGTGCCTTGTAAGGCTTTGGCCATGAAGTCTGTCCATATCGGGAGCGCAGCCACACCGCCGTATTCGCGGCGTCCTAAAGTCGTTGGTTGGTCGAAACCGACCCACGCTACGGTCACCAATTTGCCATTAAAGCCTGCAAACCAAGCATCTTTTGCATCATTGGTGGTTCCTGTTTTTCCGCCCAAGTCATCTCGTCCAATACGTAGCGCAGCACGGCCTGTACCATGTTGAATCACGTCTTTTAAAATATTCGCCATATCATAAGCAGAACTGGATTTTAAAATACGTTGCGCTTGACGATAGTCACTGTTGATCTCAACAGGATTTGTCGATTTTTCAGCAGGGTTCAGCTCTTGGTTGGTGACTTCAATGACTTCATCATCAGGCGTGATGGTGTCAGCAGACTGAGGATTTGATTCTTGTTGAGAGATACAACTGATACATGCATATTCAGGGTTGTTCTGATAAATGACCTTGCCATAGGCATCTTCAATCCGATTGATGAAGTGTGGTTGAATACGATAACCGCCATTGGCAAAGGCTGAGTAACCTGTGGCCATTTGAATCGGTAAAACCTGAGGTGTTCCGAGTGCAATGGTGTAGTTGCGCGGAATCTGTTCATCGGTTAAGCCGAAGTCCATGAACAATTGGCGTGTACGTTCAATGCCCACGGTTTGCAGGAGTCGAACTGACACGGTGTTACGCGATAAATAGAGTGCACGACGCAGGGGAATCATACCTAAATAGCGACCATCGGCATTACGTGGTGACCATTTCCCTATCGTGATCGGACTGTCATTGACCATGCTATACGGTGTCATACCGCGCTCTAAAGCGAGTGCATAGACAAAGGGTTTAATAATCGAACCTGGTTGGCGCCAGCCTTGTGTGGTTCTATTAAATTTAGATTGATAAAAGTTATAACCACCGACCAGTGCTTCTACAGCGCCATTGTTTGGGTTCAGTGCAATCAGCTGGCCCTGAACTTTAGGCAGTTGCACCAAAGCCCATGAGGTTTTGTTGTCATTGGGGCGCAGACGTACAATGTCTTTTACTTTAACAATCTGAGATGCTCTTGATGGTGCACCGCCTACCGCATTTGCATTGCGATAAGGACGTGTCCAAGACATGCCAGACCATGGCACGGTTACTGTCGAGCCATCTTGCATTAAGGCATCAAAGCTATTTTGATTCACACGGGTAACTTCGGCAGGGAAGGTATTGGCAAAAGCAATAAAGCTACTTAAGGGTTTGTCATGGGCTTCCGCACCACGCCAACCATGACGACGGTCATAGGCTTCTAAACCATCTTGTACCGCTTGTTCGGCATAGGCTTGGCGTTCGCTGTTGATGGTGGTGTAGACCTTATAACCAGAGTCAATCGCATGCTCGCCGAACTTTTCAATCAGTTCGCTACGGACCATTTCACCGATATAGGGAAATCGGTTGCTTACCCCGCGGTCAGGCATATCGAGGTTAATTGGTTCTGCAATGCCTTTTTCATATTGGCTTTGGTTGATGTAGCCTAGCTGCAGCATACGACCCAAAATCCAGTTACGACGTTCTAAAGCACGTTCGGGGTTGACCACTGGATTGTATTTAGACGGCGCTTTAGGCAGACCTGCAATCATCGCCATTTGCGCAATGCTGAGTTCGTCTAAGCTTTTGTTATAGTAAATTTTAGCTGCCGCTGCGATACCGTAGGCATTTTTACCTAAGAAAATCTTGTTGACATAGAGGGTTAAGATTTCCTCTTTCGTCAAATTTTGTTCAATTTTTCGTGCCAGAAAAACCTCAGTCAACTTACGTTTTAAGGTACGCTCGGGACTGAGATAATAGTTTTTTGCCACTTGCATGGTGATGGTCGAGCCACCCGTTTGGACGTTTGACCCAGTAATACTTTCACTGACTGCACGTCCTAAACCTTTAAAACTGATGCCACTATGCTCAAAAAAAGAAGAATCTTCCGCCGCTAAGAAGGCATGAATAAAACTTCGTGGGATCTGATCGTAATCTACGGGTACAGATAGCTTGCCACCGTATTCCGAAATGAGTTGGTTATCCGCACTATAAACTTGTAAAGGTTTTAGTAATGGCGCCTTTTTTAGAGTTGTCATTTGCGGCAAAGATGGGGCAATATAGAGATACATGCCATAAAAACCCATTGGAATTGAGACCAACATTATAATAATGATCAAAAAAAATGGATGAACACGGCCCGAACAAGATAGCTTTTTCATAACAAGTAAGTTTTAATAAGAGCTAATGGCAAACTAATTAGCGGTCAGTATATCCTGTACACATACGGAATGTTAGATGAGTTATTGTATCCGTATAAAATTATAGACGCAGACTAATTAGTGGGTTACTTTTTTTGGGGATAAAAAAATAATAGGAATGATACTGTGCTCAGGTTATATCGTAAGCCAAGTAAGGGGTTAATAGGAGTAGATATTAGTTCGACTTCTGTTAAAGTATTGGAACTTTCTGTTAAAAACAATCGGTATTGGGTGGAGAGCTATGCACTAGTCCCATTACCAGAAGGAAGTGTGGTCGAAAAAAATATATTGAATCCAGAAGCAGTTGGTGATGCCCTTGAGCGTGCGGTAAATTTGGCCAATGTTCAATCGACAGACGTAGCACTGGCAGTTCCGACGTCCATGGTGATTACTAAAATCATCGAAATGGATGCCGATATGAACGATGACGAACGTGAAATTCAGATTCGTGATGATGCTGAACAATATATTCCATTCCCATTAGACGAAGCGAGTTTGGACTTTGAAGTCCTTCCAGACCGCTTAGCCAATCCCAATCGTGTCAATGTACTCCTCGTTGCAACCCGCATTGAAAATGTAGAGGCGCGTGCCGAAGCATTGGAGTTGGGTGGTTTAACGCCTAAGATTGCCGATGTTGAAAGTTTCGCCATTGAAAATGCATTCAAAGTCTTTTCAGATACGCTTCCAATGGGTGTAAACACCGTTGGGATTCTGGATATTGGTCACACCATGACCACCTTATCCGTCATGCAGAATAATAAAGTCATTTATACCCGTGAACAGGTGTTCGGGGGTAAACAACTGACTCAAGAAATTCAAAACCGTTATGGTTTGTCTTTTGAAGAAGCTGGACGTGCCAAAAAAAGCCGTACCTTGCCTGACGACTATGATATTGAAGTCCTTGAACCTTTTCTTGAAGCTGTGGTGCAACAAGCAGCACGTTCTTTGCAGTTCTTCTTTTCGTCCTCTCAATTTAATGAGATCGACCATATTTTATTGGCAGGGGGGAATGCCAATATTCCAGGACTGGCGAAGTTATTACAACAAAAATTAGGTTATCGGGTCACTATTGCCAACCCATTTTTACAGATGGGCTTTTCTCCACAAATCGACATTAAAAAAATTGAAAATGATGCTTCATCACTCATGGTGGCATGTGGATTGGCATTGAGGAGTTTTGATTAATGGCAAAAATAAACCTACTCCCTTGGCGTGATGCGTTAAGAGAGAAACGAAAAAAAGAATTTATTGCCTATTGTGTTGGGGCTGCATTAGTTGGGGTTTTAGCTGTTGCTTTGGCTTGGTTCTTTTACAGTCAAAAACTTGAAGATCAAGAACAGGCCAATCAGTTGGTGGTGAGTACCAATCAAAACTTAGATGTTCAATTAAAGTCATTGGAAGGTCTGCAAGAGCAGCGCAATGCGATTGTAGAACGGATGAAGTTGATCCAAGGTTTGCAAGGTCAACGTCCTGTGGCTGTGCGTTTAGTCGATGAAATGGTGCGTGTTACACCGAGTAATATGTATATTACTAAGTTTGTGCGTACGGGTGATAAATTTACCATTGAAGGGAAAGCGGAAAGCCCGAATACAGTTGCGGAATTCTTACGTAACCTAGAAGCATCGGCGTGGTATCGCAATGCCTTTATGAATTCATTCTTGGTTGCTGAAGAGAAAAAAGATAAAGCACCAAGTTCCATCGTGCCACGTGTTGAAGAAACCTATGGCACCTTTGTGGTCACGGCAGATTTAGATGAGATTGCACAGCCAGTAGCGCCTAATGCGACGACACCTGAAGCCGCAAGTACAGTTAATAATTCAACAGCGGGGGCAGCACAATGAGTCGCGATGAATTTGAAGAATTAACATCAGAAAACCATGCTGTAACCAAGAAAAAAATGACGGTTGATAAATTTTTTCAACAGTTTAATACCTTAGATCCAAACAATTACGGCAGTTGGCCCTTTTCAGTCAAATTGACTTGTTGGATCTTTATCATTTTAGTGATTGGAGCTTTGGGTTATTTTGTCGTGATTAAGCCGAAGCTTGATGCGATTTCAAATGCACATGCACAAGAGCAAAATTTACTGAATGAGTTTCGTGAAAAAGATTCAAAATTACGTAATTTGCAGCAATATCAAGCGCAATTGCAAGAAATGGAAGCTAATTTTAATCAGCAGTTAGAACAGCTGCCGAAAGAAACTGAAATTCCTGGCTTGGTTGAAGATATCAACGTGAGCGGCGTAAATTCTGGATTAAAGTTTAAAAATATTCGTTTAGAACCAGAAATTCGCCAAGAGTTCTTTATCGAACAGCCGATTTCCATTGAAGCGACGGGTGATTATCATTCTTTTGGTTCATTTGTCAGTGGAATTGCAGCTTTACCGCGTATTGTGACCTTGCATGACTTCGATATCTCAGCATCAAGTAACAATGATAAAAAGACGGATATTCCGCAAATTTCATACAGTGTAAAAGCGAAAACCTACCGTTATGTCGGGGCGACGGCTACAACGGATGTTGATGTAAATGATACAAAAAAAGATAAGAAAGCCAATGCGGGAGGTGCCAAGTAATGAAATATCAAAATCTCATGCTTAGTCTCTGCGTAGGACTATTCCTTGTCGGTTGTGATTCACGTATTGATGCGGTCAATATGCAAATGGCTGAAATTCGTAATCAGCCACCGTTACCGATTGAACCTGCGCCAGATTTCCCACCTGTACCGACTTTTAATTATGCCGCGCATCAATTAAAGAGTCCGTTTATGCCAAGCTCATTAGCAGCTGAACTGAAAATTATGGCCGGGAAGCGTGTTTATCCAAACTTATCTCGCCAATTACAACCTTTGGAAAGTTATGCGATTGAATCGCTTAACATGAAAGGCAGTATGCGCGGGCAAAATGGACAAATTTTGGCGTTGATTCAAACACCTGATGGTGAAATTGAACGCGTGCAGCGTGGTAGTTATTTGGGGATGAATCATGGTCGTGTGATTAATATCACCGCCACACAAATTGATTTGATTGAAATTATTCCGGATGGGCGTGAGGGCTATGTCGAGCGCCCGAGAAGCCTAGTATTAATTGGGCCGGCGCCTTAAAAAAGGAAAAGGAATAAAAATGAAAAATAGTGCTAAAGATTTTATATTTGGGGATGGCAATACGATGAACCATACGTTCCGTCAGTTTTCAATGGGTGCAATTGCAATGGCGGTGATGCAGGCTGCAAGTGCGCAAGTCAGTATTACGAATATTGTGCCGATGCAAATTCCAGGACAGGGAACGGAAATTCGTGTCATGTTCAACGGTTTGCCACCACAGCCGCAAGCCTATCAGTTGGAACAGCCATCACGTTTGGTTTTGGATTTTGATAAAGCACAGCAGAGCTTAAAACAAGGCAGTATTGCGGTGGCAACGGCTGAAGCAAGTACAGTAGATGTAACTTCAGATGCGCAGCGTTCACGTTTAACTGTAAATTTGGCTGATGCCGGTGCATTTACTACACGTGTTGAAGGTAATACCTTTATTCTGAAAATTAATTCAGCGAACCCAGCGCTAGCAACACCTGTTGCTGCGGCGCGTTCAGAGCAAGGTATTTCGAATATTGGCTTCCAGCGTGGTTCAGACGGTGAAGGCCAAGTTGTCATTGATTTAAAAGGTAGCAATACCCCTGTCGATGTGAAACAGCAAGGCAGTAAAATTGTGGTTCGTGTTTTGGGAAATAAAATTCCTGCCCATTTATCACGTCGTCTCAATGTGAATGATTTCGCAACACCAGTCTCGACCATTGATGCACAAAACGATGGTAGTAACGGCCTGATTACGATTCAATCGAATGGCAGTTTTGAATATATGGCTTATCAGGCAGAAGATAAGCTCACCATTAGTTTAAAGCGTCCTGAAGATAAGAATCCAATGAAGCCTAAAGCACCAAGTGCTTATACGGGCAAAAAGATTTCTTTAGATTTTCAAGATATTGAAGTGCGACGTGTATTACAGCTCTTAGCTGATTTTACAGGCATTAACATGGTGGCTTCGGACACCGTACAAGGCAATATCACTTTACGCCTTAAAGATGTCCCGTGGGATCAGGCACTTGATATTATTATGAAAACCAAGAATTTGGATAAGCGCCGCAATGGTAATGTGATTTGGATTGCCCCTGTTGCTGAACTGATTAAATCTGAGGAAGATGAAGCCAAAGCCATCGCACAAAGCATTAAACTTGCTCCGATTCAAACTGATTACATTCAATTGAGTTATGCAAAATCAGCGGATGTGTTGAAATTGTTAGAAGACTCTCGTGATAGTAAGGGAAGTGTATCGAACCGTACAGCGGGTTCAGAGTCATTGGCTTTAGAAAGCTTATTAAGCGCTCGTGGTAGTGCGGTTTCTGATTCGCGTACCAATACGCTAATTATTAATGATACGCAGCAAAATATTGACAAGATCCGTCGCATGATTGACTTGTTGGATGTCGCAGTGAAACAGGTGATGGTCGAAGCCCGTATTGTCACAGCATCAACAGACTTTTCTCGCGAATTGGGGATTAAGTGGAGTGCGAAGAAGCTGGGCAATAGCCCAGTGTGGGGCGGAGATTTCCAGCCAAGTTTTGATTTGGGTGTGGATTTAGCAACAAACACTGCTGGTACGTTTAACTTTGGTTTATTGAAAATTTCAGACTATATGTTGAACCTTGAGTTAAGCGCACTTCAAGCGGATGGTCATGGTGAAGTGCTATCAGCGCCTAAAGTACTTACTGGCGATAAACAGAAAGCCTATATCTTGCGTGGTACAGAGATTCCTTATCAAACATGGAGTGCGACAGAAGGCTTAAAAACCGAATTCCGTGCGGCAAATTTAAAGTTAGAAGTGACGCCAAGCATTACCCCAGATGGTAAAGTTCAAATGGCGCTCATGGTTGAGAAAGACTCGATTGGTGATATCACCAATGATGGTATTGCAATTGATACCAGTGAATTACAAACTAATGTCTTAGTTGATGATGGTGAGACTGTCGTATTGGGTGGTATTTTTGATGATACGAAACGTAATGACTATCAAAAAGTACCATTCTTGGGTGATTTACCTGTGGTGGGTAACTTATTTAAGAATAATGTCAAAACGACGATACAAACGGAGTTATTGATTTTTGTGACACCACGAATTGTTAATGACAGTGTTTCAAGAAATCATTAATATATTTTCAATTTGAACAAATCTAAAAGGTGACTCCTTGCCAAGCAAAGAGTTTGAAACCCTACCAAATATTTATTTGGTAGGGCCTATGGGGGCTGGAAAAACAACGGTAGGACGACATTTAGCTGAACTGTTAGGGCGCGAGTTTCTTGATAGTGATCATGAGATTGAGCGTAAAACAGGGGCAACGATTCCATGGATCTTTGAAAAAGAGGGTGAGCTTGGGTTTCGTAGTCGTGAAACGGTTGTAATTGATGAGTTAACCTCTCGACCCAACTTGGTCTTGGCCACAGGTGGTGGGGCGGTGACTCAGGCTCCAAATCGCGCATTTCTCAAACAACGGGGTATCGTTGTTTATCTTTATACTCCTGTAGAGATTCAACTACAGCGAACTTATCGTGATAAAAATCGCCCACTGCTTCAAGTGGAGAATCCTGAACAAAAGTTAACTGACTTACTCAGCGTTCGAGATCCTTTATATCGTGAAGTTGCCCATTATATTATCGAGACCAATCAAGGGGCTGCACGTGATCTTGCGCAGCGTATCTTAAGCTTGATTCTTGTAAAGTAGTTTTGATTCAGTTTTGAAGTGATTTGATCCATGCAAACCTTATATGTTGAACTTGGCGAACGCCGTTACCCGATCTTTATTGGTAGTGATTTAGATCCAAAAGTTTTACTCGAGCCGTATATTCATGGTCGCCAAGTGATGATTGTGAGTAATGAAACGGTCGCGCCTTTGTATTTAGGTCGTTATGTCACAGCAATTGAAGCGTTGGGTAAATCAGTTGCAATCTGTATTTTGCCCGATGGTGAAAAATATAAGAATATTGAGCACCTCAACCTGATTTTTGATGCATTGTTAGCGTCAGGCTTCAACCGTGATTGTACAGTTTTAGCTTTAGGTGGTGGTGTGATTGGTGATATGGCAGGCTTTGCTTCGGCATGCTTCCAGCGTGGGGTCTATTTTATTCAGGTGCCAACCACACTTCTTTCACAGGTTGATTCGAGTGTCGGTGGTAAAACAGGGATTAACCATCCGCTGGGTAAAAATATGATCGGGGCATTTCAGCAACCGCAAGTGGTCTTGGCGGATATGTCTCAACTTAAAACGCTGCCACCACGTGAGTTATCTGCAGGTTTGGCAGAAGTCATTAAGTACGCACTCTTGGGTGATACTGACTTTCTCGCTTGGTTGGAGCAACATATAGATGATTTGGTGCAGGGTGATGAAGCTGCACTGGCTGAAGCTGTGTATCGTTCTTGTGCCCATAAAGCGCGTATTGTTGCCAATGATGAAAAAGAACAAGGTGAGCGCGCCTTATTGAATCTTGGGCATACCTTTGGACATGCGATTGAATCTTATCTAGGCTATGGTGAATGGCTCCATGGAGAAGCTGTGGCAACAGGTATGGTGATGGCAGCAGATTTATCGCAGCGTATGGGATGGATCAGTGCAGAAGATTTGGCGCGTACAAAAAATATCATTCAACGCGCGAATTTACCGATAGTATGTCCGCAGATTCCCCTCGATGACTTTTTGGCGTATATGGCTCATGATAAAAAAGTCTTGAACGGGCAACTGCGTTTGGTTTTGATGCAAGCGGTAGGACAGGCCATCATTACCAAAACATTTGATGTAGAATTGATGAAACAGGCGATTTTAGCCAACCAAGAGCAGGCATAACTTTATTATGGCAATAACCCTTCGAACCCAGTGGCAGACAAAGCAAAATTATATTTGGCTTGCATTCGGAGGGGTATGCTTGTTTGGCGCTTTAGTCTTTTGGGCTATTACAGATCAAGAGACTGTGGTTGAAGTTGAAAAAAAAGCTGAATCCGAAGTTGAGTTACAAATTCAGCCAGAAAAAGTCGCAACCACTGCACATTTAGGCTCATTCCTCGATGAAGTAAAACCTTTGGATATGACGACACGTGTTGTAGCAATCGCGCAGCATGAAGCTGAATTCCGTGGGACCAAATTTATTCAGGAAAATAAAAAGAACAGTACAATTGAACTGTTTAGAGTCTCAGAAGAGGCGATTATTAAGCGCTTTTTGCAGAGGCAATCTGATCGTCAAGCGTTTAGTTACTTAAGGCTGACAGGTGAAAACCAAATTGAGCAATATGTGCTGATCTATGGTGTATATAAAAATGCCAATGAGGCGCAAAAGGGATTGGCGGACTTAAAACTGACGTTGCCGAAGTCGGTGAAACCCAAAGTTGAAAAAATTGAAAGTTATGCTGAATATGTCAATGATCTCGGTTCTGATGAACTTGGACTTAGCAATAAGCTCTATGCTGTGCAGTTGAAACCAGCTGCTGTGCCCGTGATTGATGAAGCCGTGCTTGCTGCGCGTCAACAAGCGGCACGTGCAGCAGTTGCACAAAATAAACAATCGACAACATCGACGACGGTTACTCGTCGTGATGCGGATGGAAATGTGGTTGATGTGCAAAAGTCACAAACAACCGTAGAGAATGCGCCACAAAATAAAACAAATGAACCTGAAGTGACCGACCCATTTAATTAAAATTGGTTCATTATGGCGCATCAAAAAATGTAAATTTCATATACGCACAAATATAGTGCAATAAATTGATTGTCTTCGAACTTTGTTTTTACTTAAAAAACACAAACCTAATAAAACTAAAGCGCTTAACACACAAAATAAATAATTGGCACAAAACTTGCTTTAATGGTGCATGAATTGAGTTGATGTCACTGTTTTGGCGCAAAAAAGATTCGATTTATGTGCGAAATAGTAGCGGCCAAATGCCTTAAATAGGTGCGTGACTGCTGCATACATTTTTTCAATTAAGACATGCATAAAGACGAAAATCAGTCTATCTTGGGTGTGAAGAAAAAATGCTGTACTTCAATCAGAATCTGAATATGAGTCAATTGAACGAATCGGCAAGAAGTAATTAGATTGTTAGACGCCCGACAGGGCCTGTAGAAAGAAGGGTACGCTATGCACATGCCATCGCCTAATACTGTAGCTCCCGCTCAAGGTTTATACCAACCGGATGAGTTTAAAGATAACTGTGGTTTTGGTTTAATCGCCCATATGCAGGGTGATGCAAGCCATGATCTTGTCAAGACTGCTATGCACAGTCTGAGCTGTATGACCCACCGCGGTGGTATTGCTGCAGATGGTAAGACAGGGGATGGTTGCGGTTTACTCTTAGCAATGCCAAAACAGTTTTTCCGTGAAGAAGCGAAAAAACTCAGTGATATTACGCTCAGTGAGGTTTTTGCTGTCGGTACGGTGTTCTTAAGCCTCGATCCAGCAATTGCAGCACATGCAAAACAAATTCTAAGCAAAGAAATTGAATCTGAAGGTTGCCGAGTATTGGCGTGGCGTGTGGTCCCGACCAATAACGATGCTTTGGGTTCGATTGCAATGCAGTCACTTCCTGCATTTGAGCAAATTATTGTGAACTGCCCAATGGGTGTGTCTGAAGTTGAGTTTAACCGTAAACTCTTCTTGGCACGCCGCCGTGCAGAACAGCAGCTTACTAATGACGCTTCATTTTATGTAACTACATTATGTTCAACAGTGATTAGCTATAAAGGCTTGATGATGCCTGAAGCGATTGCTGATTTTTACACAGACTTGGCAGACCCACGTCTTGAGTCACATATTGTGGTGTTCCACCAACGTTTCTCGACCAATACTTTGCCGCGTTGGCCTTTGGCTCAGCCATTCCGTTATCTTGCACACAATGGTGAAATTAATACCATTACTGCGAACCGTAACTGGGCGATGGCGCGTACGCCAAAGTTTGAAAACCCATTATTGCCTGGTTTAACTGAGCTTAACCCAATCGTGAACCGTACTGGCTCGGATTCTTCAAGCTTAGATAACATGCTTGAAATTCTTGTGGGCGGCGGTATGGACTTGTTCCGTGCATTGCGTATGTTGGTTCCGCCAGCATGGCAGAACGTGGAAACGTTAGATGCTGATTTACGTGCATTCTATGAGTTTAACTCGAAGCATATGGAAGCGTGGGATGGTCCTGCTGGTCTCGTGATTCAAGATGGTCGTCATGCGATTTGTATGTTGGACCGTAATGGTTTGCGTCCAGCTCGTTGGGTGATTACCAAAAATGGTTACATCACATTGGCATCTGAAATTGGTGTATGGGGCTACGAGCCTGAAGACGTGATTTCTAAAGGTCGTGTCGGACCAGGTCAAATTCTAGTGATCGATACTTTCACAGGTAAAATGCTTGACACTAAAGATGTCAGCACGCATTTGAAAAAAATGCGTCCTTATCGTGAATGGTTACGTGAAAACTCAGTTCGTGTACAAGGTAGTCCAGAGCTTGAAGAGTATTTATGTGATCAAGGCTTAAAAGGCGATGACCTGAAAGCATCACAAAAAATGTTTATGGTGACCTTTGAAGAGCGTGACCAATTACTTCGTCCAATCGCTGAAAGTGGTCAGGAAGCAGTGGGTTCAATGGGTGATGATACGCCAATGGCGGTTTTGTCTCGCCAAGTGCGTCATGTATCGGATTACTTCCGTCAACAGTTTGCTCAGGTCACAAACCCACCAATCGACCCATTACGTGAATCGATTGTGATGTCATTGGAAACGTGTTTAGGTCGTGAGCAAAACGTTTTTGAACAAAGCCCTGAGCATGCGGATCGTTTGATCATTTCAAGCCCAGTGTTGTCAAATTCGAAAATGCATCAAATCCGTACGTTGGGTCGTAAGGGTTATGAAATTGCAGATATCGATTTAAATTATGCGGAAGATGAAGGTCTAGAAGCTGCAATTGCACGTATCTGTGAAGAAGCAGCGCAAGCGATTCGCGACGGCAAAACCTTATTGGTGTTGTCTGATAAGAAAATTCGTCAAGGTTTCTTGCCTGCCAATGCACTGATGGCAACTGGTGCAGTGCATCACTATTTAATCAATGTCGGTTTGCGTACGGATGCCAATATTATTGTTGAAACAGCCTTGGCGCGTGATCCGCATCAATTTGCGGTTATTTTAGGCTTTGGTGCAACTGCGATTTATCCATACTTGGCTTATGACGTGATCAATGACTTGGTTGCAAAAGGCGAGCTATTGGGTGACCCAATCCAAGCGCAAGTGAATTTCCGTAAAGGCATTGAAAAAGGCTTGTTAAAAGTCCTTTCAAAAATGGGGATTTCAACGGTGGCCTCTTACCGTGGTGGTCAGTTGTTTGAAGCGGTGGGTCTGTCTGAAGAAGTGGTTTCAAAATGCTTCACGGGTGTGCCAAGCCGTATCAAAGGTGCAACCTTTGTTGACCTTGAAAATGACCAAAAGAAATTGGCCGATACCGCATGGAAAACACGTAAACCAATCGATCAAGGTGGTTTGCTAAAATTTGTCTTCGACAAGGAATACCATGCATTCAACCCAGACGTGATCAATGCTTTGCATAAATCAGTGCGTTCTGGTCAATATACAGACTTTAAAGAATATGCTGAGCTGGTGAATAACCGTCCAGTGGCAACAATTCGCGACCTATTAAAGTTAAAAACAGACAACTCGATTGCTCTAGATCAAGTGGAGTCTGTAGAAGCGATTTTACCGCGCTTCGACTCTGCAGGCATGTCATTAGGTGCATTGTCTCCTGAAGCGCATGAGGCGATTGCGATTGCGATGAATACCATTGGTGGCCGTTCAAACTCGGGTGAGGGCGGTGAAGATCCAGCGCGTTATGGCACCATTCGTAACTCGAAAATCAAACAGATTGCATCAGGTCGTTTTGGTGTAACGCCTGCGTATTTAACCTCTGCTGAAGTCTTGCAGATTAAAGTAGCGCAAGGGGCTAAACCGGGTGAAGGTGGTCAATTACCAGGTGGTAAAGTGAATGGCTTAATTGCACGTTTACGTTATTCGGTGCCGGGTGTGACCTTAATTTCTCCTCCACCGCACCATGATATTTATTCAATTGAAGATTTATCACAATTGATCTTTGACTTAAAACAAGTCAATCCTCAGGCGATGGTTTCAGTGAAACTGGTGTCTGAACCAGGTGTTGGCACCATTGCCGCAGGTGTGGCAAAAGCCTATGCCGACTTCATTACCATTTCAGGTTATGACGGTGGTACAGCAGCATCGCCATTGTCTTCAATTCACCATGCAGGTTCGCCTTGGGAGTTGGGTCTTTCTGAAGCGCATCAAGCACTTCGTGTCAATGACTTACGTGGTAAAGTCCGTGTTCAAACTGATGGTGGTTTGAAAACAGGTCTGGATGTGGTGAAAGCAGCTATTTTAGGTGCTGAAAGTTTTGGCTTTGGTTCTACACCAATGATTGCTTTGGGTTGTAAATACTTACGTATTTGTCACCTGAATAACTGTGCGACAGGTGTTGCAACGCAACAAGATCATCTACGTCAAGAACATTATATTGGCGAACCACAAATGCTCATCAACTTCTTCACCTTCATTGCTGAAGAAACACGTGAGTGGCTGGCAGCGTTGGGTGTTTCAAGCCTCAAAGACTTGATTGGTCGTACAGATTTGCTTGAAATGCTTCCAGGTGAAACGGAGAAACATGCGCACCTTGATTTGAGCGCATTACTGGAGTCTCATCCTTCTGCGCAAGGTAAGGCACAGTACTGTGAAGTTGAAGGTAACGCACCGTTTGATAAAGGCTTGCTTGCTGAGAAAATGGTTGCTGAAATGCTACCAGCAATTGAAGCTGGAACCACAGGTGAATATCACTTCAGCATCGGTAACTGTGACCGTTCAATTGGTGCACGTATTTCAGGTGAAATTGCGCGTCGTTATGGCAACCTCAGCATGGAAGCGCACCCAGTGAAGATGAACTTGGTGGGTACTGCGGGTCAATCCCTCGGTGTTTGGAACGCAGGTGGTTTGCATATTCGTTTAGAGGGTGATGCGAACGACTACGTGGGTAAAGGCATGGCAGGTGGTCGTGTGTCGATCTTCCCGCCAAAAGGTTCGCCTTTCCAAACTCAAGAAACGGCAATCATTGGTAACACTTGTTTATACGGTGCAACGGGCGGTAAATTGTTCGCGGCAGGTACAGCAGGTGAGCGTTTTGCAGTACGTAACTCGGGTGCTTTCGCTGTAATTGAAGGTGCAGGCGATCACTGTTGTGAATATATGACAGGTGGTATCGTGACTGTACTCGGTAAAGTGGGGCACAACTTCGGTGCGGGTATGACAGGCGGTTTTGCTTACGTTCTTGACCTTGATAATGACTTCGTTGATCATTACAACCACGAGCTGATTGAGCTGAATCGTATTTCGACTGAATCGATGGAAGAACATAAAGAGTTCTTAAGCCGTATCTTAGATGAACACATTGCTGAGACTGGTAGTGCTTGGGCGTACAAGATCCGTAACGAGTTTGATTTCTACAGTCGTAAATTCTGGTTGGTGAAACCGAAAGCTGCCAACTTACAGACTTTGTTGAAAACCACTCAAGCTGATCCACAATAATTCCACTACTGCTGATACATAGGCAGGTGCAGACGATAGATAAACGGGCTGCACCTACCCACGGAGAGAGACATGGCAGAGCGCCTAAACAATGACTTTCAATTTCTGGATGTAGCACGCCAAGATCCAGAGAAAAAAGAGATTCAGGTCCGCAAAGCAGAGTTTGTGGAAATTTATAAACCTTTTACAGCGGAAGTGGCAGCAAATCAGACCCACCGTTGTTTAGGGTGTGGTAACCCATACTGTGAATGGAAATGTCCAGTACATAACTACATTCCAAACTGGTTAAAATTGATCGCTGAAGGCCGTATTTTCCAAGCAGCAGAGCTGTGTCACCAAACCAACACGTTGCCAGAAGTGTGTGGTCGTGTTTGTCCGCAAGACCGTTTATGTGAAGGGGCTTGTACCTTAAACGATGGTTTTGGTGCAGTGACGATTGGTAACGCTGAAAAATATATCAATGACACTGCGTTTGCACTGGGCTGGCGTCCAGATATGTCTTCAGTAAAGTGGACAGATAAAAAAGTCGCGATCATTGGTGCAGGCCCTGCGGGTCTAGGCTGTGCTGATATTTTGGTGCGTAGCGGGGTTAAACCTGTAGTATTCGACAAACGCCCTGAAATTGGTGGTCTACTGACTTTTGGTATTCCAGAATTTAAAATGGAAAAAGATGTGATGAAGCGTCGCCGTGAAATCTTCACTGGCATGGGCGTGGAATTCCGTTTAAATACTGAAATTGGTACAGATGTCACCATCGATCAATTGCTTACTGAATACGATGCGGTGTTCATGGGTATGGGTACTTATACCTACATGAAAGGTGGCTTCGCAGGTGAAGATCTAAATGGTGTCTATGATGCATTGGATTTCTTGATTGCCAATGTCAACCGTACTCAAGGTTGGGAAAAAGACCCAAGTGAGTACATCAGTGTTGAAGGTAAAAAAGTGATTGTTCTTGGCGGTGGTGACACAGCAATGGACTGTAACCGTACCTCTATTCGTCAGGGTGCAGAAGTTGTAAGCTGTGCATACCGTCGTGACGAAGAAAACATGCCAGGTTCACGTCGTGAAGTGCAAAATGCCAAAGAAGAAGGTGTGAACTTCTTGTTTAACCGCCAACCAATTGAAATTGTAGGTGAAAATGGTAAAGTCACAGGCGTGAAAGTGGTTACGACCCAACTTGGCGAGCCTGATAGCCGTGGTCGTCGCAGTCCAGAACCAATTCCGGGTTCAGAAGAAATTTTACCTGCAGATGCAGTTTTATTGGCATTTGGTTTCCGTACCAGCCCTGCGGATTGGTTTACAAATGTGAATATTAACCTTGATGGTTCAGGTCGTGTAGTTGCGGCTGAACAGCAAACCTATAAATTCCAAACCTCAAACCCGAAAATCTTTGCGGGTGGTGATATGGTTCGTGGTTCAGACCTTGTTGTCACAGCGATTTGGGAAGGCCGTCAAGCAGCTGAAGGTATTTTGGATTATTTAGACATTTAATCTAAATCGTTCAACACAAAAACCCGCTTCGGCGGGTTTTTTTTTGATCACTATTTGCCTGAGATGATATGAAAGAGGTGGTTCGGGGTAGATCGAAAGAGATCTGGTGGTAAGTTCTGTAAAAATGGATGAATTTGCAAACGCACTAAGCATTTTTGCCATATGTGAATCGCCTCTAAATTCAGATACTGAAGATCGCTCGGTTAAATGTTAGGAAATGGACATGACTCAAGTGACGACAGAAAAACTATATCAACATCGTCCAAAAGCTCAGGGTATTACGATTCGACGTTTGCAATTCAACCCCAAAGCCATTCGCAGGCATTATTTTGCCAATTCACCGGTCATGTCACATTTGCTGACGGCATTGTCTTCGACTTTTCCCATAGGTGAGCAGTTCTTTGTGCATAGCGTGCGTAATGTACGTGACCAAGTGAAGGATGAAAATCTGCAAGTGCAGATTGCGGCATTTATTGGTCAAGAGGCGATGCATTCTCAAGCACACACGGCATTTAATGCTGCATGGCGCCGTGATGATTATAATCTCGACCGTTTTCAGGCATGGTTGGCGCGTAAAGATGATTATGTGAAAAACTTACATCCTAAAATTCAACTGGCCATGACTTGTGCTTTTGAGCATTTTACGGCACTTCTAGGCGGCTATATCTTAAGACATCCTGAGGTATTGAGTACCTTGGATGATGATGCAGTTAAACTCTGGGTGTGGCATGCCATTGAAGAAATTGAGCATCGCGCGGTTGCGTTCGATGTTTATCAAAATGTTTATGGCGATGACAAGATCCGTCGTTTAATCATGCGTAGTGTAACAACAGGCTTTGCCAGTTTAACTTTTTACTCGGCCAGCCGTTTATTTTTACAAGACCGTAAAAAGAGTATACCGAAATTGGGCGGGAATCTTTTTGGATTGTATTTACTGGCGAAGATGTTTGTGCAATTGCTGCCTGAATATCTGTCCTATTATAAAACCAATTTTCATCCCTCTGACATTGATTACAGCCAACTGTTGAAATATTGGAAAACTCGTTTAGCAGAAGACTATCAATTAGAAGGTTTTCAGCAGGAGTGGCACGCGGTTGTTTAATGTTAAGTATAAGAAATGAGTAATAAAAACCGAGTGAAGTTCACTCGGTTTTTTCATTTTTAGCTACTTTAACTAAAAGCAACAAAAGGATAATCAAATGTGTTTACAATCAGGTTATTGCTATAAATACAAAAGAAAGAGGATAGCTGAATGAATTTTATGAAAAAAACTGCTGTCGTTGTTGCCCTTGCGAGCACGTTAACGTTATCGGGCTGTGGTTATAATACCTTACAGGTCAAAGATGAGGCGGTTACAGCTGCGTGGTCGGAAGTACAAAACCAATATCAACGCCGTGCAGATTTGGTGCCGAACTTGGTTAATGTAGTGAAGGGCTATGCTAAGCATGAAGAGCAAGTCCTAACTGAGGTCACACAGGCTCGTGCCAATGTGGCAGGTTTAAAAGTCGATAAAGAAGTATTAGAAGACCCTGCATTATTCCAAAAATATCAAGAAGCTCAGGCGCAAATGACAGGTGCATTGTCGCGTTTAATTGCGGTCTCAGAAAACTATCCAGACTTAAAAGCCAATGAGCAATTCCGTGATTTGCAGGTTCAACTCGAAGGCACCGAAAACCGTATTGCGGTGGCGCGTAATCGCTATATTAGTACAGTACAAGACTTTAACTCCTATGCACGTCAGTTCCCACAAGTCATGACTGCCAAGGTGATTGGGATGGATACTAAACCGAACTTTAGTGCGGAGCAGAGTGCGCAAAAGGCACCAACAGTGTCATTTAACTAGCTGTGACTTAAAGTAATCGTAACCATAGGGTGAATGAATGATAGGACAGCAGCAGTTCGTACGCTTTTTATATAAATGGGTGCTTGCATTCATTTTATCAGGACTGTTGTGTCTAAGTTCATTAACATGGGCGGAAGTTGCTACAGCAACAGATGGTGCTGCGGAAACAATCGTTGCTGGAAAGATGATTCAAGGTCAGCAAGCAGCGAGTTCTAATAAGGTAAGCTCTACCAATACTGATGCCGTGCCACAACCACCCATTGCCAATGATATGGCAGAAGGTGAATTGATACGGGCGTTACCGACCTTAAATGAACCAGTGGTCGATCAAGCACATATTTTAAGTGCTGAAGATAAGCAAGCCATTGGCCAAAAAATTCGTGCCTTACATGACACAGGAAAAGCCCAAATAGGCGTAGTGATTGTCCCGACTACAGGTCAAGAGGATATTTTTGGTTTTGCCATGCGTATTGCAGACCAATGGCAGCTCGGTTCAGCAAAGCAGGACAACGGTTTGCTGATCGCAATTTCCGTTAATGACCGGCGTATGCAGATTCTTACGGGTTATGGTTTGGAAGGCGTCATCCCTGACATTATTGCGAACCGTATTATTAACCAACAAATCACACCGTATTTTAAGCAAGCTCAGTATGCCCAAGGGATCAATGCGGGGCTTTCTGAAATTGAACGGATTTTAAATCTTGATCCTGAAGTTGCAGCCCAAGCGGCGCAACAACTACAAGAACGCCAAGACCAAGCTATTCGAGAGCAGGAAGCCAAAAGTAAAACGTTGAGTACTGCTTTATTTATTTTAATTGCTGGTGCAATTGGCTCATTTGTGGTGGGTAAACGTTTAAGTGCTTCGACGGCTGCAGTTGCAGGAACCGTGGCTGGCTTGGTCAATGGAGCTGGTTTAGTCACCAGTTTGCTAATTGGTGGTGGGATTTTCTTTTTACTCATCACGACCTTAGCCCAAACGATATTTCAGCTCTTTCTCTCTTCTGGCGGTGGAGGTGGGCGCGGAGGTCGTGGCGGCGGCGGTTTTGGTGGAGGTGGATATAGTGGCGGGGGCGGCGGCTTCGGCGGTGGAGGAGCATCAGGGTCATGGTAACAACAACTGAAACGACGGAAATCGTTACTAAACCAAAGCTAGATGAAGTTGTACAACCGAGTATTAAGCGTTGGTTAAAGCATTTATTGCATATGCCAGCGAGTAAACGCTTTTTTAATCAGCAAGATCAGCATGCGATTGCGAAAGCGGTAGCTGCTGCTGAACATGGGCACATTGGGGAAATTCAGGTAGTGATCGAAGGACACATGTCTGCACGAGAAGCCTATTACTTAGATACTCGCGGACGTGCGAAACAGCTTTTTGCTGAACTGGGTGTCTGGGATACCGAGCTGAATAGCGGGATTTTGCTGTACTTAAACTTATGTGAACGTAAAGTTGAAATTGTGATTGACCGTGGAATACAGCTAGCTACAACACAGCAGGTTTGGGATGAGGTCTGTCAGAGTATTATTAAAAAAATGGCACAGCAGCAGTATCGGCAGGCTTTAGTCGATGGTGTTACACAAATTGGGAGTATTTTGGATCAATTCTATGCCAATAAAATACAAGACAAAGCTGATGAATTGAGCAATTCGCCAATTATGTTGAACTAGAAAGAGGTAAACTGACAATATTTGTCAGTTTTTTACATAAAAATACAATGAGTAGAAATAATTTTTTAAATAGTGAAATAAAGTGCTGTTTTTTATTTGAAAATAAATATAATAAAAGTTGGCATAATACATGCTAATTACAAAGTAGCTTTAAAAGCTTATAAAAAATTAACAAAACATTTGTGGAGAATGTTATGAAATCAGTTCAAAAGGGTTTCACCCTTATCGAATTAATGATCGTTGTAGCTATCATCGGTATTTTGGCTGCAATTGCGATTCCTGCGTATCAAAACTATACTATCCGTGCAAAAATTTCTGATGGTTTGTCTTTATCTTCTGCTTTAAAAACTGCAATTAACGAAAGCTTTCAAAGTAAAGGGCCTTCATCAATGGCTTGTAGTGATGCGGCTACATGTAAAGCGATTGGCACTAATCCATTAGATTCAACGGCTTTAGCTGGTAATGCAAATGTAACATCTGTAACATCTGTAGCATCTGGTATTATTTCAATTGCATATAAACCTGCTGTTTTACCTTCTGGTTCAAATACATTAACATTAAATCCTGTTGCAGCTGATGGTACAACTGCTTTGGATTTAAGTGCTGCTGCTAATGCAGGTGCACAAGTGAATTGGCAGTGTGGTGGTACAGGTACTACTGTTGATCACAAGTTCTTACCTGCTAATTGCCGTGTTGCTGCTGCAACGCCTCCTAGCCCATAATATTCAATTAAAAATAGCCCTATATGAATATAGGGCTATTTTTATGGCTATATATATGAAAATACTAAAAAATGATTTTATTTTAAAATTTTTTACATTAATTGCATTAAGCTTCTTCACATATAATATTTTTTTATCAATAGAATATAATAATGGAAAAGTATTATTATTATTATTGTTTGGTGAAATTATAACAATGACATTAGTTTTGTTTTCGAAATCAACAAATAACAGGGATTTCTCTTTAATATCAATTGTATTGACTTTATCAGCCACTTTTTACTTTTTCTTTGTGGATTTGAATAGTGGTATACCTCTTATCAATCCAATTTTGGCTGAAATTATAATGTTTCTTGCTATTCTTTGGCAGATTTTTTCTAAAATTTATTTAGGGCGAAATTTTGGACTACTTCCTGCATGTAGGGGGGTTGTTACAACGGGACCATATAGAGTGGTAAGGCATCCTATTTATTTTGGGTACTTTTTAATGCATATTGGTTTTCTTCTTAGTAATTTTTCGGTTTATAATGCTCTATTATATGCTCTATTATATTCCCTTCAGTTTGGTAGAATGTACTATGAAGAAAAGACATTAAAGCAAAATGAAGATTATGTCCACTACATGAAAAAAGTAAAGTATCGTTTTATTCCTTTTTTGGTATAGTTTAAATGAACCTTAAATTAAATAATTATTTAATATCACCTTTTATCGATTTTATGTTGCTTGGTGGGGGGGCATTACTGACATATATCTTTATTTTAATTATTGGATTTACTATTCAGTTTGATGTTGTCTTTTGGATGTTTTTCCTTGCTTTTTTTGTTAATTCTCCCCACTTTATGATTAGTTATGAAATTTTTTATAAATCATTTTCAAAGAAAATCGGTTTCAATAAATACTCAATTGTTGGATTGATTATACCTATTTTACTATTTTTATTAATATTAATTGGTATTTTTTATGATAGTAAAAAAATATTTACGCTCCTTTTATTATCCATGTTTTTTTTAGTGGGTTGGCATTATATTAAACAATCTTATGGTTGCTTTATTGTCTACTCTGCTGGGAATAAAATTTACTACAACAAAATAGAGCAAAATTTAATCAAATATTCCTTATATCCTTTATGGATTGGGTCTTTTTTAAATATTTTTGCTAATGGTAAGTTTAATAATTATTGGGGTTTAGAATATAATTTTTCATGGATTCTAAATGAACATACTTTGTTCATAAATATATTTTCAATATCTGGAATACTTGTTTTTCTGTATGTGATGATCAATCATTATTTCCAAAAAAAACAACTACCCAATTTAATTGCTCTAACTCCAATTCTTATAGGCTATATTTGGTTATCTCCAATCTTCTTGAATGATATCTATTTTTACATGATACCATTTTTTCATTCCTTACAATATTTTTTATTTTCTGGGGTTTACACTCATAATGAAATAAAAAATGAACAAAGTGGATTAAAAGGATGGATCAAGTGGTGGGGGGCTGCTTTTATTTTAGGTGCATTAACTTTCGAGATTCTACCAACATATTTAGATCAAACTTTTTCTCAAAAATCTATAATTACTCAGCACATATTCTTGATTTCTCTTATTTTCTTTATAAATATTCATCATTATTTTATTGATAGTGTTATATGGAAGGGGGAGAATGAAGATGTGCGTAAGAATTTGCTTTTTAAGGAGAGAGTAAAAAAATAAATTTTATTTTAGAATTCTGTTTTAAATTTATATTTTTATATAGATGATTAAAAATATAAATTTTTAGATTATTCTAAATTGATTTTTACTAGATAAATACATCTAAATATACCCGTTTAAAGTGTTTATTTTGTGAGGTGAATGCACATTAATTGTACGTGTTGAGGTTTGATTAATGTTTTGAACTTTAATGTATAATTTAAACTATATAAAATTAGAAGTAGATTTACATGTTTAAATGCCTGAAATTTTTTCTGTTACATATATTAGTATCTTTTTTTACCGCTTTCATAGTTGTGGGATTAATCGTGTTTATTTGGTATCCCTTACCACTTACTACAGCAGTCGGTGTTATCCCCATTTTTTTGATGATGATTGTTATAAATGTGATTATCGCTCCATTATTAGGCTTAATTGTCTATAAAGAAGGTAAAAAAACATTAAAAGCAGATTTAAGCATAATTATTGCACTACAAATTTTAGCTCTTGGTTATGGTGTTTACAGTGCTGAGCAAGGTCGACCTGTTTGGGTTGCTTATAACGTCGATAGATTTGAATTGGTACGAAAAAATGAAATGATTACAGATCATATAGAACAAGCACTTCCCCAATTTCAGTATCCATCTTGGTTTAAGCCACAATGGGTGGGTGTAGAGTTTGCTAAAGATGCAAATGTGCGGAGTGATGATTTATTTGCCGAAGCATTAGGGGGTATCTCGATTGCACAGAAACCTGAACGTTATATTGATTTAGCTGAAGCAAAACCGAAGATTAAAGAGCGAGCAAGAAATTTAAAAGAGCTTTCACAATATAATGATCAAAAAATTGTACAAGTGACTTTAGATAAATACCCAGCAGCAACTGGTTTTGTTCCTCTAAAAGCCAATGCTGTTGATATGACAGTTTTAATCAATAAAGACAAAGGTGAAGTAGTAAAAATCGTCGATCTTCGACCTTGGAAGTAAACCTAAAACTATAATAAAAAACCTGCATATGCAGGTTTTTTTAAATGATAGAAAAGTCCTAAATTTGACTCTGAATATAATTTTCTACACCGACGGTTTCAACCAAATCGAGTTGTGTAGTTGTCCAATCTAACCACTCTTCTTCTTTTTCCAAAATCTCTTGCACCAGATCTCGAGTAACATAGTCCAGTTGTTCTTCGGCAAGCTTAACAGCAGCTTGAATGGATTCAATGTTCTCTTTAACTTTACGGATATCACAGTTAAGAACTTCAATTGTATGTTGGCCGATGTAGAGTTTACCCAAGTGTTGTAAGTTTGGTAGACCTTCTAAAAAAAGAATGCGCTCAATGATTTTGTCAGCATGCTTCATTTGACGAATCGATTCTTTATACTCGGAAGAACCGAGTTGCTCAATGCCCCAGTCATTAAACATACGAGAATGTAGGAAATTTTGGTTGATGGCAGTTAAATGATGATAAAGCACCTGATTTAACTGATTAATTACATCACGATTGCCTTTCATGAGAAAGCTCCATTCAAACTGCGGCTTAAAAATAATATCAATAACTTATGAGAAATATCTTAAACAACAAAGTGGTTTTTGGCGAGTAATTTATAGAACAGCAAATGAAAATCGCAATCAAAAGCATGCGGGATGCAAATTTTATTTTGAGACATTTAAGAAAAGAAAACCCGCTTAGAGTCATAAGCGGGGGAGGAGCTACTCATAAAGAGTAAGTTTATAATTATGGTTATTCTAAAAAACGAATCAAATATCTAGGCAGCAATGGCTAAGCGTGAGGCAATCGCAGAGACTTCAGCACTGATGATTGAGCGTGCTTCTGGTGCACAGCGACCACAGCATGTGCCGAGATCCAGCATCTCTCGAACTTCACGATAACTACCCGCACCATTTTCAACAGCGTCTTTAATATCTTGATCTGTAATACCACGGCATAAGCACACGTACATTTCAGCAAGCCACATGAAAGAAATAAGATAAGTGATATTATTGATAATTGTTATCGTTTGTCAATAGAAATCATTTGAAATTTCATTTGTCTTTATTGGAGTTTTGGATAAAAAAAAGCCACTCAATCGGTGGCTTTTTCTTAAAAAATATAACTTATTGATTAATAATCACAATGCCATCCATCTCCACCAGCGCATTTTTGGGTAGGCTTGCCACACCGAGCGCTGCGCGTGCTGGGTAAGGTTGTGCAAAATATTCACCCATAATTTGGTTGACCAACTGGAAGTTTGAAAGATCGGTTAAGAAAATATTCAACTTCGCGATATCTGCCAGCGTTCCACCAGCAGCTTCGCAGACAGCTTTTAAATTATCAAAAACACGGCGAATTTGTGCTTCGATGCCTTCAACCAACTCCATACTGTATGGGTCTAAACCGATCTGACCAGAAAGGTAAAGTGTATTGCCAACTAAGATTGCTTGCGAATAAGTGCCGATCGCAGCAGGGGCATTTTCAGTATGAATTACTTGGCGGGACATCGTGTTCTCCTATTATATTCACCATCAATCATAGCCTAGATTGGCATTAAAATGTGCGGATTTAAACAATTAACTCGCAATCGATGTTTCCGCAATGCTCACTGGTTGAGCCAGTCGACTGATACGCGGAAAGCCAAAATGCATGCGTAGATCGCGAATTATTTTTGCAATTTGCTTGCGGTTGTGTACCACAACATTGACATAAGTCTTGTCATCTTGATTACGTACCATTTCGACCCCAATTTTTTCTTTACGACATTGATAAATTAGGTCGGAAATTTGTTCGTCATCCATGGCCATGTTAATCAATAAATATGCAGTGAAACTAATTTCTTCTTCATTCTCATTGGTCCACTGCAACGGCATGATGTTTTCAGGGTGTAGATGTTGTTCATGCAGGAGATTATGACAACGCGCACGATGCACAATAAGACCGCGGCGTGATAAATGTCCTTGAATTGGATCACCCAATACAGGGTTACAGCAATGTGCGTATTTGACATCGACACCTTCAGTACCTTGAATGAGTCGGTCAGATTCTTGTGCACTTTGGTCATGCGCAAACAAATGATTCGCAACCAATTGTGGCAGTAAATCACCCACGGCAATTTGCTCAAAGAGTTGGTCTTTACTTTCGATATGTCGCCATTGTAAAAGCTCTAACCAGTCTGATTCGGTTAAATCTTTAATGGATACATTGAATAGTTTTAAAGCGCGATTTAAAGCTTGTTGTCCAACGAGGCGTTGTTCTTCGATGTCTTGCTCACGCAGTATATTTTGTAGGGCACGGCGGGCTTTTTGCGTATTGATGAAGCTGAGCCAATCTGGATTTGGGGTGGCCAAGACATCGGTAATAATTTCAATCACCTGACCACTGTGCAATGGCGTAGAAAGTGGTTTAGTTTCCCCATTGATTTTCGCACCTACCGCATGGTTCCCTAAAAATAAGCTAGCAGAGTAGGCAAAATCGACTACCGTTGCACCTTGTGGCAACTCGTGTAGATGACCTTGTGGGGTATATACCCAAATTTTCTCTTGGTGTAAATAATCGAGTAATTCACTAAAAGTGGTTTTGGCACAGGCACCATCAATCAAGACATTCAAGTTCTGCATCGAGGCTTGAATCGCAGAGCGGCAAGCTTGCGGAGCACTGTCGCCCAGTACCACACCAAAACGCGCAGCTTTACGCATCAGCTCGGTTTGAATGGTGACTGATAAGGTTGTGTTTTCACCTTTTAAACGCAATAGTAGCGATTGGTTACCACCTGGGAGGGGTTTGCGAATATGGTCTGCAAAGTGTAAAACTTGAAAACTCTCTCGCAACACATCGGCTAAGCGGTCACAGTCAGCAATGCTATTTAGAATAATTTCAAAGG
This sequence comes from Acinetobacter sp. CWB-G5, assembly GCF_019209785.1. Lineage (NCBI taxonomy): Bacteria > Pseudomonadati > Pseudomonadota > Gammaproteobacteria > Moraxellales > Moraxellaceae > Acinetobacter > Acinetobacter sp. CWB-G5. The sequence continues at coordinate 142,001 of NZ_JAHUTF010000003.1, read as the reverse complement.
CATGACTATGCGTGAGTTCATGTAGATCAATGTCATTTTTTACAAAGTGCCGTAACAGTTCGATATTATTATTTTTCTTTTTAATTCGACCTGAGATTTGATGGGTTTTTAATAGCTCGGTCAGATTATTTTCCCATTTGCTTTGATATTCACAGCGTTTGGGTTTGGTTTGTAGGAGGGCTTCTTGGACATTGTTATACATGTCGAGATCAAGGTTTTGATAACACAGATGTTCGAGGTTATCGCCCATTTCATTCATGCCAACAATACGTGCCATTGGGACAAAAATATCAAAGGTTTCTTGGGCAATACGCGCACGTTTGTCGGGACGTAGTGCATCCAAGGTAGTCATGTTGTGATAGCGGTCAGCCAGTTTAATAATAATGACACGTGGGTCTTGTAGTGTGGCTTGCAGAATTTTTCGGAAAGAAGCGGCTTTGTTATATTCTTTATCGCTGGATTGGCTAAGTTTGGTGACGCCATCGACCAGTTCGGAAACGGTTTTTCCAAATTTTTCTGCAATATCTTCTTTGCTAAAGTCCGTGTCTTCAATCACATCATGTAAAAGTGCCGCCATCAAAGTTTCGGCATCTAAACGCATATGCGCTAAAATACAGCTTACCGCAATCGGGTGCAAAATATAAGGTTCGCCACTTTTGCGAGTAATACCGTCATGGGCAATATCCGCATAATCACAGGCCGCAAGCACTCGCTCGACGTCGCTTTCAGTTAAGTAAGCATCGATAATAGTTTTGAGCTGTTGTTTAGCTTGGCTGACCATTGGGCCTGGCATAAAACACCTTTAAGACGTAGCAATTACAAGAAAATTTTACTGATCCTCTAATGAAAAACATATTGCATGAGTTGTCAATTTATTCATTGAGAGAAAAGCAAAAAAGATACACCTAAACCACGATGAATCTTATCTTCTAGTTATAACGTGTATTGGATAAATATAAAAGTTATCCAATAAAAAAGCCTAGTTAAAAACTAGGCTTTTAAGCGATAAATTTTTCTTATTGGAAAGAAAAACCATCTAAATTCAAATTGTTTGCAGAAAGTGCAAGATCAAGACTCGAAGTTTGGTAGTCTTGCTCACGTTGTTTCAAAATATCTTTAGAAACATGACCGATTGCGATTTCACGTAATGCAACAACAGTCGGTTTGTCATTGTCCCACTCAACAGTAGGTTCAATGCCTTGACGTGCCAATTGACGCGCGCGTTTGCTTGCCACTAGTACAAGCTCAAAGCGGTTGTCTACATGGTCTAAACAATCTTCAACGGTTACGCGTGCCATAAGAGTTCTCGTTACAAAGGCTAAAATTAAACAGACTGTGCAGTATAAGGTGCTTTGTCTGTAGACTCAAGTTTTAATCACTTTTCAACAGGGGTGATCAGCTCAGAAATCATTTTCTGATGACGACTCGCTTGCTGTGTAATGACTAAACGATTGGCAATAATCACAGACTCAAGATCGTGCAATGCCTTATTAAAATCATCATTAATAATTACATAGTCGAAGTTAACATATTGTTGCATGTCTTCAACTGCACAGCCTAAACGACGCTCAATCACTTCAACCGAGTCTGTGCCACGGTTAGACAGACGTTGACGCAGATCAAACTGGCTTGGTGGTAAAATGAAAATTTGTTTAGAGTCAGGAAAAAGCTTACGCACTTGCTGTGCGCCTTGCCAGTCAATTTCTAGTAGGACATCATGACCTTTCGCCAGTTGTTCTTTCACAGTAGCTTGAGCTGTACCGTAGTAATTACCAAATACTTCGGCGTATTCAATAAAACCACCTTGTTCAACTAAGGCTAAAAATGAGTCTTTTTCGGTAAAATGGTAATGTACACCATCAAGTTCGCCGGGACGTTGCCCACGTGTAGTATGAGAAACAGAAACGTGAAGATTCGTTACACGATCGAGGAGGGCTTTTACGAGGGATGTTTTGCCTGTTCCTGAAGCTGCAGAAACGACAAACAAGAGACCCGACATGATATTTTTCCTGATATGATAAAATATCTTCTCTATTTTAGAGCAGACAAGGTTTAAACGAAATAGCAAGGCGTCACTTTGTTTGCATTTATTTTATTAGTTTCCGCTGATTGAAAAGTGGTATTGAGGAACATATGGAAATTGTATTGGCCAATCCACGTGGTTTTTGTGCAGGTGTTGACCGTGCGATTGCCATCGTAAATCGTGCGCTTGAGTGCTTTAATCCGCCCATTTATGTACGACATGAAGTGGTGCACAATAAATTTGTCGTAGACGATTTACGTCAACGAGGTGCAATTTTTGTCGATGAATTGGATGAAGTACCCGATGACAATATTGTAATTTTTAGTGCGCATGGAGTCTCTAAAGCGGTACAGATCGAAGCCGAACATCGCGGTTTAAAAGTTTTTGATGCAACCTGTCCATTGGTGACCAAGGTTCATATTGAAGTTACTAAATATGCCCGTGAGGGGGTTGAGGCCATCTTAATTGGTCATGAAGGCCACCCTGAAGTTGAAGGTACCATGGGGCAATATGACCTGAAAAATGGTGGTGCGATTTATTTGGTTGAGGATGAGCAAGACGTGGCTGAGCTTCAAGTACATCATCCTGAGCGCGTGGCTTTTGTGACTCAAACCACTTTATCGATCGACGATACTGCAAAAGTGATTGATGCGTTACGGGCGAAATTCCCTGAGATTCAAGGGCCGCGTAAGGATGATATTTGTTATGCGACTCAAAACCGTCAAGATGCGGTGCGTGATTTAGCAACCCAATGTGATGTGGTGTTGGTGGTCGGTTCACCAAACTCATCGAATTCGAATCGTTTACGAGAATTGGCTGAGCGAATGGGTAAAGCGGCTTATTTGGTCGATAATGCAGATGAGCTTCAACAAGCGTGGTTTGAAAATATCGCCAAGGTTGGCGTCACGGCGGGTGCATCTGCACCTGAAATTTTAATTAAGCAAGTAATTCAACGATTACAAGACTGGGGTGCAACACCACCACAAGAGCTTGCTGGAACGGAAGAAAATATTACCTTTAGTTTGCCAAAAGAGTTACGTATTGCGGTAACTCAAGCCTAAAAGGTGGATTGGTTAACATTCTAATTTTATTGAAAAATTGACAGATGATTGTAAATTGGCAATCATCTGTTTTTTTATGCCTTTTATCCTGTATTGTGCTGATTGTGTAAAGAATTAGAATATGATTTTAAATAGGGTAAAGTTTGTTGCCTTGGGGAGGGAGTATGCAAAATAAACATAAAGGGTTCACCTTAATTGAGCTGATGGTGACGATTGCTGTTATGGCAATTATCGCGATGATGGCTGCTCCTTCTATGCAGAATATGATTGCTAGACAACAGCTCAATACTAGCGCTAGAGATTTGGCTTTTATTTTTAGTCAAGCACGCGGTCAGGCAGCGACGTTGAGGCAAAATGTTACAGTTAAGTTTGAGGCTAACCCTGATCTAACTAATATTTACAGCAATGCAGTGACATATTATTGGCTACCAAAGTATGGCGATATTGCGATTACTAGTATTAAAGATGATATCGTATTTCTCCCAACTGGTTTGGTGACAATGACTGGTCGTACGCAGGAAGACATTCCGAATCCTGCTTATGATAACACCCAACCAGAAGAGCCTGTCACTAACCCTAAAACAATAAAAAGACCTGTGCCTTTGATATTTACAGTGTGTAGCTCTAGATTGAAAGCATCTAAATCTATCAATATTTCAAAAACAGGCATAGTAGAAAAAATAGAAGATAAAACAGGAGCATGCTCATGATGCAGCATCAAAAAGGTGTCGGCTTGGTTGAGGTTCTGGTTGCGCTGTTTATTTTGGCTATAGGGGTGTTAGGTTTTTCTGCATTGCAGCTTCGCGCATTACAAGCAACTACTGAGGCGACAGACCGCACAATGGCAATGACTGTTGCACGAGATTTAACGGATCGTATGCGTATCAATCGATTAGCATTGGCAAGTTATACAGCTGCGATTAACGACAAGGCCACTGAGACTGACTGTGTTGGGAGTGCGAATAGCTATAAGCCTGCTTGTGATCGGACTAAAATGGCGAATTATGATGCAAAGCAGATCTTGGATAAAGCGGAGAGTTTGGGGCAGACGGTGATTATGAGGCAATGCGATGGCAGTACGCGTACCTGTGTTTATATTGCTTGGGGTAAAACCTCTATCACGAAAGATAAGGTGTCTGATTGTATGAGTGCTGGGGTGTATAAAGCTGGTGCTCAATGTCTTGTTATGGAGGCATTCTAAAATGAATATACACAATGCTTCAAATAACAAAGTCCAATTCAATTCACACCACCAAAGCATAAGAATAAGTCGGGTTTCTGGTTTTACTTTAATTGAGCTGATGGTTGCACTGAGTTTGGGGTTGTTGATTGTTGCTGCCGCGACACATTTGTACTTGACGGCTCAACGAGGAATGGTGACCCAACAAGGGGCCGCTAACTTGCAAAATAGCGCCAGCTTTGGAATGGAGTATATGTTGAGGGATATTCGATTGGCAAATCTGGGGGCGAGTAAACCGAGTATTACGCCAGATATTTTGCATGGTGGGATTGTACTTAGCCATAAAAATCTAAGTACCGCATCCTCTTTTACGATTAAAGGACAGTCAACGAATACTTTAATGACGCAAGGAGGGGTAGGGCCATCGAATCTAGACGGTGAAAGCAGCGATCAATTGGTTATTCAGTATCATAATGCAGATGTGACAGGCACAATTGTGAGTGCGTTTGATTGTGAAGGTAATGCGCTTTCACCTGATGCCTATGTGATTGAACGCTATTTTCTGCGCGCTGATACCAATAGAAATGATCCTAATCAGCCTTTGGCTTTAGCATGTAAAGCGACGAGTTATTTAGGTGATAGCCCTTCCCAGCTTGATGGTTTACAAGGAAATGGTGAAATCATTATCCCACGAGTGGATCATATGCGTATTTTGCTAGGCGTGGCCTCAGATACGCTTGATGCCACACAGTCTCCTGTTGTTGCAGGTACCGATGGTGTGTTAGATCGCTTTGGTTACATCAGTATTGAAAACTATAAAAACCTTACAGATAAACCGCAGATTGTTTCAATTCAGATCGGATTATTGGCTCGCTCGCCAGATACCGTGGGCAAAAATGATTTGGTTGATGTAAGTAAAAAAACCTATCAAGTATTGGATGTTAATAAAAAGCTTAAGTCAGATAGTAAAAATGATCTTTATAACCGCCTAGTGGTGACTCAAACAGTTGCTTTGCGTAATGGTTTTGGTCTTCAGGAGAACCCACAATGAGAACATTTGCGAGTCAGCGTGGTGCAACGTTAATTGTTGTGTTGGTGATGCTTATTCTACTGACGTTGGTAGGGACATGGGCTATTCGGGGAAGTTTGACTTCACTAAATATTGCGACCAATGCTCAAGCTCAAGCGTTATTGCAACAATCGTCAGATGCAATATTTTTTAGTTTGGAAAATCAAACTTCAGATGACTTAATGTTGGCAAAAATGCAAATTGGTGACGGGATGCTTGCCTATGTTATGCGACCAGAAAACAAAGGTAAAGAACTGGTGTTTTGCATACGTGGTGGAGATGCAAACACCCTTGAAGGGAGTCGTAATGCGAGTGTGGTGTATTGGAATGGCGCCAGTATTAATAATACTTCATTAGGTACAACGGGTTTTTGTAAATTAAGCAGGAAGTCAGACTTTATTAGTGGTCGCTCAGCTGTTATGACCCGTGTAGGGATACGACCTGCGGCAATTGGACAGGATTGGGAACATTTGCTGGAAGGGGATGATCCAGAAAAATCCAAAAGACCACAAGTTGAAAAAGTCATTGTAAATGTAATTTCAATTATTCCAAACCTAAGTGAAAGCCCAGCAAGTGATATAGAGGGTTGTCTTAAAAATTTCACAAGCTTTTATGACCCTATGGCAAGCAATACAATGACTGTATCGCAATGTTTAACAGGGCAGAATGTCCCTTTTAGTAACCAAGAAATGGAATATACCTTAAGGCCTGTGAAATAGGCATTATAGAGGAGGGTCAAAGATGAAAAATGTAAAAATGAAAAATGACATGACTTCACGTCAGCTAAACTCTGTGATGTCTAAATTTAAAGTAGCAACTATTTCAGCAGCAGTCACCAGTTTGATTTGTGCCAGCATACCTAATACCTACGCCAGTGATATAGAAATTTATAAAGTTCCTGAGGATAGTGTGGGTAGTACTACACTGATGATGATGTTGGATACGTCAGGTAGTATGACAGGAAAGGATGGTGGTAGTACGTCACGCATGGAACGTCTGCAAAGAGGTCTTACTGATGTTTTACAAGGTACAGCAACTATTCCTCGTGTAGAGGATAAAATTGTAATGGGGTTGGCGGATTTTAGTGGAAATACAGGACGCGTTTTATTACCCGCTAAACCTTTGGGGGAAAAAACAGGTGCAACAATAACTCAAAAATTAGATAAACAGCTTTGGTATCGAATAGAATCATCTGATGGTCGAAAATATGCTGCATGTAACACTTGGTATGATGATCTAAGTTGTAAACAGTGGGGAGCAGAAACTTCACAGAATATTCTTGGTAGCAGGGATGGTTATTATTCTTGTAGTTTTGGTAGTAGTTGTCGATTGTATTATCAAACAACTAGTGTGACACGAGAGGCTACTCATCGTGATGAAATGATCTCGAAGGTTAACAGTTTAAGGGCTGATGGGGGGACGCCTACACCTTATGCCTATGCTGAGGCTGCTGCTTATCTCATGGGTCAACCAACATCTCGTAACGACCGACAAGTCTATTTTGTTTCAAATGCCAGTGGTTATAGGGGGTATTATAAAATATGCGAACAATGGTCAGGAACTAACTGTTTAAAGTGGACGCCATCAGGACATTCTTGGTATACAAATTATCTTAATTTGACTAATTTGAGTCAAGGAAGCTATTCAGGAAGTGATTTCTCTTTAAGTGGATACTACTACATTGGTCGAGATCCTAATATAGAAAATTACACAGGTTTTTTTAGTTCTGTATCAGAATCAAAAAAAGGTAATACATATATTGCACCTGCTTCCATTACCGATCAAATCAACAATCCCACTAAAAAAGAATGTAGTGGTCAGGGTATTTACTTTCTAACTGATGGACGGCCTGAACCAGGGGGGACTGCACCAGGTGCAGATGGTCAAAGTGGCACAGCGTATAACCTCATGTCTAATACCTTAGGGAATAAAGCAAGTTTATTTAGTTGTGCAAATAGTCCGTTAGGTCGTCGTAGCCCATATGCCAACTCACAAAATGCGTGGACATGTATCGGGCGATATACTCAGGCCCTCCTAGATTCAACGAAGAACCCAACTGGGTTAAAAATTCAGACAGCGGTGGTTGGCTTTGGTAATGATTTTGGCGCAGGTGCAACAGGCAGTAATGATGTTGAAGATGCTAAAGACTGGGGGACACTCGGGGAGGGTGGTTGGGTTGCAGGTTCCAACTCTCAAGATGTTGTAGACAGTATTAATGCTTTCATTACTCAGCTTAATAAAGATATTCCAAGTATGAGTACGGGTTCATCAACTATCCCGCAGGATGCTCTGAACCCAGCAGTTGTTCAACCTTATGCTTATTTCCCGCAATTTGAACCAAAAGTAAAACCTGAAGATAAACAGCAAATTTGGTTTGGTAATCTTAAAAAATACTATGTACTTAATAATGGGGTATATTCGAGTAAGACTGTAGCAGATGATAGTACTGTGGTGGTCAAACAGAGTAAGTTGCAAGATTTAAATGATATTTGGAATAATCCAAACATTAGCTATCCTGAAGGGGCTGCCATTTTTAAAAAAGGCGGTGCGTTAAGTCATTTATCATTAGGAACAATAACTACGGATGGTAAGACTGAAACAGGACGTAAGTTACTGACAGATTATGCTTATAAAGATACACAGGTTAAAAAAGACCTTAACTTGGTGCAAATTAAGCATACTTATACTGTTGATAAGGAAACTAAATCGGATACAACCTACGCTCGTGCTTTAATGGGGCTGTTAGGTTATGTAATTTCGAATGATACCGATACAGAAGATTTGGACTTATCTAACCAAACTGCAAGTCTACGCCAAATGGGTAGTGTTTATCATTCAACTCCACTACTACTGACTCAATCTGGGAAAGCCGAAGCGACTAAGGTTGAGGGTAAAGTGGTCATTAATACCAGTAATCGTGATGATTATGTGTTGTTTGGTTCGACGCAAGGGTTGTTACAAGTCGTTGATGCGGATACAGGGGTGGAAAAATTTGCTTTTGTACCGAAAGAAATCATTGAAAACCAAGCTGAAACCTTTAAACAAGGCGGTGGTAATTTAGCTGCGGGTAAAGATGCTCTTTATTATGGAATAGATGGAGAATGGGCTGCACATACGGCTTATGTGAGTAAGTCTGATGGTTCCTTGACTGTGGGAAGTGCTGACCGAGGAATTTTAGGCAGTGTAAATAATGAAACTGAAACTTTGACAGGCAAACAATGGGTTTATGGCGGAATGCGTATGGGAGGGCGTAGTTATTACGCGCTTGACCTGACGGATATAGATAAACCAAAAGTGAAATTTCATATTGATCCGTCAACAGGCACAGTTTATTCACAAGATAAACCGAATGGTACGAAATATGCTGCCCTTGAAAAAATGGGGCAGAGCTGGTCAAAACCGAGTATTGGTTATGTAAACTGGAAAGGTCAGCGTAAGTTAGTCATGATTGTTGGTGGTGGTTATGACGCTGGCGGTGATGATGGCGATGGTTTAAAAGCCAATGGTATTCGCACAGGTTATGGTGGATATGAAATATATAACTATGATCAAAAGAATGGTATCGGTGCTGGTGTCTATATGTTCGATGCAGATACTGGTGACTTGTTGTGGAATACTAACTCAACAAGTAATGCGAGTTTAAAATATAGTGTTGTAAGCCAAATCCGAACTATAGACCGTAACAATGATGGGTTTATTGATCATCTTTATTTTGGTGATTTAGCTGGTCAAGCTTTCCGTGTGGATTTCAAAAACGATGGTGATAAAGATAGTTTCATCTCGCAAACCACGAAAATTTTAGATTTACACCAATCAAGTGTAAGTACAAATAAAGACAAAATTGGCACGAGCCCTCGTTTTTATACCTTACCTGTTTTTACTGCACATCGCAGCGCAGGTAGTACGACTATGTTTGGTGGAAATACGGTGGTTGTAACTTTTGTTTCTGGAAACCAAAGTTCACCTTTACTCGCTACATCAGATTCTCCACAGAAAAAAGACCCGACTGATCTTCAGTTTGATGGTGTGTTTGCAATTTTTGACTATGACGTCTATCCGAGTACAAAAGAAGGAAGGTACCCAACAAGTGCTATCGCAGCACGCAGTTTAGGTAGTGTTCCAGTCAATGATACAGCAATGGATAAAACTAAGTTGCGTTATATCAATGGTGCCACAACAGCTACAGCGATTAATAAAGATACTGGTTGGGGTGGGTGGTACTATCAATTTGACACTAAAATTGATGGTTCAACCAAAAAGGGGGCAAGTGTAATCAAAGGGTTAACTACACCAATTGCGATGGATGGTAGCTTATATGTGACACAATTTGATGCATCTGATAATGGAACGACTTCGAGTTGTGGTGCTGGGGTGAAAGGCCATAGTTTCTCCCAACGCTTTTGTTTACCAAGTGGTGTTTGTCAAGGTGGAGCCAAGTATATTTATAACTTGGGATCGGGGATTGTGACGTTGAATGTGAGTAGTGCTGATGGTGATCCAAATGCACGTAGTCTTGTGGTTCCAGACCCGAATGATACCTGTCCTGCTGGACAAACCTGTGTACCAAATGGAAAGCCAAAATTTTTAACCGCAGGCGGTCCATTGCACTTTATTCCAAACCGTTGGTATGAAAAGTATTCACAGTAAGGAGGAGTGCCTAATGATAAAACTTCGGCGAGGTTTTACGTTGATTGAGCTGATGATCGTGGTAGTAATTGTGGCAATTTTTGCTGCAATTGCTATCCCGAGTTACCAAGCATACATACGAAAAGCGATCGCAGCAAAAGCACAACAAGAAATCCAGCTTTTAGCAGAGCAACTAGAACGACATAAAGGAAAAAACTTTAGTTATTTACAGTTTGATCCTAGCTATATGTATACAGATGTTAGTGACAAAGTGATTGGCTATAGTAGTAAAATGGCTATGTTGAATGTTCCCATTGATACAAATGGGAGTGGTATTCAATATCGTGTTTACATTCGAGATGGTTCTGATCCGACCAAACTGTTATCAAGCTCTAGTGCTTTAGGGCAACAGTGGGTGATATTGGCTGAAGCGAATTCAAAAGTGAATATGGGCTCTGGCTGTACTGGTTGTAATAGCGTGCAAGAACAGAATTATAGTTTTCTTCTGACTAGCAAAGGCCTGCGCTGTAAAACTAAAGGTAAGTTAGCTGTAAGTGATACCTTAACAGCTGCGAATATGAAAACAGCTAAACCTTGTGGAGCAGATAGTGAAGATTGGTAATGGTTTTACGCTGATTGAGCTCATGATTGTGGTTGCGATTATTGGTGTTTTAGCTGCTATCGCTTATCCATCATACTCTGAATATAAAATTCGTACACAACGTGTTGATGCTCAAAGCGAAATGCTCTTCATTGCTCAAAGAATGGAAGCATATAAAGTGGCAAATGGTACGTTTAAAGAGGCAACGATAGCGCTTTTATATGGTGGGGCTGTAATTCCTAAAAGTGGAACAGCGCTGTATGCGGTAGAGTTTGCATCTGCACCAACAGCAACATCATGGACTCTTATTGCTAAACCTATTTCAGGAAAACAACAACAAGGGAATGGGTGGCTATGCTTAAATGATCAAGGGCAACGAGCTTGGGCTAAGGGTGTGACGAATTGTAATAGTTTGTCTGCGACTTCAAAGTGGGATGATAGATAAAATCCAAATTCAAAACTGTGGATAAACAAATTTTAATCTTTCTTTCGCAGCAAAGATAACGTAAAATATTGCCCTCTATGAAAGGGGTTTGAAATGTTCCGGTGGTCGGGGCAGGGATAATCCGTAAAAACTATAAGGTTGTATCATGGTAGTTATTCGTCTTGCACGCGGTGGTGCTAAAAAACGTCCGTTCTATCAAGTTATTGTAACTGATAGCCGTAATGCACGTGACGGTCGTTTCATCGAACGTATTGGTTTCTTCAACCCAACAGCTCAAGGTAAAGCAGAAAAACTTCGTTTAGATGCTGATCGTTTTGCACACTGGGTTGCTCAAGGTGCTCAACCATCTGAACGTGTTGCTTCTTTAGCTGCTCAAGCTAAGAAAGCTGCAGCTACTGCATAATTTTTGCTAATTAAGTAGTAGGTAGCCCATGACACCAACACAGAATGTTCCCGAAGATCGTATTCAGATTGGACAGTTACGTTCAGCATATGGATTAAATGGGTGGCTCTGGATCTATTCCAATACAGAACCGATGAGCAACATCTTTGACTATCTGCCTTGGTACATTGAAACCAAAGCAGGTTGGCAAACAATAGATGTAAAACGTTGGAAACCGCATGGCAAAGGCTTAGTTGTTTCGCTCAAAGGCGTCATTGATCGCACTGCAGCAGATAACCTAGTTGGCGCAAATGTTTGGATTTCAAAAGCGCAACTTCCTAAAGCAGGAATGGATGAGTTTTACTGGTCAGATTTGAAAGGCTTAACAGTGTTAGGTTTGGATGATGAAGAACAAGAAGTAAATCTTGGAAAAATCCATGAAATGTTTGAGACAGGTGCCAATGATGTGATGGTGGTTCACGCAACACCAGACAGCGTTGATGCTGAAGAGCGTATGATTCCATGGCATAAAGATGTGGTGCAACGCGTTGATCTCGAAGCTGGTCGTATCTACGTTAATTGGGGCGTAGATTACTAATTATTTTTGGAAATACGGGGGTCTGCGATGTTTTTTGCAGTCATTACGCTTTTTCCTGAAATGTTTGAAGCGATTACAGCCTACGGTATTAGCGGGCGTGCAGCAAAAAGTGATTTAGTACAAGTAACTTGTATTAATCCTCGTGATTATGCTGAGGGCAACTACAAACGAGTGGATGAACGTCCATTTGGCGGTGGTCCTGGTATGGTGATGATGGCTGAGCCTCTGGCAAAAGCAATTCAACATGCCAAAGAGCTTGCCATGCAAGCAGGTGTAGTTCATGTTCCTGTGGTGTATATGTCACCGCAAGGAAAAACCTTAAATGAGCCTGCAGTACAACAGTTTGTCGACTATGATGGATTGATTGTATTGTGTGGTCGTTATGAAGGGGTCGATGAACGTTTGATCCAAAAATATGTTGATCAGGAATGGTCCATAGGGGATTACGTTTTATCGGGTGGTGAGCTTCCTGCGATGGTTTTATTAGACAGTATTATTCGGAGACTTCCGGGTGCAATGTCTGATGAACAGTCTCATGTGCAAGACTCATTTGTGGATGGTCTTTTGGACTGCCCACAATATACCAAGCCAGACCATTTTGAAGGTTTGGATGTCCCTGAAGTCTTAAAGTCGGGACATCATGCCAATATTGAGAAATGGCGGTTTTTGCAGCGTTATCAACGAACACAACAACGCCGACCTGAGTTGGTGGAAAATGTGGAGTTGACGAAGCAGCAAAAGAAATGGCTAACAGATTTGAATACTTAATTGAGAGTATTCTTTTAACAGGCTCTTTGTGCATTGAAGTGGTCAAGCATAAAGAGAAAGATAATCGGGTCTATGCGATTTAGCCTCTATACCCAGCGGATATCAGACCTCTTCTGACCCGCACATATTGGAGATACCCCATGAGCGGTAAGCATCCTTTAGTACAAGCTGTTGAAAATGCACAGCTTAAACAAGACATCCCAGCTTTTGCACCAGGCGATACAGTTATCGTTCAGGTTAAAGTAAAAGAGGGTGACCGTGAGCGTCTTCAGGCATTTGAAGGTGTTGTAATCGCGAAGAAAAACCGTGGTTTGAACTCTGCGTTCACAGTACGTAAAATTTCTAGCGGTGTTGGTGTTGAGCGTGTTTTCCAAACTCACTCTCCAATCGTTGCTAAAATCGAAGTGAAACGTCGTGGTGACGTTCGTCGTGCTAAACTTTACTACCTACGTGAATTGTCTGGTAAAGCTGCACGTATTCGTGAAAAGTTGCCAGCTCGTAAAGTTAAAGCTTAATTTTAAGTTTTATACGAGTAAAAAAATGCGCCCAATGGCGCATTTTTTATGCCTAAATTTTAGAGTCCTTGAAGCTTCAAACGGTTGGCGTGTTGACGATAAACATCCACAGGGTCTGGAGCAAAAATAGAACGTAGACCAAAGAACTGGTTAATCACATCTAAATGGTTCCAATTATAGTTATCGCGCACGGTCTTGCCATACTTGGCACTACAACGTGAGACTAAGCCATCATTATCATTGGGCGCTTGCATGAGTAAGCCTGTCGCACCCAATAATGAGTCTGGATCAAGAATATTGGTTAATGTTGAGTTGCCAGAGAAAGAGTAAAAATAAACCCCATTCTCTTTCGCTAAACCTTCACCACAGCTTGTTTTTGGCATACCCAATGGATATTTCTGTGCAAAAGCTTTAGACCCAGCTTGACTCAAACTTTTACCAGCACCAAGTGCATCATGTGGAAGTGAGTTTGGATTTTGCTGTTGTGCCCAAACAATAGCCTTGGACCCAAAGTTGATTAAGCCTACCAGCGGTTGTTCTAGCGGCGTACCTTGCGCGGAAATAATCAAATCCGCCACAGGAGAGCCTTTTAAAGGACTAGAAATGGCTGTTGCAGACGCGGTTTTATTGGGCATAACATTTGAGACATAGGCAATACTATGTCCGCCGTGACTATGACCAAGCAAATTGACTTTGGGTGCTCCTGTAATCGCTAAGATTTCATCAACTTGTTGCAGCAGTTGTTCACCACGAACTTCAGATGTGTTGAATGGCGAAACGCGTGTTGCCCATGCGTTTGCACCGTTACGGGCTAAATCTGGCAAGATTTGATACCAGTAATCCACACCAAGTTCATCGGTTCCTGCTCGAATCCAGCCCCCCATACCATGTGCAAAAACCAAAGGGTATTTGGTCTTTGCATAATTAGAGGCAACGTAGTTTGATTTAATTTGTGAAGCGGCTGCTTGCGTTTGTGTAGCAGCAAGTGCGCAGGTCGACAGCAGTCCAGCTATCAATAATCCATATTTCATTGATCATCCTCATTTTTTATTTTTTATGACGACAATTTAAGTTGTCAAAAATGAGTATAAAGGTGAGGGAGGAAGAGCGTAGAGAAATCCGATTAAATTAAATACAGTTTGTAACTGGATAATTCTAGGAGGCATCCCTCCGAAACGGTAAAGATTCGAAGGGAAAAATAGAACTAGAGTCCTTGAAGTTTTAAGCGATTGGCATGTTGGCGATAGACATCAACAGGGTCTGCGCTAAATAGTCCACGTAGCCCCATAACTTGGTTGACCTCATCTAAATGGTTCCAGTCATAGTTATCACGGATGACTTTACCGAAGTGTGTACTACAGCGTGCCACCAAACCATCATTGTCTAAATGGCCATAGGCTAAAGGCCCTAACAGTGAGATCGCACTATCTGCAACATCGAGAATGTTCGTGACTTGAGATGTGCCTGTCCACGAATAGTAATATACGCCATTGCTGGATGTTGCACCGCTCTTGTTACAGTCTGAAGCCAGTGCTGATGTTGGATATTTCTGATTAAAAACAAGGGAACCTTGCTCACTAATTGAGGTGAGCGATGCCGTTAAATTGCTTTTTAATGCAGGGTTGCTGTGTCCATAGGCAAGCATAGGACCAATAATATAATCTGCCGCTAGGCTGAGGAGTTGTGTTCCGCCTTTATTGGCAAGAAGCTGATCAGCTACTTTTGAACCTCTAAACGTTGCTCCCACGCCTGTCAGTGAGGCCACATATTGCGGTTTAACTGCTTCTACATAGCGAATGGTTGGTCCACCATGGCTATGCCCAATCAAATTAACTTTGGGCTTGCCAGTCAGGGCGATGACTTCTTCAACTTGTTGTAGTAACTGTTCACCACGTACTTCAGTTGATTCAAGTGGGGAAATTTGTGCTGCAAAGGTGGTTGCACCATTTCGAGCCAAGTCGGGTAAAATTTGATACCAGTAGTCCAGTCCAAGTTCGGCAACGCCCACTCGGCTGAACCCAAACATGCCATGGGTAAATAGCAATGGATATTTAGTTTGAGCATAATTACTTTTTACGCTTGCAGTCACCGTCTGTAATCTAGCTGTGGCTGTGGTTGCGCTGAGTCCAAGGCTGGTAACCAGACCTACGAGTGACATTGTTTGTATCATTCTTTTCGTTATAAACATTTTTTTCATCCTGAAAAAGTCAAACACGGTATAGCTTTAATCTGCGAACGGAAGTTTTCCTCCTGTGTCATGCGTGGTTTCAAAGGCTCCTAGTCGAAGTTGTTCTTGTGAATTATTAAACTGTTGATCACGTAGTTTTTGAATGGCTTGCTGCTGCGCATCTTGATTCATATTGCTTTTAAGAATGTTGTCGCGTTGTTCTAAGTAAGTATTGACCCGAGATTTCCAATTGCTTCGATCTTGGTCAAGTTTTTCTAAGCGTACGGTCGCTTCGGCACCGACAAGATTCTGGCGCATTTGGCGAATTTCTTCAGCAGAGCCGCCGCGCGCTTTAATATCTGAGGTCAGTTTACGCAGATCTTCGAGTTTGGAGAGTTGTTCTAGGTTTTCTTTCCAATCTTCGGGCAGTTGAGCAAACAGTTCTTTCAGTTTCTGCGCTTTCTGTACTTCAGTTAAGGATTGATCTGCCATGATGCTCATACGGTCTAAGGTATATTCATGGTAGGTATTTTCAGCGCCAAAGAGGCCTTCGATTTCATAGTCGGAAAAGAACTGGCTACGTAGGTTTTTCATCAAAGTAAAAATTTTACGATAGTACTCGGGGTCTTCTTTATCTAGGCTTGGCTCCTTCAGACTACCCAATTGCACACGATAATCTAAATAACGAGTCCAAAGATCTAAAATTTGCTTAAGCGCAGGTTCTTGATAACCTTGCTGGATATAGGCTTTAAAATCTTGCTTGATCTGGTCAATATTTTTTTCACCATATTGGGTGATAAAATATTCAAAACAGTTACGTGTTTGTTCATTAACAACTAAGCGATTACCTTGGTCGAGCACCAGTTGGCAGTTGATTTCGGTGTCCTGTTGGCTGTTACTGACAAAAGGCAGCCCTGAAGCATGTGGCAAGTCTGACGCTGAGGGTGGTAAGCCTGTCGTATTTTGAGCACTAGAGCTAATCGGCCCTTGGTTTGAGCCAACAGTTGCATTGGGTGCGAGCCAAATGAGAAAACCAAGAATGACAACGATGATCACGGCGAAAATGAGCCATAATTTCTTTTTTTGCATATCCTATGCCTAACATCCCTATTGTATTTTTTATTTGGTTCATATGACTGAACTCGATTTATTCTGAAACAAAAGGGCAAATAAACAACAGAAAAGTTGTAAAACTAGACAAGCGGTTGATAGTATTGCGGCAGCTTTAAGACGTGTCTATGTTATGAAATCATCTGCTTCAAAAATTCAGCGCCGTGCCGTGAATGGTGTATTTTTATTGAATAAGCCATTGGGGATCAGTTCAAATGCGGCATTGCAAAAAGTGCGTTGGTTATACCGTGCGCAAAAGGCGGGGCATACAGGAGCGCTTGATCCATTGGCATCAGGACTGCTGCCGATTTGTTTGGGCGAAGCGACCAAGTTTTCGCACTTTTTGTTGGATTCGGTGAAGCGCTATCAAACCACCATTCAGCTGGGGCACAGTACTACCACAGGTGATGTGGAAGGCGAACGGTTGTTAGAGCAGGCTGTACCTGAGTTAACCAAAGAGTTGATTGAAGCCGTTTTGGTTCAGTTTATGGGTGATATTCAGCAAGTGCCACCAATGTATTCCGCTTTGAAGAAAGATGGTCGTCCTTTATATGAGTTAGCCCGTAAAGGGATTGAGATTGAGCGTGAAGCACGTCCAGTTGCCATCTCTGCGATTGAGCTGCTTTCATTCACAGCAGACAGTGTCACCCTTGATATTACCTGCTCGAAAGGCACATATATTCGTGTTTTAGGCGAAGATATTGCGAAGGCATTGGGTACTTATGGTCATTTAACTTATTTACACCGCATTAAAACAGGTCATTTTGATCTGATTCCAAGTTATACCATTGAGTATTTGGAAAGTTTGTCTGAACAAGAGCGCGAAGCACTGTTGTTACCTGTATATGCACCTGTAGATCATTTTCCTAAAGTACAAGTTCCAGAAGGACGCAGTGAATACTTTAGTCGCGGTATGGAAAGTAATATTGAGCATACAGCCGAAGCACAGGTCTTGGTTTTCGATGGGGAAAAATGCTTAGGCTTAGCTGAAATTACTGATAAGAAAAGATTGGTTCCAAAGCGGGTTTTAAATCTATAATCGAAATATATCACTCGGTAAAAAGGACAAGGCGTGGACATCGACATTATTATCAGTCTGATCTTTTTTGCCTTTTGTGCAGGCGCAATTGACGCTGCCGTCGGTGGTGGTGGGCTGATCCAAATTCCCGCTTTGATGAATGCATTTCCGTCGATGGCACCTGCCACTTTATTTGGCACCAACAAATTAGCGGCAGTGGTGGGTACAGCCACTTCAGCCGTTTCCTTTGCCCGTAAAGTGCGCTTTGAATGGAAACTTTTGGCTGTGGTCGCAGTGTGTGCCACCATCAGTTCATTTGGGGGCGCGGCCAGTGTCGCCATGATTCCAAAAGAAGTCCTCCAACCCTTTGTCTTGGTCATGTTAATTGTGATGGCGGTATATACCTTCATGAAGAAGCAATTTGGGCAAGTGCATATGGCGCAGCGTGTGACGCCTAAAATTTTGCTGTTGGCGGGAATCGGAAGTTTAGCCATTGGCTTTTATGATGGTTTGTTTGGCCCAGGTACGGGCAGTTTCTTTATTTTCTATTTTATTCGCTATTTACGCGTTGATTTTTTGCATGCGGCGGCATTGGCTAAAATTGGCAATGTGATGACCAATCTTGCAGCGCTAAGCTTTTTCATTCCCTCGGGGCATGTGCTTTTTGCTGTGGGAGGCACGATGGCCGTTGCAAATATGATCGGGTCTATTTGTGGGGTAAAAATGGCGCTGAAATATGGCAGTGGTTTTATCCGCATTTTATTTCTTATTTTGGTGACGATTCTGATTGTAAGATTGAGCTATCAAATGTTTTGGATGTAATGGTGCGATACCTTTAAAACTTCATTACAAAAAACGCGCAGTCTGTGACCTCATTTCTCGTTTATTGCATTTAAGATCAATACAGTGCACTCAACGCTGTGCCAATTCAATAAAAAATGATGTTTTAAGTTGAACGGAACTGGAGCATAGAATGAATATATTTGAAGCCTTAAGAGAAAGTCACGTTATACAACGAAATTTGGCTGAACGACTACTCCAAACTTCAGGGGATACGCCTGAGCGCCGTGAGCTATTTGAACGCCTTAAAAATGAATTATTTGCTCATGCTGTGGCAGAAGACCGTTATTTTTATATCCCGTTAATGATGACTGATTCGGGCCTCAACATTACCCGCCATGCTTTGGCAGAACACCATAAAATGGATGAGTTATTGGAACAATTGACCGAGACTGAATTCTCAAATCCGGGCTGGTTGGCAATTGCAAAAAAATTATCGGAAACGGTACATCATCACTTACAAGAAGAGGAACATGGTTTCTTTCAGCAAGCAGGAAAAATTTTACGCGATGCTCAAAAGACTGCACTCGCCAAGCAGTATCAGCAGGAATACAAAAAGTACAAAAAAATTGAAAAAGACAGTTTGGTTTAAGTCCATTTTAAACAAAAGATGGCGAGTGCCATCTTTTGTGATTTAAAGAGCGTCATCACTTTGCGGTTTGGCTCTAAAGGTAACACCAACGGAGGCAATCATAATGCAAACTAGCGCTAACGTTTGCCACATGCTAATTTGTTCTTTCAGTAGTAACCAACCTGCCAAGGCTGCTAAAGCCGGCGACAAACTTGAAAGCGTCCCATAGCTGAGCTTACTTAAACGTTTCAAAGCCATGAGGTCTAGAGCATAAGGAATGGTTGTGGCGAGTAGTGCAATCAATAAGGCTTTGGGCCAGTATTCCGTTTGCATCAGCGCTGTTGGGTTATGCGTGGCACTAATGGGCAGAAGCACCAAGGCTGAGATCACAATAGCAATACTGAGAGCATGCATGCCGATATTTTGACGGACGACTTTTTGCCCAAAATAAATATAGAGCGCCCAGCAAGCACCCGCTGAAACCGCAAATGCGGCTCCTAAGAAGGAGAAGTTGGTTGCATTGGCTTGATGCCACGGCACCATCAGTGCAATGCCTAAAATCGCTAATCCGACCCAAATATAATCACGACGTTGTTTGATCGAGAGTAGCGCTAAAGTTAAAGGGCCTAAAAACTCTAAACCTACGGCAATACCTTGCGGCAGTTTACCCAGCGAAGCGTAGAATAAAATATTCATGAGGCATAAGGCTGCTGTATAACTGAGTAAATCTTTCCACTTTAAATGCGGTAGGCGTTTAATGATGCTCCATGAGCGGAACATCAGCACAATTAAAATTGCGGCAAAGCACAGTCTAAGGGTCACCACGGTGAGAGGATCTAGCACGGCAATCAACTGCTTGGCAAAAGAAGCACTGATTTGATAGGACAGCATGGACAAGACCATGAACATCACTGCCATCAGTTGAGAATTAGGCATCATGCACACATTAGGTCATAGCGACCTGTTTTTTTTAGAAGGTGGATTAGTATAACGATTCAGCACCCAAGTTGGATGCTGAATAAGCTGATTTTTTAAATGCAACGACATGAATTTAAAAGTAATCGATACAGCCTTTGGATTTAAAAGCTAAATTCAAACATTGAATCACATCGTTTAAACTGCGGCTTGGCGGTTTTTCTGGGCTGTATAAGTACAACCAATAGACGCCATGATAATCACACTGAGCGCAAGCCACTGTGACCACAATAGTTGTTCGCCTAGAAATACAAAACCAGACAGTGCTGCGATAGCAGGTTCAAGACTCATGAGCGTTCCAAAACTTAAAGCGGTTAAATTACGTAGCGCAATCATTTCCAAGCTAAAAGGCAAAGCGCTGGCCAAAACTGCCAACGCCACGAAATAGATCAGGTTTGAGGGTTCAAACACATTTGTGGGTAAACCACTAAATAGGGCGAGCGGCATTAATATCAGCATGCCGACAAACATACCTAAGCACACGGTATGATTTCCCGAAACACCCGATGGGCGCTGTCCCGCCACGATATACAAGGCCCAACATGCACCTGCACCTAGTGCAAATGCGATCCCAAGAGGATCTAAAGGTTGAGCTGCTTGGTCGAAAGGAAACAGTAAAACCAAGCCTAAAATAGCCAGCCCGACCCAAACAAAGTCAAAGCGTTGTTTGGCATAAAACAGAGCAACACTGAGCGGGCCAATAAACTCAAACGACACTGCAATGCCGAGCGGCAGGCGAGCAATGGATAAATAAAACAATAGGTTCATGCCTGCCAAAGCAAAACCATAGCTGAGAATGGCTTTATATTTAACTTGCTTAAAATCAACCTGCCAAATTTTAAACAATACGGCCAAAATGATTGATCCCAACAGCAAGCGCATGGCGGAAACGGTTAAAATGGGAAATTGATCGAACAGCACTTTGGCCAGTGAACCACTACTTTGCAAGCTGAGCATTGCAATCAGCAATAAAAAGGTCGCTTGGAGGTGGGGAGTACTTTTTAGATTTGGCATTATTAGAATACTAGATAGGGAAGTGAATACTTGCAAAACGTAGCGGAGAATGTGTTTGGGTCGCACATAAAATTTTAACAAGTATTCAAAAATAAAAAAACCACAGCTTGGCAGCTGTGGTTTTTAAATAGAGTCGAATTAGAACAATACGCGAACGCGGATTGTGCCTTCAACGTCTTGTAGAGTATCTAAAGCTTCTTGAGATGCTGTTGCGTCTACATCCATCACCAAGTAACCAACATCACCTTTGGTCATTAAAGACTGACCAGAAATGTTGATGCCGTGTTCAGCAAACAAGTTGTTGATTTTTGACAACACGCCTGGCACGTTTTTGTGGATGTGAAGTAAACGGTGTTTTCCTTCGGTCAACGGTAACGCGATTTCTGGGAAGTTCACCGCAGATAAAGTCATGCCTTTATCTGAATAAGAAACGAATTTCTCAGCCACTTCTAAACCAATGTTCGCTTGCGCTTCCATAGTCGAACCACCCACGTGAGGGGTTAAGATCACGTTTGGAATGTTACGTAGTGGAGAAATGAACTCTTCACCATTGGCTTTTGGTTCTTTCGGGAACACGTCAACCGCAGCACCAGCAACATGACCTGATTTCAAGGCATCTGCTAAGTCTTCAATCACGACACATGTACCACGTGCCGCATTGATGAAGATTGCACCTTCTTTCATTTGTGCAAATTTTTCTTTGGTCATGAAGTTACGTGTAGACGGAACATCAGGTACATGCAAAGAAACAACATCAGCATTGGCTAAAAGTTCGTTTAAGCTACCGACTTGACGTGCATTACCTAATGGTAGTTTCGTTACTGTGTCGAAGTAGATCACTTTCATACCTAAGCTTTCAGCAAGGACAGAAAGTTGTGAACCGATTGAACCGTAACCGACAATCCCTAAAGTTTTGCCACGAGTTTCGAACGAACCAACAGCTGACTTGTTCCAACCACCTGCATGTGTATCTGTCGATTTTTCAGGTACACGGCGAAGAAGAAGGATAGCTTCAGCAAGTACAAGTTCAGCCACTGAACGTGTATTTGAGTATGGTGCGTTAAATACTGGAATACCACGAACCATCGCAGCATTTAAGTTCACTTGGTTGGTACCAATACAGAAACAACCAACAGCGATTAATTTATTCGCTGCTTCAAACACTTCTTCAGTGAGTTGTGTACGGGAACGAATACCAATGAAATGTGCATCTTTAATCGCTTCTTTCAACGCTTCACCTTCAAGCGCAGTTTTACGATAATCGATGTTGGTGTATCCGGCAGCATTTAGTGTGTCGATTGCGTTTTGGTGAACGCCTTCTAACAACAAGAAACGAATTTTATCTTTAGGAAGTGAAAGATGTTGGCTCATTACGGCTCCGCTACAAAGGCCAAATTTAGTGGCGATATAATAGCACGTACCGCGCCCGATATACATTTCCTTTATGCGGACTCTGCTGGGTATTTTTAGCCTCTATGGTGCGTAAAAAAGTCTTTTTGGTCTAATTAAACTAATCATTTCAAAGGTATCCTGAATAAAACAGCTTTTTCTGCGGGAAACAGAAAAAATGCCTTATAATATGACTCCGTGAAAATAAGCCAGTTGCACACTGCTGCTTAAATCCTCACGAACTGCCTGAGCCTTAGGGCATGGAAAGACTGAAATGAAGCGCTTTTCATGCAGAGAACCCTAGCGCCACAAACAACTTGTTTACTTCTTGCAAGGTCTGAAAACGATGAATGCTCCAGTCGCTTTAACCCCAGAGTTATTGACCCAATTGACAGCAATTGTAGGTGAAAACCGCATTAAAACCGATGTGGATAGCCTTGAAAATTGGGGACGCGATCATACCAAACATTTTGATCCAAACCCGTCAGTCATCGTTTTCCCATCGAGCACGGAACAAGTGCAAGCGGTTGTGAAACTTGCAAATGAGTTCAATGTTGCCATTACACCATCAGGTGGTCGTACTGGCTTATCTGCCGGTGCAGTCGCTGCCAACGGTGAAATTGTGGTGAGCATGGACAAGATGAACCAAATCTTGGAATTCTTCCCAGCAGACCGTATGGTTCGAGTCCAAGCAGGCGTGGTGACTGAACAGCTGCAAAACTATGCTGAAGAGCAAGGCATGTATTACCCAGTCGATTTTGCTTCTGCGGGTTCGAGTCAAATTGGTGGAAACATTGGCACCAATGCAGGCGGTATTAAAGTCATTAAATATGGCATGACGCGTAACTGGGTACTCGGTTTAACTGTAGTCACAGGTAAGGGTGATGTGCTGCGTCTAAACAAAGGCATGATCAAAAACGCGACGGGTTATGCACTGCAACATTTATTCATTGGTGGTGAAGGGACACTGGGCTTAGTGACTGAAGCTGAAATCAAATTGGAACGCCAACCGCAAGACCTTCAAGTAATGGTGTTGGGCGTGCCTGACTTTGATGCGGTGATGCCTGTACTACATGCGTTTCAAGCAAAAATTGACCTGACTGCATTTGAGTTCTTTGGTGAACTTGCAATGCAAAAAGTGTTGGCACATGGTCATGTACAACGTCCATTTGAAACCGAATGTCCATTCTATGTATTGTTAGAATTTGAAGCGCCATTTGAGCCAATTATGGACAAGGCGATGGAAATTTTTGAGCACTGCATGGAACAAGGCTGGGTACTGGATGGCGTGTTGAGCCAAAGCCTCGATCAAGTGGAAAGTTTATGGCGTTTACGTGAAGACATTTCTGAGTCGATTGCTCCATTTACACCATACAAAAACGACATTTCAGTTTTGATTACGCATGTACCTGCATTTATTAAAGAAATTGATGCGATTGTGGCAAGTAACTATCCAGATTTTGAGATCTGCTGGTTCGGCCATATTGGTGACGGTAATTTACACTTAAATATTTTAAAACCGGCTGATTTAAGCAAGGATGAGTTCTTTGCCAAATGTCAGGTGGTGAATAAATATGTCTTCGAAACTGTGAAAAAATACGACGGTTCAATTTCTGCGGAGCACGGTGTTGGTATGACCAAAAAACCATACCTTGACTACACGCGTTCAGCAGAAGAAATTGAATATATGAAGGCATTGAAGCAAGTTTTCGATCCAAACGGAATTATGAACCCAGGTAAATTATTCGACCTTTAAGTTCGAATTGAGTTTTAAAAGCGCATCCATGGTGATGCGCTTTTTTATGACTGAAGGAACTGAATTACATTTACTAAATAGTGTAATAGGCCTAAAAAAGGCATGATGGACTGATAAATAATGAATTTTGGGTGGGATTTATGTTGCGTCTTATTTTAGCTTCAGCCGTATGTGTGGGATTATTGTCTGGTTGTGCGACGACCAAAGAATTAGTAAATAAAGTCGGTTCGTCAGATACGCCGTTGGCTCAGGTACTTAAAGAGCGTCCAGATTTGCGTAATGAGTTGGCTACGGTTGAAATCCGTCAGTACTTTAATACGGTTGAGTCACCGACTGCGGCAGAAGTTAAAGTGACTGAAACAGGGTTGTTAGATGATTCGGTAAAGTCGGTGCGTACCGTGTATAACTTTAAGTTGGTCGATGGCGACTGGGAAAAAACTGCGACGAAAACCTCTTACCAATGTGCGCGCGGTAAAAATACCAAGAACTTCCAAACAGCGAAGTGTTCTTGATTGAAATAGATGCTTGTTTTGCTGGTGATAAAAGTGGCGTAGTCGGTTTACGCCTTTTTATCATTAGTATGTTGAACCATTCAAACAAAGATGACGTCTTAAAAATGCGTCAGTCGATTCTGAATAATAATTTTAGAGCTGAGCTCACTTTTAGAATGAGCACCTAGCTTCTTCATTAAATTGGCTTTATGAACCTCGACTGTACGATGTGACAAGGCAAGTTTTCGTGCAATTTCTTTGCAGGTTAATCCATTTACAAGGAGTTGCGTAATCTCAGACTCGCGTTTGGTTAACTTCTGTTTACTGGTCAGCGGATGCTGTTCTTTACGTTCAAAATGCCACACCATCAATTGAAAAGGATCTTCAGGGGTGAGTGTACGTCCATGGGTATGTGTCCAGAAAATCTCTCCACTTTTATGCTGCATAAAGCGTTGATCCGAATAATGCAGGCTATTTTTCTGCAATAGGCTTTGCAAAGCATCATTTCCGACTTTCTCATAGTCTTCAATACTGGGGAAAATTTTAATAATGGAGTGATGAAGAAGCTCTTCACGCTCATAACCAAACATCTGAGAAAAGGCGTGATTCATTTCGACCATATGCCGATTACTGAGCACCACGATAGGTGCAGGGCTAAAATCAAAAGCCAATTTATTATAGTGAATCATAATAAGTATCCATACTTAGTATATGAAGCAATATAGTAAATTGTGCTGAATTAGCAATTGTAAAAAATTACCTTTTTATCTTTTCTTTTGTTTTTAATGATGTATTTTTGATCAAGATATTGGGGTAACTAAGTGCATCCTCAGCGCTTAGAAAGCAGGGGTTTGTTTTTAAGTTTATGTAATTTAAATAAAAAACATTTTATAAAAACTACTTAAGTAATTAAGTAGATTGACTCTGTTTCAAGATTAATCCACATTAATAAATTAGTGAATTTTAGTTCACTTTTATAATATTTTTCTTAAAGTTATGAGTGGTCATAGCTTTAAAACTCATGAAATCATAACCAATATCGTTATAGTCACGTGGTTTAAAAATCAGGACAGATTTTAAACGTGACAGAAAGCAGACAATACTAAGAATTGCAAGAGGTGGGTATGGAGCAGATACAAGGATCGGGTCTTCCACATAAAAAGTCTTCTCACCGTTTGGCTGGAATCTCCAGCATGGTGGGAACGACCATAGAATGGTACGATTTTTTTATTTATGGTGCCGCTGCGGCGCTGATTTTTAATAAATTGTTTTTCCCAAATTTAGACCCTTTAACTGGGGTATTGGCAGCTTTCGCCACCTATGCGGTGGGATTTATCGGACGACCGCTAGGTGGGATTGTTTTTGGACACTTTGGCGACAAGATTGGTCGTAAAACCATGTTGTTAACCACCTTGATTATGATGGGGATCCCGACGGTTTTGATTGGACTGTTACCGACTTATGAAAGTATTGGTTATTGGGCAACCTTCTGTTTGGTCATTCTTCGATTTATTCAAGGTATGGCGATGGGGGGCGAGTGGGGCGGTGCTGTTTTGATGGCAGTTGAGCATGCACCCGAAGGTGGTAAGGGGTTCTGGGGAAGTTTACCTCAGGCCAGTGCAGGGGGAGGCTTATTATTGGCTTCTCTTGCTTTAGGCGCTGTTTCTTTACTGCCTGAAGCTAGCTTGTTTAGTTGGGGATGGCGTTTACCATTCCTTGCCAGCATTTTGCTATTAGGAGTAGGTTGGTATATTCGCGTAAAAGTGCCTGAATCACCTGACTTCGAAAAAGTGAAAGAGCAGGCGCAGGAAATTAAAGTTCCTGCTATGCAAGTCTTTAAAAATCACCCACGTGAGTTGCTGACGATTATTTTTGCCCGCGCAGCGGAAAATGCTTGGTTTTATATTGCCTCTACATTTGCCTTGGCGTATACCACCACCAAATTAGGGATTCCGCGTCAGGATATTTTATTTGCAACGATTTGCGGTGCAGGCTTAATTATGGTGATGACGCCATTATGTGGTCATTTATCGGATAAAGTCGGGCAACGAAATATGTTCATGTTTGGTCTCTTGGTCTTGGCATTATATTGCTATCCATTTTTCACCATGTTGGGGACCAAAGACCCAGTATTGGTTTGGACGGCGATTGTGTTAGGTATTGGTGTGGTTTTCCCCATTATGTATGCACCACAAGCCCAGCTATTTGCCCGTCAATTTCCGGCTGAAATTCGTTATAGTGGCATTTCCATTTCTGTACAATTTGCAGGTGTATTAGGAGGGGGCTTAGCTCCGCTTATTGCAACTAAACTCTTGAGTATTGGTGATGGCAGCCCGCATTTAATCATTAGTTATATTGTGGGGATGGCTGTATTTGCAATTATTTGTTCTTTCTTTATGAAGCCTGATCATCTCACTCGTGAACTGAACACGATAAAAGTCAAAACTGAAATCTCAGCTTAGCGACTGTAAGAAAAATTACAATTTCTCAAGTTATAAACTGCTAAACTACACCCACTCAGACTAGTGGGTGTAATTAGTTTGAGTTATAAAAATCTCACAACTGAAATCGTTTGATCTATCTTAGACACCTTGTGAATACGGTGTATTAAGCCGCGAAATCTCAGCGCATTCAAAAAAACGTAATTTAATAAATTTCTCAGTGCTTGCCATTGGGCTTAGTCGTCTCTCCCTCTAACGGACTTCGCTCAGGCTTGTACGCATTTTATATGTAGATAACAATGCAAAACGTACAAACTCTAAAGTTAAGCCGTGCCACATTGATGTTTCCTTTGGCATTGGTTTTATTCGAATTTTCGGTCTATATCGGTAACGATTTAGTCCAGCCTGCCATGCTCGCGATTACCCAAGACTTTGGAGTAAGTAGTGCGTGGGCACCATCCTCTATGTCCTTTTATTTACTGGGCGGTGCCTGCGTCGCGTGGTTACTTGGGCCACTCTCAGACCGTTTAGGCCGTAAAAAAGTGTTGCTCGCAGGTGTGGCATTTTTTGTGCTGACCTGCCTCGCGATTTTACTCACTCAAAATATTGAGTCTTTTTTGGCGCTCCGCTTTTTACAAGGCGTGGGGCTATCGATGATTTCTGCTGTGGGTTATGCCGCAGTACAGGAAAGTTTTGAAGAGCGTGATGCTATTAAAGTCATGGCACTCATGGCCAATATTTCTTTGCTGGCACCGCTGCTTGGCCCTGTAGTGGGCGCGTTTATGATTGACCATGTGTCATGGCATTTGGGCTTTATTGGCATCGCCTTTTTGGCTTTTTTAAGTTGGTTTGGTTTAAAAGCCAAAATGCCTGCGACACAGCAGCGTCATTCTAAAAAGCCGCTGCGCTATATTTGGGATGACTATAAAACGGTCTATAAAAATAAGACCTTTTTGGCGCTCACCTTTGGTTTGCCTATGGTGGCCATGCCGTTGATGTTGTGGATCGCACTTTCACCTGTGATCTTGGTAGAGGAACTTGGCTTAAGCAGTATGCAATATGGCTTGGCGCAGTTCCCCGTCTTGGGTGGTCTCATTCTGGGCAACATTGTACTGATTAAAGTCATCGACAAAATGGCACTCGGTAAAACTGTATTAATTGGTTTACCTTTGATGTTCGTCGGTACGCTGTTGGTGGTGCTCGGCACCATTTTCCAAAGCTATTTCTTGCCGTTACTGATTGTGGGGATGACTTTGGTGAGCTTTGGCGAAGGTATCAGTTTTTCTGTGTTATATCGCTTTGCTTTGATGTCATCGGAAGTGTCCAAAGGGACGGTTGCCGCAGCCGTTTCGGTACTGATGATGTTTACGTTCTTCTTCGTGATTGAACTGGTTCGCGTGGCTTATGTGGCATTTGGTCTTTGGGCCTACAGTTTGGTCTGCCTCATTTTGATTGCACTTTGGTTTAGCTTTCCACGTGTGACCGTGAAAAAAGTGATGCAAAAACGTCTTGAGCGTGGTGTTTACTAAAATTTTATTCGCTGAATTCAGCGAAGTGCACATCATAAAAAAGCGCGCATTCATTTGAATGGGCGCTTTTTTATTAAGGCTTTAAAAAATCCTTTTTAAAGCCAGTTTTTTAAACTTAGGCTTCAGCTTGCTCAGGTTCTAATTTTTTAATTTTGGCATCAAACACAAAAGGTCCAAAAGGTAAGATCGAAGCAATCAAACCTAGAATAAACATCTTCAAAGACCATTTTTGCTTTTCACAGACCACAAACAGCGCGATGAGAAACAGGATAAATAATACGCCATGGCCCATACCCACGTATTTGACTAGGATGGGGTTATCAAAGATGTATTTCATTGGCATCGCAACGAATAACAACAGTAAAAAAGAAATCCCTTCTAAAAATCCTACAACACGTAATGTCTGAATGTTCATGGTCAAAAAATCTATGAGAATGAAGCTCGAGTGTACGCAAGAACCAGATAAAAATGAACCACAATACACCCGTACATCATGAACCATTTAAAGATAGTCGTTGTGTCGTTCGTTTTATTTAATGTCTCGGGCCAGCAGTTCAGTTTTTAACTTCAGCAATTCAGGCAAGGTTTCCAGTAGTAGACTGATTTGTTTGAGGACCAAGTGTAAATTCTGACTCATTGTTTCTTGCGCATTTAAACGTTTAATCTCTGCCAGTTTCTGCTGGATGTCGAGTTCAGCTAATGCCTGCTGATGGAGCAGTACATGATTCAGCGTATTTTGACACCACAGCATGAGTTCCAGCACCTGCGTATCCTGCACCAATTCTCGGTGACTTCCCAAAGCAGAAATATAACTGAGTTGACTGTGGCTATATACCAAGTAGCGAAAAGCATGATGTACCAGTTCTGGGTTTGGATTGGGCTCGGTACTAAGACTGGAGATCATGTTTGCCAGTTCAGTTTGGGCATTATGCGCAGTACGACGCGCACTGCGGTAAGCCAGACTATTATTTTTACCGTGTTGATATTGCTCACAGATGGCATTGAAATAGTTGAGGGTTGCATCGGATGCTTTTTTAATGGTGTTGGAAATATTGCGGAAGT
Organism: Acinetobacter sp. CWB-G5; assembly: GCF_019209785.1. Taxonomy (NCBI): domain Bacteria; kingdom Pseudomonadati; phylum Pseudomonadota; class Gammaproteobacteria; order Moraxellales; family Moraxellaceae; genus Acinetobacter; species Acinetobacter sp. CWB-G5. Next base: position 112,370 of record NZ_JAHUTF010000003.1, on the reverse strand, counting down.
CCCAATCGGGCCAAATAAAACTCACTGCGAACCAAGCAATGGCACAACCAATGAGGGTGTCTATAATTCGCGGTAAAATAATGGCATAGCCTGCACCTTTTAAATTAAAAATCAGCAGCACCATGAGTGTTGCCATCAGGGTTGCCATGGCATATTTCTTGGAACTGAGATAGAAAAAGCACACGCCAAAAATAATGGTTAGTAGCAGTTGTCCTTCAATACTCGGCACAAAATACAGCAGCGGAATCCCTAAAACAACGCCCAAAATTGTGCCTAAGGTTCGCATTTTTAAGCGGCTTTTGGTGGCAAAATAACGCATTTGGCAAACGAATAAACTGGTGAGCAAAATCCAATAGCCATGTTGCGCAAAGGGCAGAAGCGAGATGCCATAACCTACAGCAAAGACAAAGGCGATGCGTACCGCATGTCGAAACAGTGCGGATTGGGGGGTGAGATGTTGACTGAGTTTGAGCCACAGATCATGCCAATCATGGATATCATCATCATATAAGTTGAGGTTATCAATATGCTGTTGATAACGCTGTTCTTGGCGCGATTGTAGTTCGTTGAGGTGCTGAAAACGTTCATGCACACTGTCCAAATTATTTAAAATCAGTTGTAGGTTTTTGACTTCAATATTGTGTGGATGATCTCGAATCCAGTCCTGCATGGAACTGTGTAAATTCAGCAACGCCTGAGTGGTCGTTGGATCGGATACATAGGTTTGATTGTTCAAAATACACCGTGCCAAAGCCTGACAGGCAAGGGCTTGCAGTCGAATATTTTTTTGAATACGAAAAATGAGATCAGTTCGGCTAAAGTTTTGATGTAACTGCTCATAGTGTAAATAATTAGAGCTGGCTTGTTCATGAATGTCTTGAACGAGAAAATATAGGTTGAGCCAATAAATTGTATTTTGGTTGGCGCGAGATGCTTTTAGTCGCGTCAGTAGTGAGCTTTTGGTGTGGTTAAAACTTTGCACCACAGTACTGTTTTGTAAGGATAAATCATAGAGCAGCGCTTCTACATTGTCTCGATTGTCTGGGTCGAATAGACGTGCTTTTGCGTTGAGCAAATCGGCAACTTGATTAAAACAGCGGGTTAAGTTGTCCTGAACGGCCAAGGTGGGTTTAAGAATATAAAACACAATAGCGGTACAGCCATACCACAATGCTCCCAAGACAAAACAACCGGGTTGAAAGTACCAAGCCGAATATTCACCTAGGCCAAACATACTGTATAGGGAAAGTAAAATGGTGCCAAAGCTCATTGCTGCATAGCGTTGCCCCAGTGCCCCCAGTAAAATAAAACAAGCACTAGACAGTGATAAATATAAGATGAAAAAGAATTTATAAGGATGTAAAAAATCTAAAATGCTACTAACACTAAAGAACAAGATACAGACATAGGCAAGGTTTCTGAGACGAATGCTGAGCCGGTCATCGAAGTCGGTCAGGGCTGTTGCAATTGCACCTAATGTGGTCGGAACAATAAGCTGTTGTAGTCCTAAAAAATATAAACCTAAGGTTGTGCCACTCAGCACAATCAAAATTTGCAAGCAATACATAAAAATTGCATTGGACTGAAAGGACTGAAACCACTGACGAAGATTGTTCACGATGTAATAGTCTAGGCTTAGTTTTATTTTGGTTTTAGCCTGAACTTTTTTCAGGGCACTGTCAATTTAATGCGGTGCTCCATTGCATGAAAAATTCGCCTATGACAATAAAAATGCAGCGGATCATGGCTCCGCTGCATTGTGTGTATAAGTCGAAACTTATCCACATGTGCGAGTTCAAAACACTACTTTATTCACACTGCATGGGATAATAGATTTATTTAATTACGCCACACGCAATACGGTCACCGCCACCGCCAAGTGGTTTAGGGGTGTCTGAATAGTTATCACCACCTGCATGTACCATCACCGCTAAGCCCTCAACGTCAGCTAAACTTAAGCGAGGAGCGAGTAAATTGACTTTTGCATTGCCTGCTGAGTCGACATTCAAGATGGGTAAATCACCCAGATGTCCATTCAGTGGTGTGCCATGGTTTGGCGCTTTTTCTGGGTTAAAGTGTCCCCCAGCGGCTAAAGCAGCCACAGGTTTTCCTTCTTTTTCAGCCACATCACACGAACCTTTTTCATGGATATGAAAACCGTGTGGGCCAGGTGGAAGTTGAGTCAAATTGGTTTGAATTGCTAAACCAACAGGGCTATCAATAAAACGAATGGTGCCAATTTTTTGTCCCACACCTGTAGTTGAAACAGCGTGTACATCGACGTCTTTGACCATCGTGTTGGTTTCAGTAGGTGTAGTGGTACATGCCACAGTCCCTAAACCGATTAAAGTCACAAGTGCGCTTAGTTTGAAAGCAGAAGACAACATGTTGGATCCTTTTTTCCTTAAAATTCAGAACCATTCAAACAAAGCCAGGGCTTCTGTTCAATGTTGTCCGTACAGCGTTTTTGTATCTGACATAAAAAACGCATGGTTTCATTGAAAGCATGCGTTGAAGTCATTTCACTGAACTTATTTTTTGGGCGTATCTAAAGGCTCTTCGGGTGGATCATAAGCCAATGTCGCTTTCGGCATCATTAGTGGTTCATGGACTTGTTCATGTAGCCATTCGCGCCAAATGGCTAACAGTACTGCTAGAATCACGGGGCCGACAAATAAGCCGACCATACCAAAGCTGGCTAAACCACCCAATACACCAAACATGATGAGTAAGAATGGAATTTGCGTTGCACCTGAGATCACCAATGGGCGAATCACATTGTCTGCTGTGCTGACCACACAAACCCCCCATACCATCACACCAATCGCTTCAATAGTCTGCCCTTGAGAGAATAACCATAAAGACACGGCGCTATATGCCACAGGAGGGCCAAAAGGAATGAGTGCAAAGATAAAAGTCACAATGGTCAGTACCATTGGGTTTGGGACACCAGCAACAAAATAGCTCAGGCCTGCCAAGAGTGCTTGCGCAATTGCAGTCAGGCCAACCCCATAGACCACAGCACGCGTGGTTTCGGAAATGGTGTCTAAATAGTGGTGGATACGTGGGCCAATCACCATCTCCAAGGCTTTACTGACCTGATTTAAAATGGTCTGGCCATCACGATAGAAGAAGAATAACGACATCACCGCAAAACAGAGTTTAAAAATATTCTTACTAATTTCACTCAGCACCAAACGGCCATAATTTAAGTGGCTTTGAAACCAGCCCGAAACATTTTGTACAATACTGTTCGGATCGGTATTGATTTCTTTTAAAGTACGAGTGACTTCTTTACCAATAATGGGCAAGTCTCGAATAAATTGAGGGACATCTAAATGGCCTGAGAATACTTGTCTTTGTAGTTCATAAAACAGATTACGGCCTTCATGTTGCAGCATAAAAATGGCAAAGGTCAGCGGGATACCGACAACTAACACCACCATACTGATCATGATGGTAGCGCTTAGGGTTGGACGCGGTCCACAGAGTTTCTGTACTGAGTGATATAAAGGCCAAGTGATGTAGGCAATAATCGCAGCCCAAAGCACAGGTACAATAAAGTATTTCAGGACTTGAAAGCTCAAATAGAACAGAATAAAAATCAGTCCAAATAACAATACTTTTTGTAAGGCTGGTGCGTATCGTTGCACGGTATTCACTGCTATATCTCTAAGGTCAAAGTCATATTAACTGAAAAAAATGCGCACGAGAACGTACCCTTGGTAAGTTCTCGTGAATAACCGACTATAAATAGGGAATAGTCCCGTTTTATCTATAGCAAAATATTTTAGAACCAAGCACTTGGGTCATCGACAATGGCATTGAGCAACGGTTGCCATTGGCTTTGAATGGAGAGGTAATTCTTTTGTGTTTTATCAAATACGCTTAAACCTTGCATTGCCAATTGGCCATAGGCAGTACGTTCTGAAATCCATGCTACAGGTTGTTGTTCAATTTTCGCAAAAAAATCTTGGATGTCTTTGGCACTGGCGCTGTTGGCTTTGACCCGATTGGCCAAAAGCAAAATTTGCACTTTACCTTTACGAATGCGTTTAATGTCTTGTAAATGTTTTAAAAAACGACGGGTACTGTCAATATCAAAAAACGAGGGTTGCAGTGGCGTCACAATTGCATGCGCTTCACTGACCAGCTGTTCGGCATGTTCACCAGACAGTGCACCCGGCGCATCGATAATTAAATATTCAATGTTTTTAGGCACTTCACCTATCGATTTCTCATGGCGCCAATCTAAACTTTGAATATGCGCCACTTGCTCTGGACGCTGTTTTAACCATTGACGAGCAGATTTTTGATTATCGGCATCGGCCAAAGCCACTTTATAACCTTTTTGTGCGAGTGCCGAAGCTAAATTGATTGCGGTTATCGTTTTGCCACAGCCACCTTTTTGGTTGGCGATTAATATCGTTTTCATGACCTTAAATGATTTTATTCTGCTCACCCCTAGCATATCATTCTTTTGTGTGTCGCATATGACACCAAACCAAAGTTGTAAGTTTAAATCTTGCTACCTGTAGCACAAAATTAGGAAAGAACCATGTCCATATGGATGGCAATGTTGATCGGTGCAGCAATTGGTGTGGTATTGACCACCCTTATTTTAAGTCACAGCCGAAATGGACGCATCAAAGCAGAATATGAGCGCTATATTGCCGAATTAGAACTAGAGCATCAGCAGGCTTTGGCTCAAGCACAAAAGCGCAGCGTCAATACCAGCCGTGCAGTGCTTAAAGGCAAAATGGCGGAGCAACTGGCACCGATTATGCCGCAGTTTGAATACTTACCTAGCGATGCTAAGTTTTTGGGTGATCCTGTCGACTATGTGGTCTTTGATGGTTATACCGACCTGCGTGATGGTGAAGGGCGACCAGAGGACATTGAAATTGTTCTCATTGATATTAAAAGCGGTGGGGCGAGGTTAACCAAAGGACAAGTTGCCATTGCGCAAGCGATTCAAGCTGGGCGGGTTCGTTTTGAAACGGTCCGCATCGACTTTGATACGATTGAATAAGCTTGATAATGTTTACCCATGAAGGCATTTCTTTATATAGAGCAGGTACTTTCTACATGACTATGATTGCCCGTCACTTGAGTATGGCTTTTGAGCACGTGCAAAAAACATCAGTTGTCCGAGTTTCGGAATACCTTCGGCATAAAAGTAGTGTTGTTCTATCAAATTAAAACCTGCTGCTTTTAAGGCCTGTTCAATGTTTCGATTGAGATGGCAGCCATCGGCTAAACGCTTTTGCACAGGCGTGAGTAAGTGTTGTAGGCGCTGAATATAAAGGTTATTTGTATTTAATACGTGCTCCACCACATGTAAGGTGCCACCCGGTTTGAGCACGCGTAATATTTCCGCCAAAGCCTGTTCTAACTCAGCAATACTACACAGTGTCCATGTACTGACCACATGCTCAAGGCTCTGGTCAGCAAAAGGCAGCTTTTCCGCACGGGCTTGTACATGATGCACTTCAAATGCTGCTGCTTGTACCCGATCTAAAGCCAAATGATAAATCTCTGGACTGGGTTCAAGTGCAAAGACAGTATCGACATTTTGATAAAAGGGTAGATTCAGTCCTGTACCAAAACCAATTTCCAATACCTCTCCCTGAATCGGCAAAAGCAGTTCGCGGCGCTTGTCCATCAAGCTTGGTACTTGCATGACCTGATTCAGGACATGCGGAAAGATGTGTTGTTGATAGTATTTATAAAGCATGTTTGTTTTTGGGATCTGTTCTTTAGCTCTAGCCTAACTGAAAAGTACTGTGGCTAAAAGTAGACTGCATAATTCGTTCACAATGTTACTAAGTTCATAAGCTTCTTTTCAGGAAAGTGGACTAAGATGAAATTGGTTCGTATTTTCCTAGGTCGATGGGAATGAGGTTTGCAATGAAATCTAAATTTATCCTGCTCAGTTTACTCAGCAGTTTGCTGTTGCCCATCAGTGCAAGTGCCACTGTGGATTACAACATTGCCAAAGGTTTAGCGCCGACCTCTAAAGATCAATCGATTTCGGTATTGAAACCGTTTAAAGGTGATTTTCGAATTTTAGGTTCTAAAATGTATTCGGATGATGCACAAGCGAAATTCTCCCCGATTGACTACGCCGTGAGTTGGGGCTTGTTTGCTGAACCTGAAATTGCCCGCCATATTACCGTGAATCAATACGACCGTTATCTCAACTGGAAAATCGATCGTTTGCCTGTGCCTGCCGAGCAAGCCATGCAAATGGTGTCGAATATGCACATTATTCCAGCCAACCCAGAAATTGCTAAACAAATTAAACACGTGAAACGTGGTGATTTGGTCCGTTTAAAAGGTGAGTTGGTTGAAATTAAAGACAAAGATATGGTCTGGACCTCATCCTTAACCCCGACTGATACTGGCGATGGTGCGTGTGAAGTATTTCGGGTCAACTCAATCCAATGGATCGAACGGGTAAAGGGATAAATTGGAAGTAGCGCTGAGTTACTTCATCGTGCTGTTTTAATGTTTTATAGCTGATTAACACCCATATGAAGTCTTGCTCTACGTGAAACCTATTGGTCAAATCTGTGGATGCTTATAGGTGTATCAATGTTAATAGTTTTTATAGATATCTGATAATAAAATTAATATTGTATTTGTTTAAAACCACGTTCAAGTAACTTGAACGTGGTTTTTTATCTTTATTTTGCAGTTAATGCCGTACCATCAAATTCAATACCATCCCATCCATTCAACATGAACTGACGAATATTTTGATGATCTGTTGCATCAGGTGTCGCTAAAACAGAAGCATAGTGTTCTGCAAATAGGCTTAAAGTTTGCGTTTGATTGAGACCTTGAAGTTGTGCAAACGAAAACACTTTTGCGCTGCCTTGGTTTTCAGTTGCCGCATTGTGCTGCAAACCATTTTTAAATGCAGTTGGTGTATGTGTATAGGCTGCTTCAATAAAAGCCAATACATCTGAAAATTTTGCTTCGCCCGCTGCAAGCTGAGCCAATAATACCTGTGCCATGCGTCTATTTCCGACTAAATTTATATCCACATCATACCCAAAAAGTGTGCTCTTGTGAGTTTTTGCCTGAGAGAAAACCTTCTGTTTTGCATGAAGAACGAGTGCTAGTGATTTTAGGAATCTATATTGTATTGGTCATAGAGTACATTAGGGGAAGTAAAGATATTCGGCGATGCTGGGTTCAATATCCCATGTAAAGCATGTGTGAGTTTGAATGCTGAAGTTCACTTTTGAGAGTGAGACAAGAAGAAATATAAGGATCAACAACCGATGTTGAAAAACCTTGAAGTGCGAGGATTGATTCAGGTTTAATAGCGTTATAGTTGATGAACTGTGGATAACTTTGGACTTATCCATACCGTATTTTGTAAAGAATAGGATAGGTCAATGAATTGGATCTTGGTGGCAATGGGGGGCGGAATAGGTGCCTGTTTACGCTACGGTGCAGGATTATGGTTGTTTAAACCGAGTATGAGTTTTCCATGGCCGACATGGTGGATCAATATCATCGGGTGTTTTGCTGCGGGTATTTTCTTTGCATTCAGCCAGAAGTTTCTAGTACTACAACAAGAAGCACGTTTATTTTTGATGGTCGGCATATTGGGCGGTTTCACGACATTTTCGAGTTTTGGCCTCGAAACTTTTCAGCTATTTAGACAGGGACAAACAGTGCTGGCTTTGAGTTATGCACTGTCGAGTTTAGTGGTGGGCGTCATCGTGCTTGGGATAGGATTTTATCTGTTAGATAGCGTGCTTAAACATTAAGAAAAACGCTGGTCAAAATTAGAAAAGAACGCATAAAAAAGAAGCCTAAGCTGGAGGAGGTCTTAGGCTTCTTGATATCTTTACTATAACGCGTATAGCTTAAAGAAAAATGAAATTATTGTGAGCGTTTGAAACGCGCGAAACGTTTATTGAAACTTGCAACACGACCTTCATTACTGGTTTGACGTTGTTCACCTGTATAAAACGGATGTGAAGCACTTGAAATATCCAAACTGACGTAAGGATAGGTCTGGCCTTCATGCTCACGAGTTTGATGACTTTGTAAGGTACTGCCGATCACGAAAAACGCGTCGGCATTGGTGTCGTGGAACAGAACTTCACGATACTCTGGATGAATATTGGCACGCATAGACTTCTCCTTAAATGTATTATTTTGAAATGTTATAATATAACAATTTAGAAGTCAAAATAAACCCAGTGACTTTATGTAACTGGGTTTATTGAGTTGTAGCGATTTTATCGTGCCCGCAGTCTTTATTTAGGCGGGAGGCGGGACCAACTCTTCAAATAGATCATTGAGGTTGTCGTGCACTTTGAGATGAATCAGGTTCCAATAATGTCCTGAGACTGTGCGATTGACCATTAGTGTATCGGGTGAGGGTTTAAATACATCCCAGTATTTTAGCGATGGCTTGACCAGTTCAATACCATCATGATGCGCTGAGTTCTCAGCAAAGTTATACAAAGTGGTCAGTGGACGCATGAGCACCTCTAACCATGCTTTATACAAGTCGGCAGGGAACTTGCCTTGCTCAGACATCGAGTGCAAAGCAGTCAGTTGCTGTTCCATGGCCAAGATATCACTGTCGCGCGCTGCTTGAATCAGCTGCTTAAAATGCATCACGATTTCAGTCGATAGGGTTTTTACACCGCCGTAGTCATACACGATCACGCTACCATCTTCTCGGAAAGCAAAGTTGCCCGGATGTGGGTCGCAGTGGAAGCGCTTTAAGAAGAAAATCTCACGGCCAATGGCACGAAATAAACGACGGCCCAGTTCATTGCGTGTGTCTTGTGACCATGTACTGGCAGTTTCAATGCTTTCGCCGTGCTCTAAGCTTAAGGTTAAAATATGGCGGCTTGAATAGTCTTTATAGACTTGAGGAATAATAATTTTAGGGTCTAAAGCTTGATGAAAGGTACGTGCGACCTCTAAGTTTTGGGCTTCTATTTGATAGTTTAGTTCGTTGTCTAAACTGTCCTGAATTTCTTTAAAGAGTTGATCTTGCAGCTTACGGTCAATTTTAAGTACACCCATCAAGCGTAGTGCTAAACGGACCTGTTTTAAGTCACTTTCACAGGCTTCTTCTACGCCCGGATATTGAACTTTAACTACAACTTGCTCACCACTCGGTAAAGTAGCTTTATGCACTTGGCCAATGGAGGCTGCGGCAAAGGGTTGTTCATCAAAGGCGGTAAAAATTTGATTGAGCGGCTTGCCCAGTTCTTTTTCCACTTGAGCTTTGATCTCTTGAAAAGGCATCGCAGGCGCTTGACGTTGTAATTTACTAATCGCACGTGCTACTTCAGGCGGAAAAATATCTTTGTATTGAGATGCAATTTGCCCGACTTTCATCACGGCACCTTTCATTTCACCTAAGGTGTCTGCAATTTGAAGTCCAATGTCCTGAAAAAGCTGACTGCGCGCCGCATTTTTTTTATCTTCATCGGCATTGAAGTTTTTAATTGAATTGGTCACAGTTTTGGTTGCGATACTTGCCGTCATGCTGGCAAGTTTCATAAAGCGACGACCGGGCGTACGAGTCGTATTTGCCATGCGATATTCCTCGGGGAATTTTCATTACATCTCAGATTTGATCATAGGCGACAAATGCAAAACTGCCTACTTTAAATTGTTAAGCTGATGTTTCTATTTAAATAATAGTGGTCAGTTGAGTGAATTGCACACAAGATGTCGCTGCATTTAAAAATCGCGTTACACTGTGCGAAAAATTTTGAGTATGAAATAAATGAAAGTTTATCGTTATTTTACAGGCAAGGACGATGTGCATTTTTGTGCGCGTGTCACCAAAGCACTCAATGAAGGTTATAGCCTGTATGGTTCACCCACCATGACCTTTAATGGCAGTGAGGTGATCGTGGGGCAGGTGGTGGTTAAAGACGTTGAGGATGAGAGTGAAGTGCCACAAGGTCTGAAAGACGCTTTGGCACAACAGTAGAACAACTGGAATAGGAGAAGAGTCTGGCTCCTTCCTATTCTATGCCATGCATGACTTATGGATAGTCCTGACTGAGGCGTTTATTGTTGTTATAAAGTCGGAGCAAGAGCAGGACACATGCCACGCTTAAACCGATAATCAGTCCAATCCAAACACCTGCTGCACCTATGTTGGTGTAGCGCGCCAAATAAATGCTGACAGGAAAGGCCACGATCCAATAGGCAACCATTGTGATCCACATCGGGCCTTTGGTGTCTTGCATGCCGCGTAAGCAGCCTGCGGCACTAATTTGCCAAGCATCCATCAGTTGGTAGGCGAGTGCAAATAATAGTAAATACATTGCAACTTCCGATACTTCATGATCAGAGGTATAAATCGCCACAATTTCAGGACGAAACAATGCAATCAGCAGCATGGTCATCAGCGCCAAAACCGTGCCTGTAGCCAGTCCAAGCTTTTGTACCTTGCGCATCGCGATCCAGTTTTTTTCACCATAGTAAGTCCCGACACGAATAGTCAAGGCGATGGCAAGGGACATCGGAATCATAAACAACTGAGAGGTGACCGACATTGCAATTTGATGCGCTGCCACAATGGTTTCACCCAATGGACTGAGAATAATCGCAGCGGTACTAAAAATACTGACTTCGAAGAAAATAGCTAAGCCAATGGGTAGGCCAAGTTTTAAAATACGCTCGATCCAATAGCGATCCATTTTCTCCCAAGTGCTAAACACTTGAGTTTTTTGATATGCCGAGGCTTTAAAAATATAAGTGGCCAAGGTGAAAAACATGATCCATTGTAAAATAGCAGTGGCAAATCCGCAGCCTGCCGAACCGAGTGCTGGAATCGGGCCGAAACCATACATAAAGACAAAGTTCAGTGGAACCAAAAGAACCAAGGCTGCTAAGCTAATCACAGTGACAGGGCGCGGATGACCAAGTGCCTCAGAATATCCACGCAGTGCCGCATACATAGTCACCGCAGGCATGCCAAAGCCAATGGCATGTAAAAATAGGCTGGCTTTAGGTAGTAAGTTTGCAGGTACACCCATGAGTGGCAGTAAGAGTGGCATGCTTTGTAAAATTAAACCCGCAATGCTCCCCAAAATAAAGGCGACCCACAGGGACTGACGAGCAATGGTGGCGATTTTTTCAGGGGTGCGTGCACCATTGGCTTCTGCCACCAACGGTGTTGTCGCAATCATGATGCCGCTGAACAGCAACATCACTGGTATCCATAAACCAACACCGACGGCAATCGAGGCTAAATCGGTAGGGGATAAATGCCCCGCCATAATGGTATCAATTAACCCGAGACCCGCTTGAGAAAACTGCGTGATCAGGATGGGTAGCATTAACACCAGTAACTTTTTTAATTCGAAACGATGGGACGTGATTTTATTTGTAGTCGACACAAAAATTACTCATATTCATCATGTGCTTGGTCTAAATAAATTCAGCGTTGTAAAGTGAGAAGCACACCAATAAAAATTACGACGCCACCAAGTAAACGCTGCCAATTGACAGGGGTTTTTTCGGTACCAAGTAGACCATAGTGGTCAAAAATCATCGAGGTCAGGATTTGTCCAAAAATAACCAAACCTGAAAACGTGAGAAAGCCTAATTTAGGCGCAGTATAGATGCTTATACTGATGGCATAAACCCCTAAGCAGCCACCGAGCCATAAGTACCAAGGAATATTGGAAAAATCATGTAACTGTGGTTTGTCGACGGGCTGGAGTATAACCAAAAGTGCTAAAACGCAGGTTCCAATGAAGAAGGATAACAATGCGGCTTGTAGTGGAGAGTAAAAATATTCTCTGAGCTGTGTATTCAGCGCCGTTTGAAAAGTCATAGCAATGCCAATACCAAAGGCCAGTGGTAGCATAAACAGCAAGTGGCTCGATATTTTCATCATTTTAAACCATTCATTCTTCTTGTCTTTTTATCAGTCTAATCCAAATAGACACAGATTTCATAAGTGTCTTGATGCAGTCATGTTAAAATATGCAAGATTACCGCTGTGCTTTAGAGTCTCTTCCTTGACTGATTTACATCCTGCAAATATTCCGTTGTCTTTATATATTCACATGCCGTGGTGTGTGCGTAAGTGTCCCTATTGCGACTTTAACTCGCATGCGGTGCCAGATGGCAAACTGTCTTTAGATTTAGAGCAAGAATATTTACATGCTTTGGCGGAAGACTTTAAAACTCAACTCGAGTTTGCTCAAGGGCGTCATATTCATAGTGTGTTTATTGGCGGCGGAACACCGTCATTAATTTCAGCACAAGGGTATCAATGGTTATTTGCCCAGCTGAAAGCACTGCTGCCTTTTGAGGCGGATTGTGAAATTACCTTAGAAGCCAATCCTGGAACAGTTGAACATGACCCTTTTGCCGATTATTTGGCAGCAGGTATCAATCGCTTGTCGATAGGGGTTCAAAGTTTTAATACTGAACATTTAACCAAGTTGGGACGAATTCACAGTAACGCCGATGCGATTTCTGCAATTGGCCTTGCGCGTGATGCAGGTTTTAAACGTATTAATGTCGACCTAATGCATGGTCTGCCTGAGCAGACTTTAGAGCAAGCTCTACTGGATTTGAAGCTTGCCGTGGACAATGGTGCAACCCATATTTCATGGTATCAACTCACGATTGAACCTAATACCGTGTTCTTTAGAACCAAGCCTGTCTTACCTGTGGACGATGTGCTTGAAGAGATTCAAGCCCAAGGTGAAGCTTATTTAAAAGCGCAGGGCTTTATTAATTATGAAGTTTCGGCATGGCGTAAAGAGCAGCCTTCCGCACATAATTTGAATTACTGGCAGTTTGGCGACTATTTAGCGATAGGGGCAGGTGCACATGCCAAAGTGACCCAGCCAGATGGGGTCTATCGGTTCCAGAAAACTCGTTTACCCAAAGATTATTTGGCTAAAGTCCCTGCGGAGCATGTGCAGTTTAAGCGGATTGAAGCCGACGAACTTCCATTTGAATTTATGATGAATGCTTTGCGTTTAAATGATGGGGTTGCAGCTGAATATTATGCGCAGCGTACAGGTTTGAATCTGGATAGTTTGGCTGAAACGTTAGACTCACTACGCAGTCGAAAATTAATGGTGGATGATGCCACGCATTTAGCATGTACCGAGCAAGGGCATGTATTTTTAAACTCAGTGTTGGAAGAATTTATCTGAATTTTATAAAGCCATGCTTGTGTGAGTTGCCATCATGGCTTTGAATTTGTCTCAAAAGCGGTACATGCGCTGTGGAATTTCTATAAAAATTCTAATTTTTGATATTTTTTTATAAGATATAGATTTATATAATAAAAATTGTTTTACTGTTATTGATTGTAAGACCTATAAATCAGCACGGCACAGTCTTCATTTCGTAGTCGGCTAAGATATGTGAGAAAAAATAGAAGACATGAAATTGGGGGAACGAATATCACGGCCTTCAGTAAGAATCTTCATTTAATTAAAAAACTGAGAATTTGGGTATTCAAGCATGGCAAGAGTTTATACAAAGATCGGCGATATTTTTTCTGTAGACTTAGAGCATGGCACGAAGAAATATTTTCAACTTATTGCTTATGATCAAACACAACTGAATAGTGATGTGATTAGGGCATTTAAAACTGAGTATCCATGTGGACCTCACCCTGACATATCGGATATTGTTCATGGTGAGGTCGAGTTTTATGCCCACTGTGTGACGAGATGGGGAGTAAAAATGGATCTGTGGACTAAAGTTGGCAAGAGTACGGAGCTTGGAGATATTTCTAAAATTCTATTTAGAGATTCAAGAGATTATGGTGCGAAAGTAGGAGAGGAAACAATAAAAATATCTCAAAACTGGTGTGTATGGCACATCAATGATGATCAATTTACTTATGTTGGAGAGTTAGAGGGGGAAAACCGTAAAGCCGAAATAGGGGTGGTTGTGAACCCTTTTGATATAGTGAAACGTATAAAAACAGGGTATTACGATTTCGTATATCCACAATTTGAATAGATATTTTCTTTTAAGTTCACTTAAGTTTTAGCTTAAATATTAAACAATAAAAATTACGATTCAATCCACCTTTTTACATAAAGACTCATTCAAAGCCCAATCTGTGATTAGTGTTTCATGCATCTATATCGTTTTGATTTAAAAAATGATTGAATGATTTAATCATCATAGATCAGATCATCTTCATGCACATTGATAAAGTCAGGTTGCGGATTTGTATCAAATTGAACCGCAGAAATGGACTCTTTGCCTAAAATCTTTGCTTTTCCCACTCTGTGCATACCATCCATTAATCGGCCTTGAGCACATAAAATGATGGGATAAGCTAAATCTGCCTCTTGAATGAGTTGCATATGCGCAATAATTTCATGAGTGGTTGGGTGAGTATCTGGATACCAATAAGCTTCGTCTAATTCCTTGATGTCTGATAGCGGAACTTGTCTGACTTTAAAAGATTGAGTGAGTTCGACCAAGTGATCGACATCCCAAATATAGGTATCATTTTCAACTTTTCTAAAATGATATTGCTTTCTCATCAGGATTAAACTCAGCTAAAAATACAAAAGAATTAAAACATAAAGTCTAAAAGAATACCTGCGCGTGAAATTAAGAGAGTTAATAATCATCAGGCTTTAAATGGTCAGCCATTTTTGATTCAGCCGATAATGAATAGGGTTGATTCATTTGTACGAATTAGCTTACATCAATTCCCGCTTTTTTCGCCTATACGTCTGCCTGTAAGTTTTCTAATATAGAACCATAGAGAGCAGGATGCTCCAATAGAATAACAATAAAGATCAGCTCAAGGACGAAGGTACGACAGGAGTCATACCTCAGCACTTAATACGAAAAACCCCGACAGGATGTCGGGGTTTTTTATTGTCTAAATTTTTATCTTGTCATATAGGCAGGCTTATATTTACATCTTAAAACAGAGCCACGTTGAAACTTTGTTATGCTGAATAAATGAGCTGTGGTACAGAACCCTAGGTTTCGTAAAACTGAAAATAACCAAGCAATAATAAAGGAGAATCAGCATGGCACAGACCAGCCAAGACCGTAATCCAAGCCCTGATTTAGCTGAAGATAATGCATTCTTTCCGTCGCCTTATTCACTTTCCCAATACACCGCCAGTAAAACCGACTTCGATGGAACCGACTATCCAACACCCTATATTGGGCATAAAAAAGTTTTGATGGTCGCAAGCGATGAGCGTTATCTACTGATGAAAAATGGCAAGTTCTTCTCCACAGGTAACCACCCAGTAGAAACTTTACTGCCTATGTATCATTTAGACCGCGCAGGCTTTGACATTGATATTGCCACGTTATCGGGCAATCCCGTTAAACTTGAAATGTGGGCAATGCCTCATGAAGATGCTGTCGTGCCTGCAACATTCCAAAAATACTTAGCCCAGTTTAAGAAACCTTTAAAACTGGCAGATGTACTGAAAAACAGTTTGGGTGATGACTCTCCTTATTTGGCCGTTCTTATTCCCGGTGGGCATGGTGCTTTAATTGGCTTACCTGACAGTGAAGACTTAAAAACTTTACTGAAGTGGGCGGTGGCAAAAGATAAATTTGTCATTTCGCTGTGCCATGGGCCAGCAGGTTTATTGGCAGCCGCGGTTAATGAAGCGCCTGAAAACTATATTTTTAAAGGCTATAAAATGTGTGTGTTCCCCGATGCACTCGATCAAGGTGCAAACCTAGACATTGGTTATATGCCGGGGGAATTACCATGGTTGCTGGCAGATCGCTTAGAAAAGTTGGGTGTTGACGTGGTCAATAAAGAGATGTCGGGACAGTGTATTCAAGACCGCAAGTTAATTACGGGGGATAGCCCGTTGGCCTCCAATACCTTGGGTAAAATGGCCGCACAGGCACTTTTAGCCGAAGTTCAGTAGTTATATATTCTTCAATCAAGAGCGCCGTAGCGCTCTTTTTTATGTCTAATTTGCTTATTAAAAGTTCGATTTTTTAAGCTTGGAAACTGATCTTTAATGTGGATCAAAGATTAAAATTAAGCACTCATTTGTTCCAACCAAACTGTTTAAAAATCGCATGGCCTTGTGGAGAACTTAAAAACGTAACAAAACTTTTTGCTTCAGGATTTTTTAGACTGTGCTGAGTCAGTGCAACACCTGCATCACGGTAAATCACCAGTTCAGGTTCGATCGGAATAATTTGCCCAATGTCTGGATTACTGACTCCCCAAATATTAAATACCAACCATGCATCATAACTGCTGTCTGTTTCCCATGCTTTTTTCGCTGCGCCTGTATTGGGCGCATACATGGCGATATTTTTACGGAAGGATTTTGTGAGCTGAATGTTGCCTGTTCTACCTGCAATATCTTCCCACATGCCCACTTGGCCTGCGCCATGTGTGACCAAAACTTTAGTGTTTGGTTTGCTTAGGTCTTTAAATCCTTGAATATGTTTTGGATTTCTTTTTCTGACTAAAATGGCAGCAGGGCGTAAGTAGAGTGGTTCAATCGAGTCCTTTACGATTTTGTCAGCAAATACGCTTTCGAAATCTGACATCATCGCTTCTGAACCGCTATAGATGATGTCGGCATCAAGTTTGGCTTTGTCGGCCCATTGTGAAGTAGGACCAGCGGTTACATGGACATCTATCCCTGTCTTATTTTTAAATTGTTTCGCTGCTTCATGCATCGCTGGTGCTGGCCCACCTGGACCATAAACATTGATTGCCGCAATAGTGTCCATTGATAAAAAGCCCAGCATGAGCGGAAAGATATAGTAGCTCAGCTTATATATTTTTAACATAGTTATTTCCTTTACTGATATTTGAATGCTGATCATATTTGTTTTTCTGATGTAATTGAATATTTATATTATTTTTTTTGTTAAATGGTTTTTAAAATATTAGCGCGATTTTCTTACTTAAATTTAAGTTGTAGAAAGACAGAGCCCTGACAAAATTTTTAACGAACTAACTCTAAAAAACTATCTGGAAGCGTAGAGAACCCTTTTTAACTGTAGGGGGCACTTTTTCCAAAGTCTAAGGATGAGGCCAGAAAATTGGAGCTACGGCTAAATTACAGGGGGAGTTGAATTTTAAGGTCGGACAGGAAATAAAAAGAGCGCCTGAGCGCTCTTTTTATCGGTCTAATACTGTTAATTAGTAATCAAAGCTAAAGTGTTCAGCAGCCAATGAGGTCATGGTTTTTGAAGGATTGACCATTGCTTCAGCATGACCTTGAGTGCGCGGTAACATGCGTTCAAAGTAGAAGTCAGCCAGCTTGATTTTTGCTTTGTAGAATTCAGGTGTTTCTTGACCTTCACCTGATGCCAATTTAGCAGAGGCTACAGCTGCTTGTTGAGCCCAGAAGTAAGCCATCATTACATAGCCCGAGAACATCAAGAAATCGACAGATGCAGATGACACGATGTCACGGTCTTTACGAGCGGCCAGCATGATACGAACAGTTAAAGCATTCCATTGCGCGCAAAGCTTAGTTAAGTCCCAAGCAAAACGGCGCATGTATTTGTTGCGAGCATGTTGGCCACAGAATTTCAGAATTTCAGCAGTGTAATCACGAATGACTTTACCTTTAGAGGTCAGAAGTACTTTACGACCAATCAAGTCCAGTGCTTGAACTCCTGTAGTGCCTTCATACAGTGTTGCAATACGTGCATCACGTGCAATTTGCTCCATGCCCCATTCTTTAATGTAGCCATGACCGCCATAGACTTGCATACCGTGGTTTGCAGCTTCCAAGCCCAATTCAGTTAAGAAGCCTTTTAAAATTGGGGTATAGAAACCTAAGTGATCATCATGTGCTTCAAATGCAGCAGTATCGCCACGTTCAAGCGCATCTGCCATTTTGTCGGCAATTTGCGCGGCATAATAAATCATTGAGCGGCCGCCTTCAGCAATCGCTTTTTGTGTGAGCAACATACGGCGAACGTCAGCGTGATGAATAATGGCATCCGCGACTTTTTCAGGGTCTTTCTTGCCAGAAAGTGCACGCATAGACATACGTTCTTTGGCATATGGAAGTGCACCTTGGAAAGAAAGCTCAGCATGTGCAATACCTTGAATTGCCGTACCGATACGTGCGGTGTTCATGAAGGTGAACATGGCATGTAAGCCTTTGTTTGGCTCACCAATCAAGTAACCGACAGCATTATCAAAGTTCAACACTGCGGTTGCAGAAGCACGAATCCCCATCTTATGTTCAATTGAACCACAGGTCACAGGGTTACGTTCACCAAGGCTACTGTCTGCATTGACCAAGAATTTAGGCACAATGAACAGTGAAATCCCTTTGGTGCCTGCAGGTGCATCTGGAAGACGAGCAAGTACGATGTGAATGATGTTCTCAGTTAAATCTTGTTCACCCGCAGAGATGAAGATTTTGGTGCCTGAGATGTTATAAGTGCCATTAGCATTCGGTTCGGCCTTGGTTTTGACTTGACCTAAGTCGGTACCACACTGTGGTTCAGTCAAACACATGGTACCTGACCATGTACCTGCTACCAAGTTCGGCATATATAGATTTTTTTGTTCGTCTGTACCAAACTGTAAAATGGTGTTCATACAGCCGATGCTTAAACCTGGGTACATTTGGAAAGACCAGTTTGCTGTGCCCATCATTTCCGATTTAATCAGATTTAAAGATTGAGGCAGGTTCTGACCGCCAAATTCTTCAGGGAAAGACAAACCTTGCCAGCCACCTTGGACAAACTGGTCATAAGCGTCTTTGAAGCCTTTTGGTGTTTTCACTTCACCATTGTCGAAGGTACAACCTTCTTCATCGCCCGATTGGTTTAAAGGAGATAAAATATTTTCACAAAAATCTGCTGCGCCTTCTAAGATCATATCTACCGTATCAGCGTCGGCAGCTTCACCATTCGATAGGGTTTGATAATGTGCAGGATAATCCAGCACTTCATTCATTAAGAAGCGAATATCATGTAAGGGAGCTTTATATGCAGGCATGTGTGTAATCCTAATTTAGAAATAGTATTGGATTATTTAAATCGATCATTTCATTATTCATACATTGTATCAAAATACATTGATAGATCCGACTTGAGAAAATGTCAGAAAGGCGAATTGGTAGATAAAATCATCAATCTAAAAAGACAGTTCTGTTACACTGACTCGATGGTCTTTTGATCATGTACTTTTTTAATAAACTATAATTAACTCAGGTTTTCAGCAAGTATTATGCGCTTAAAATATATAACACTTTGTTTATTGGGTTTGAGTATCAGTGGGTGTACTCAGCATGTCATTAAATCCAATGCCTCTTCAGATCAGCAGCTCGGGCAACAAGCCACTCAAGGCCTAAATGCCATGTTTGAAAATGCCAGCTATGATTTTAAAGGTCAGTTCTCTATTCAATCTGACTTTAATTTTAATGAGTCCAAGCCAAATTCTAAGTCGAATACTCAGTCAAATGGGACGAACTTAGATCCAGAGTTGAAAAAACAATTAGATCAACTATTAAAAAATCAAAAGATTTCTTTTACGGCCAAAGAAAAACAAGCCCTATATGATGCACTTGCGCGTGAACAAAATCCGTATGCATCGTTGTATGGCAGTGGTGAATCACGGTCTGCTAAGGTTCAAATCGCAGAATCTTTGGTAAATTTACTCAATGACTTACAGTTTAGTTATCAAGGCTCTGTGCATTTCCGTCAAAAATTGGCAGCATTGACTTTGCAGTTAAGTTATCAAAAACCAACCCTACAAGTGCAAGCACAGTTGCCGATGGTGGTTGATTTTAATGATTATAAATTCTACACCAACTACTTTGCCTTTATGCCGTTCATGGTGAATCGTGAAAGTCAGGATCGTTTTGCCTACATTGACTTTTCTAAGCATAAAGAAGCATTCGGTCATATTGATTTTAAAAAGTTTGCTGAATATTTGAAGCAGATGAATGCACTGCCATATGCTTTGGCAGAGCCAAATCAGGTGCATAGTGTTGATTTAAGCAAGTCAGAAAAAGAAGCAGGGCTAAGCAAGAAAATTCGCTATATGGGTGACTTAGAAACAGCACAAGTACAATTGGGCTTGTTTGAATACGTCAATAAACTGCACTATACCCAGCAGATACAAGCTTTTGATGCTGAGCGTCTGATTGAGGATGCTGCAAAAACGCCAAGCGCAGCGGAAGATGCAATGCAGGCAGCGAAAGAAGTAGAGAGTGCTGCAAGTAGCGCAAGTGAAGATCCAGCCTATGATTCACTCGAACGAGTCAGTCATTTGGTAAACCAAAAAATGCAGAACCTGAGTGGTTATGGGCAGAGCGATGAACAAGACATTGTTGTAGATGCAGCAGCAGATGTGGCTTATGCGCAGGCCGCGACAGAAGATGCTGATGAGACAGCAACTGAAGTGTCTGCTTCTGCAGCACCAAATACACTCTCTGAAGAAGCTTGCGATGCGCTCATCAACAGCAAGAACATTCCTATTGGTAAGGTGACGGCATGCCGTGATTATCAAGATATTGATGTACTTGCACCTAAAGTAACCAATGAATCTGTAGATGAAGAGACTTTTGGACAAGCAGCGACCAATGTTTTGGAAGAGCTGAAACCACTCTTTAGCGCGTATCAAACAGAGCAACTGGTAGATGCACAAAGCTTTAAACAACTTTGGCAAAAACATCAGGCTGAAATTACACCGATCATGGCACAGCTGGGTAGCGAGCGTTCACCGTTTGTGATGGATGTTGGACTCGACCAAAAAGGTCGTGCGCAAAACATGGATTACAACATTGTGATTAGCGATGAGCAAATTGGTAAGCTACAAATTAAGAGCACCAATCAGGTGTTTAATTATGGCAGTGCGACAGCCATTGACCGTCAAGCTTTAAGAAATGCCAAATCGATTGAGGAAGTGTCTAAAGGTTCATTACTGGAAAATGTAGTGAAAGGCATGCTGGGTCCGTTAGGTGCAGACTCATCAAGTGCAGAGAGCGCATCATCAAGCACAACAGAATTACCTAAGGCTATTTCAGATTATTACCAGCAGGCAGCGCAGCAAAGCTATGCACGTCAGCATTCTGAAGTTAAAGCGTATCAAGCGGTATTTGCTTTGATGTTTGCCGCACAACGTCCAGAGTATATTCGTTACTATAGCTCAGCGACCATCAATGAAATTTCAGAAGTGTATGCCTACGAGTTCATGGATGTTGCAGAGCCGAAGGGTGCAGCACTTAAACGTCTGAATCAGTTACGTCAAAAACATGCTTTACAACACCAACAGGACTTTGATGAGTTGGGTGAAAGTATCGCCAATATCGTTAATGATGCACTGGAAGATGTACAAGAAAATCAGCAATGGAAGGATTTGGCGAAGAAATACAAAACCAAGCAAGCGGTTTTTGCTCAGGTCTATCAAGACAAATTCACCGATACCTATGAGATTGACCAAGAGCAAACTGCATATTTGACTCAGTCTGCACAAGTCTTTGCTAAAGCATTTGCAGATGACTTAAAAGGTCAATTGACAGAAAAATCGTTGCAAGGTTTGAAGCTTGAACATGACGACTTCTTTAGCGATTCGACCTATTACGAGACCTATAAAGCCGTACAGAAACACATGAACTAATCTGAAAAAAAGTACCTCTGCGGAGGTTCTTTTTTATTTGTGCTTATAAAAAATCTTTCAGGTTGGGTTTGACGCTATTCCAAATTGAAAAAGATTCAATCGCCTGACCAACCAGCATGCCGTAGCCTTCTGAGGTAGGTACGCCGCGAGCTTTGGCTTGATCTAAAAAGGTTGAGGGTTTGCCATAGGCCATTTCATAGGCATGTTGAAACTGGAGTGTTTCTGGCAGAACGAGGGCATCACCGCTTAGGCTGGCAGAGGTTGCGTTAATCACCAAGTCAAACTGACCTTCGAGCGCATCTAAGCCGATGGCTTGCAATTCGGCTTGCGGTACAGCTGTTTTTAAGTCAGCAACCAGTTGCTCAGCACGGGCAAGGGTACGATTGGCAATCACAATTTTTTTCACCCCTGCTTGGACCAGTGGATAAATGACGCCACGAGTTGCACCACCTGCACCGATGATCAGTGCATCTGTCTGGTCTAAGTTCCAGTCCAACGCACGAATGGCATCGACTAAGCCTTGTCCATCGGTGTTGTCACCATGTAATTGACCATCAACCATCCACAGCGTATTGACTGCTTTTGCGATTTTAGCGCGTTCAGTGAGGACTGCGCAGGCTGCAAAGGCTTGTTCTTTAAACGGGACCGTGACGTTTAGACCCATGCCACCTTGTGAGAAAAATTCTTGGATGTTGGCGAGGAAGCCATCCAGTGGTGCAAGACGTTTACTGTAGTTGAGGTCGAGCCCCATTTTTTGTGCAAACGCATGGTGAAGTTCAGGTGAGCGAGACTGCTCAATTGGGTTGCCAATGACAGCGAATTGTTTGCTCATCGCACCAAGTCCATGTGAGAAATGCCTTCAATATACGGCAAATTACATGCAGGCTAAAGCGTTCAATGGTGTTTATAAATAGAAAAAATAGTTAAATTATGGATTACAGATGCTGTGAATCGCATCAAACAATAATTTTGCTGCAGTCAGGGTTAAGCCGATACCTGCAAATACGGTGATGCTGATGGATGCATTGTCATTAAACGCACTTTCAGAAAAAATTGTGGTACTGATCGAGCTTAGCAACACAATAGCAAAGCAGAAAAGAACCATGGTGGTCGAGCTAACTCTTTTTGCGAACATGTTTGGGGCCTCATAGAACACAAAGGAGGATACTAAATATTGATGTCATTAAAATGAAATATTGCAAATGACTTGATTTAGCTTACGACTTCAATGAACTCAAAAGAACCCAATTACTGTGTTAAACCTGTGACAATGCTTTAATAAATGCAAAGAAATGACGCTTTGTGTAGTAGCTATTCTACGGGGAATTGATCGGGAAATATATAAAATTTAATGGATAAGCTGCCCTAATCCTAGTGAAAAGGGCATGTGTGGGGAATTTAGAATTGTAAGTCTGTGTGTCTATTTTAGTAGGTTGAGCCAATCTTGCGGTTTGAGGTAAAAGGCGGTCAGTTTTTTCTCAGCGGAATCGGCCTCCCATTCAGGTCGATATGACCAACCAGCCAAATTCGGCAAGCTCACTAAAATCGATTCAATCCGGCCACCTGTTTGTAAACCAAAGAGCGTACCGCGGTCATAAACCAAGTTATATTCGACATAACGACCACGACGATAGATTTGAAAGTCGCGTTGCGCCTCGCTAAATGGCTTGTCTTGGTTACGCTGGAAGATCGGAAGAATAGCTTCTAGGTAGCCATTGCCCACGGCTTGGATATATTGGAAACAGGTTTCAAAGTCCCATTGATTGAGATCATCAAAGAACAATCCACCGACACCACGTTGTTCGTCACGGTGTTTCAAATAGAAGTAGTCATCACACCATTGTTTATGTTCGGCATAGACTTCAGCGCCAAAGGGCGCACATAAGTCATGTGCTGTCTGATGCCATGACAGCACATCTTCATCGTTGGGATAAAATGGAGTGAGATCGAAGCCTCCCCCAAACCACCAAATTGGATCTTGACCTTCTTTTTCAGCCACGAATAAGCGCACATTGGCATGTGAAGTTGGGACATTTGGATTTTTCGGATGGATCACCAAGGACACACCCATGGCTTGCGCTTTGGCACCTGCAATTTGCGGATGGCGTTCAGTCGCTGAAGCGGGGAGTTTAGAAATGTTGATGTGTGAGAACATCACTCCACCTTTTTCAATCACCGTACCATTTTGCAGTACGCGTGAACGACCCCCACCACCTTCAGGACGCTCCCAATCATCTATTTCAAACTGCGCAGTCCCGCCACCAGCACACTCTTGTTGTTCAAGTGCGGCACAAATACGAGCCTGTAAGTCGAGGAGAAATTCGCGAACGCGTTGGATATCCGCAGACGTTGGATGCTGCATGAAAAGCCTCATGGGAAAAGATGAAAACTGCCTACATCAAAACATAAAACAGCAAAAAGATTAAGAATATTTTCCGAAGAGTCCTACCGCAACATTCGCTGTTGTGAAGCAAGTTAAAAATGAAATGCTGCTATGTGCAAAATAACCTGACCAATTTGCTAGGTTGAATTCTAATTCTAAGCTCAGCAGAATAACCACAGTACAGACCCGAGTTTAGCGATGCAGAATAGGCTGCATCTTCTGAATGCGGAATAGCTGATGGTAAATATGAGCGATTCATTGATTCAAAAATACAATGTTCCTGGTCCACGTTATACCAGTTACCCAACGGTGCCGTATTGGGAAGAGGCGCAGTTTTCCTTAGATCAATGGAAACAGACGCTGAAAACATCGTTTGCTGAATCGAATTCGACTGAAGGCATAAGTCTGTATATTCATCTGCCTTTTTGCGAAAGTCTCTGTACTTTTTGTGGCTGCCACAAACGGGTGACCAAAAAACATGAGATAGAGCAGCCTTATATTCAGGCGGTTTTAAAAGAGTGGTCTCTTTATTGTGACTTGCTTGAAGAAAAGCCGCGCATTAAAGAAATTCATTTGGGTGGCGGAACGCCCACTTTCTTTTCTCCAGCGCATTTGACTCAGTTGATTGAAGGTATCCTCGCGCAAGCAGAGATTGCCGAGCAGTATGAGTTTAGCTTTGAAGGGCATCCGAACAACACCACACGGGAGCATTTGCAAGCCTTGTATGACTTGGGCTTTCGCCGTGTTAGTTATGGGGTACAGGATTATAATGAAACCGTACAAAAAGCCATTCATCGGATACAGCCTTTTGAACATGTCGAGCAAGTGACACAGTGGGCACGTGAAATAGGCTATAGCTCAATTTCACATGATTTGGTCTTTGGTTTGCCTTTTCAAAACTTGGATGATGTACTCAACACTATTGATCAAACCAATCGTTTACGCCCAGACCGTTTGGCTTTTTATAGTTATGCGCATGTGCCTTGGATCAAAGGCAACGGGCAACGTGGGTTTAAAGACCATGATGTGCCGAAAGATGAAATAAAACGCCAGTGTTATGAAGAAGGGAAAAAGAAGCTGCTTGCGCAGGGGTATCATGAAATTGGTATGGATCATTTTGCTTTAGAAAGTGATGCAATGTACCAATCATTTCAGGCAGGCACTCTGCATCGCAATTTTATGGGCTACACCGCATCGAAAACCCAAGTGATGATTGGTTTAGGTATTTCATCCATCAGCGACAGTTGGTATAGCTTTGCGCAAAATGAAAAAAAACTCGAAGATTATTATGTGCGACTGGAAAACAATGAAATTCCCGTCTATCGCGGGCATATTTTAAGTGCCGAAGATTTGATGATTCGTCGTCACATTTTAAATTTGATGTGTAGCTTTCAAACGTCGTGGGCAGATCCAAGTATGCAGTTTCCTGAATTGGCTGAGGTCTTGGGACAACTGGAAGAAATGCGGGACGATGGTTTATTAGTGATTAAGCCACAGAGCTTACGAGTAACTGAGCAGGGCAAAGCTTTTGTACGCAACATTTGTATGGCGTTCGATTTGCATTTAAAACGCCGTCGACCTGAGAGTCGTATTTTCTCCATGACCATCTAATTTGATTGAAGTGCTCTAAACCGGCTTTTTCAAGTAGGCTTAGAGCAAATGATTAAATTTTAAAAATCATCTTTCTTGTACAAGTGTGCCATGCGTTCATGTTTGGTTTTTAAATATTCTTCATTGAAAGGATTTAAACCGACCGTCAATGGTACACGATCCACCACATTGATCCCTTGCTCTTGCAGTGCTGCAATCTTTAACGGATTGTTAGTAATCAAACGGACTTGTTGAATATTTAAATGATCTAACATAATGCTGACCATGTCATAACGACGTGCATCGGCAGGGAGGTTGAGCATTAGGTTGGCATCGACTGTGTCATGCCCTTGATCTTGTAGCGCATAAGCACGAATTTTATTGGTCAGCCCAATGCCACGACCTTCTTGGCGCAAATACAGAATCACGCCTTGCCCAGCTTCATTGATCAGTTTTTGTGTGGCTTGCAATTGTGGACCACAGTCACACTTCAGTGACGCAAAGGCATCGCCCGTGAGACATTCAGAATGAACACGGACTAAAACGGGTTCTGTGATCGGCTGATCCAAACCTTTTGAGAGTGCAACATGTTCTTCACCGGTCTTAGGATCTTGAAATACGGTGATGTTAAATTCACCAAAAGCAGTCGGTAAACGGGATGTAGCAACAAATTCAATAGGCACAGCTAAACCTGTAAATAGTTCAGAAATTGGCTAAAGTATAGCGTAATGCATCGACATTGGTAGAATTGCATCCACGAATTTATGCAGAAGATTTTCTTTTTTGTATAAAGCGAACGATAATAGTTGATAAATAGTAAGATTATTCAGGATAATCACCTGCACTAAACGAACACCCAGTGAGAGCACTGCTCAAAACTGCATCGCTAGAAATATGGCTGATTGAAGGTGATAGCATTCGACGATATGATCGAATTACCCATTTGACCTAGCTAGATTTGCCAGGCTTTAGAAGGCTTTGCCATATTATGTTGTATACAGAAATACCAGCTCATCGCCCTGTAACACCGTTGTTGGATACGATTGATCATCCTCAACAACTTCGCTCGCTTGAGCAAAGTCAATTAGCACAAGTGGCAGACGAGCTACGTCAATTTATTCTGTATGCCGCAGGACAAAGTGGGGGACACTTTGGTGCAAACCTCGGTGTAGTCGAGCTCACCGTGGCATTACATTATTGCTTTAACACGCCGAATGACCGCTTAATTTGGGATGTCGGTCATCAAGCCTATCCGCATAAAGCTTTGACTGGGCGTCGTGAACAGCTCACCACGATTCGTGCCAAAGATGGTTTGGCTGCCTTTCCTGCGCGTGATGAATCGGTGTTTGATACCTTTGGAGTCGGACATTCTTCGACTGCGATTTCAGCAGGCCTAGGTATGGCGCTGGCGCGTCGTTATCAAAACAATCCATGTGAAGTGGTCGCGATCATTGGTGATGGGGCGATGACAGCGGGTATGGCCTTTGAAGCCATGAACGATGCAGTTGCGCATGATGCGGACTTGATGGTGGTGTTGAATGACAATGATATGTCGATTTCATGTAGTACTGGTGGTTTTGCAAAACATCTGGCTTCGATTTGGGAAAGTGGGCAGTCCATTAATATTTCAGATGATGGCGAAGCTTATGTACAGCCACATCCTGAATGGACTTATAACTCACGTTTACATAGCGCAGCGACAGATGCGGCTGACAACGTATTTAAAGCGATTGGTTTTGATTACTTTGGGCCTTTCGATGGGCACGATGTCGAACAACTGACACAAGTCTTTACCGCATTGAAAAAACGTAAAGGTCCACGTTTGATCCATGTCTATACCAAAAAAGGCAAAGGCTTCGCCCCTGCTGAAGCTGACCAAATCAAATATCACGCGATTGCAAAAATAAATGCCAAGTCTGCGCCACAAACAGCGCCCAAATATTCAGATGTCTTTGGTCAATGGTTATGTGATGAAGCGGCACAAGATGAGCGTTTACTGGCGATTACCCCTGCCATGTGCGAAGGCTCAGGGATGGTGGGTTTTGCCAAACAGTATCCACAGCGCTTTTTTGATGTCGCGATTGCAGAACAGCATGCTGTAACTTTGGCGGCGGGTATGGCATGTGAAGGCTTAAAACCTGTGGTGGCCATTTACTCGACTTTCTTGCAACGCGGTTATGATCAATTGATTCATGATGTGGCCCTGCAAAATCTGGATGTTACCTTTGGTATCGACCGTGCAGGTTTAGTGGGTGAAGATGGGCCGACTCATGCTGGGGCCTATGACTATGCCTTTATGCGCACCGTACCGAATTTGGTGATTATGGCGCCTAAAGACGAAAATGAATGTCGTCAAATGTTGCATACGGCTTATTTATACAATGGTCCTGCCGCAGTGCGTTACCCGCGTGGCAATGGTTTGGGTGTTGAAATTCAACAACAGATGACCCCGATGGAAATTGGTCAGGCTGAAGTTGTAGCGAGCTTTAATGATGCCCAAGATGACGTTATTAGCATTCTCGCTTTTGGTAGTCGTGTTCAGGCCGCAGTAGAGGCAGCACAGAAATTAGCTGAACAAGATTTAGCGGTTCGTGTGGTGAATATGCGCTTTGTTAAACCGCTTGATGAAAAGGTGATAGCGACTTTAGCGCCATCAACGGCTTTATTTGTTACGGTTGAAGAACATGCGGTGATGGCGGGTGCGGGCAGCGCAGTCAATGAATATTTGGCACAGGCCCAAATCGTTAAACCAATGTTAAATCTTGGTTTAGCGGATACCTTCATGCATCAAGCCACGCATGCGCAAATGTTGCATCAGGCGGGACTAGATGCAGAAGGCATTGAAAGCTCGGTGCGCCAAGCATGGTCAAAACTTGTACATATGGTTTAAGCACCGTTTTTAAATTTTAGAAACATTTTTTCCCTAAAAGCCCCGATCTTTGATAAGATGCGCGGGCTTTTATGCATTATTCTTTATCAATATCTTCAAATTGTAGTGGGTGTTCAATGGAACCTATGGTGGTGATGGCTGCGCGTGCGGCTCAATTAGTCGGTCAAGAGCTTTTAAAAGCGCATCAAAATCGTCATAAGCTCGATCTACAAGTCGAAGAAAAAGGAATTGATGGTCCTGTAACGCGTGTAGACCGTTATTTGGAACAATTGGCTATCGATACCCTACGTAAAAGCTATAAAAATCACAGCTTCCTTGGTGAAGAGTTTGGTTTTCAAGAAGGTAAAGGTCACGACGCAGATTGGTGTTGGATCATCGACCCACTTGATGGCACGCTAAACTTCATTAACGGTGTTCCTCACTTCTGTATCTCTATTGCAGTTCAACATAAAGGCATTACTCAACACGGCGTGATTTATGACCCTGTGAAAGATGAGTTGTTCTCTGCAAGTCGTGGTCGTGGTGCCATGATGAACCAACGCCGTATTCGCGTAAACGTGAAAGACAGTCTTGAAAATACATTCATGTCTGTGGGTCATGCTTACCGTGCAAAACGTAATGGTGAAGTGATTTCTTATGCAAAAAATCATTTTGATTCATTGTTAAATGTGACTGAAGCTGGCGCGCAATATCGTCGCACAGGTTCAGCAGCATTAGATTTGGCGTATGTTGCAGCAGGTCGTTTTGATGCGTATTTCGAACTCGGTTTAAAGCCTTGGGATATCGCAGCTGGTGAGTTAATCGTGAAAGAAGCGGGCGGTACAGTGGTGGATGCACGTGGTGGTAGCGAATCTATGGAAAATGGCCAAGTACTGGCATGTTCTATGAAAATGTTGAAACCTCTGATGAAAGCAGTTGTCCCTGCTTGGGGTGAAGCGGCTAAGTAATAGCATGCAGATTGTGTTTTAAGACATTGGAAAAGCCCTCAGAAGAGGGCTTTTCTTTGATATGGATGAAAAAATAAAGGCCTTTGTGGGGATTTACTTTATGGCTTTAACCACTATTAGATGACAAATCATGGGCAGTATCAGATTCTGATCAGCGTTTAATCAAGATTACGCTATAAATAAAGCAGCTTAGAATCAACCAACAGCACCTATTAAGTTTGCTCTTTAAGGCAGCATTACAGACCTGTGTTACCTTGCTGCATCGTGATAGTACTAGAATAAGCGTTCGCGCAATGAATTGCAGCTCATACGAGTCAAGTTGAGGAAAGAGCAAAGAATGCTATTCAACATTTTTCTAGATGGTCAAAAAAATTAAAGTGAAAACCTGTATTTATTCAATCTTTGAGGAAAATATTGTATCAATTTCACGAAAAGAGGTGACTTTTAAAAATATCCTGCTATACTCCGCCCACGCACTAAATTTCGTTCATTACCTGAACATTCTCTTCTATCATTGTGTATGCGCGTCCGGTCCAAAGAGAGGACATTATTTCGCGCCCCACCCAATCGCTTAAGCGATTCCTTCAGGTTGCGGCTGTAATCAAATGTGCGTTATACGCATCGTCGTTCTCGGATCGCCGCTGATTCTATATTTTCAGCGATTATTGCTGTGCCGCTTTTTGCCGATGTCCATCAGACCATATATTTAATGGAGCACCCATTTTTCGGGTGAAATACTCTATGAGCAAAACTTTTGCTGATTTTCCTTTACATGAATCGTTACAACAAGCTTTACAAAGCTTAGGTTTTACTTCTCCTACGCCTGTACAGGAACAATCGATTCCTGCAGCTTTGGAAGGTAAAGACCTTTTAGTATCTAGCCAAACGGGTTCAGGTAAAACTGCAGCGTTCTTACTTCCAACGTTAAACGCACTTGCAGCCCAAGAGACTTTCGTTCCGTTCAAAGAACGTATGAAAGCAATTACACAACCGAATATCTTGGTTCTTTGCCCAACTCGTGAGTTGGCGCAGCAAGTAAGCCAAGACGCGATTGGGTTTGTCCGTCACATGAAAGGTGCGCGTATTGCAGCGATCATGGGTGGTATGCCGTTTGGTAAGCAAATCCAACAGTTAAAAGGTGCGCAAGTTGTTGTTGCAACACCAGGTCGTTTACTTGACCTTGTAAACCGTCGTCAAATTAAATTAGACCAAGTTGATGCGCTTATTGTTGACGAGGCAGACCGTATGCTTGACCTAGGTTTCTCTGAAGACTTAGAAGCAATTAGCGATCTTGCTGCAAACCGTAAACAGACTTTAATGTTCTCTGCAACATTTGCTGGTCGTATCATTACACTTGCTGAACGCATGATGAATGATCCACAACGTATTGCAATCGAAACTGGTCACTCTACGAATACTGACATCACTCAGACTTTACACTGGACTGATGGCTTTGAGCACAAGAAAAAATTACTAACGCATTGGTTAAGTGCTGAAGACTTAGATCAAGCTGTTGTATTTGCTTCTACTCAAGAAGACACCGATATGTTGGCTGAAGAACTTGCTGAAGCAGGTTTATCAGTTGTAGCACTTCATGGTGCTATGCCACAAACTGTGCGTAACCGTCGTTTACGTAGCATCCGTGAAGGTCGTGCAAAAATTTTAGTTGCAACCGACGTTGCTGCACGTGGTCTTGACGTACCAACCATTTCACACGTAATCAACTTCGGTCTTCCAATGAAGAACGAAGACTATGTACACCGTATTGGTCGTACAGGTCGTGCGGGTCGTACTGGTAAAGCAATCACTTTAGCAACTTACCGTGAACGCGGTAAAATCCGTGCTTTAGAAGATTTCTTAGATGCGCGTTTGAATGTATCTGAAATTGAAGGCCTTGAGCCATCTCCACCTCCTGCACGCGGTAGTCGTGATGGCGGCGGTCGTGGTCGTGGTCGTGATGGCGGCGGTCGTGGTCGCGGTGGTTTCGGTGGTCGCGATGGCGGCGGTCGTGCTCGTTTCGAAGGTGAGTCTAACTTTAAACGTCGTGAAGGTGGTGATGACCGTCCACGTCGTAGCTACGATGACAAACCTCGTGGTGATCGTCCATCATTTGGTGGTGAAGATCGTCCACGTCGTGAAGGCGGTTTCGGTGATCGTCCACAACGTTCTTTTGATGACCGTCCAAAACGTGATTTTGGTGATCGTCCAGCGCCACGTCGTGAAGGTGGTTTCGGTGATCGTCCGCAACGTTCTTTTGATGATCGTCCAAAGCGTGAATTCAACTCTGATCGTCCACGTCGCGAAGGCGGTTTCAACGATAAGCCACGTTTTGACTCGAATGATGACAACCGCGGTAACCGTGTAGATTACAAACCACGTCGTGAAGGTTCTTTTGGTGACCGTCCAAAACGTGATTTTGGTGATCGTCCAGCGCCACGTCGTGAAGGTGGTTTTGGCGACCGTCCACAACGTTCTTTTGGTGAAGACCGTCCTAAACGTACTTTCGGTGGTGAAGACCGTCCTAAGCGTACTTTTGGTGGTGAAGACCGTCCGAAGCGTGAATTTAATTCAGATCGTCCACGTACTGAAGGTGGTTTTGACCGCCCACGTCGTAAGTTTAACGACTAAGTCTGAATGAATAAAAAAACCAGTGGAAACACTGGTTTTTTTTTGTCTACGGCTGTAAAAAAATAAATTAAAATGTATACTGAGTCATATTTTAATTGTATTGATAATAATGATGCACAATAATGAGGTTGAATCAATCGCCACACTCTCTGACATGAAAGAGGTCAATATGGCACATTATCTCGGACTCTTTTTGCTGATTTGCAACATTCTTTTCTTTGTCTATAGTCGTTATGGATGAAGCAATTCATCTTATGTAGCTTGTTTTCGCAGTTCAAATAAATATAAATACAACCAACTGAAATCAATTCGTGCACAAAATTAGACACGGAATACGCTAACATATCGTTTTTTAATCCTTTATAGTATGCATGCTGAAAAAATGCAGGAAAACGCACAGCTATGAATAATCAAGCGCCTCTGACTGCTCAAGCCCTCATTGAGGTCAAAGACCTGAGCTTTAAGCGAGGGGAACGTGTCATTTATGATCAGGTCAATTTAAAAATTCGACAGGGTCAAATTACGGGCATTATGGGCCCATCAGGTACAGGTAAAACCACTTTACTACGTTTAATTGGCGGTCAATTGACTCCCGACCAAGGTGAAGTGCTTTTTGATGGGCAAAATATTGCGAAAATGTCACGCAAAGAGTTATTCGCTGCGCGTGCGCGTATGGGCATGCTTTTTCAAAGTGGCGCATTGTTTACCGATATGTCGGTGTATGAAAATGTGGCCTTTCCGATAAGAGCACATACCAAGCTGCCTGAGCATTTACTGTCAGAAATTATATCTTTAAAACTAGAGTCTGTCGGCTTACGTGGTGCAGAACAGATGATGCCTTCTGAGCTCTCAGGCGGGATGAACCGCCGTGTGGCTTTGGCACGTGCAATTGCACTCGATCCTGAGCTGATCATGTACGATGAGCCATTTGCAGGACAAGATCCAATTGTGAAAGGTGTACTGACACGTCTGATTCGATCATTGCGAGAAGCTCTTGATTTAACGACAATTATTGTCTCACATGACGTGGCTGAAACCTTATCGATCGCAGACTATATCTATGTTGTTGCTGAAGGTAAGGTGCAAGGTGAAGGCACGCCTGAACAGTTACAGGCGAATGCCTCTCCGTTTGTTAAACAGTTTTTAACAGGTGCAGTTGAAGGGCCTGTCGATTATCAATTTAGCCATAAGGCATATCTAAATACTGAGGTGCAAGCATGAATGCGATAGCACTCTTGGGTCGACGCGTGATTGAACGGGTTCGCGGCATTGGTGTTGCTAGCCTGATGTTATTACAAATTTTATTTTCGATGCCCACTGCTTTAGGTGTTCGGTTATTTGTTTATCAAATGTACCGTGTTGGGGTGTTATCACTGCTCATTATTGTGGTGTCAGGGCTATTTATTGGTGCGGTACTCGGGTTACAGATGTATAGCATCTTGGTGACCTTTGGTAGTGAAGCGATGCTAGGTACAGCGGTTGCTTTGACCTTACTTCGTGAGTTAGCACCTGTGGTTGCAGCATTGCTGTTTGCAGGTCGTGCGGGCTCTGCATTGACGGCTGAGATTGGCTTAATGAAAGCCACAGAGCAGCTGTCCAGTATGGAAATGATCGGTGTTGATCCACTTAAACGTGTAATTTCACCGCGACTTTGGGCCGGTATTTTTAGTTTGCCGATGTTGTCTGTCATCTTCGCTGCGGTGGGGATTATGGGCGGTAAAATGGTGGGTGTAGACTTCTTGGGTGCAGATGAAGGCTCTTACTGGAGTGGCATTCAAAGTAGCGTAGAGTTCTATAAAGATGTCCTGAATGGCACCATCATTAAAAGTTTTGTTTTTGCTTTAATTTGTACATGGATTGCGGTGTATCAAGGCTATGCCTGTGAACCGACATCTGAAGGTATTGCGACATCAACCACACGCACTGTGGTGTATTCATCGCTCTGTGTTTTAGGTTTTGATTTTGTGTTGACTGCGGTCATGTTTGGAGGTGTTTAATGAAATCACGTGCAAGTGAGCTGGCAGTCGGCATATTTGTCATTTTATTCGGTATCGCTTTGTTTTTTATTGCGATGCGAGTGAGTGGCTTGGTGGGATCAAATCTCAGTGATCGCTATGAAATGAGTGCAACCTTCGATAACGTAAATGGTTTAAAACCACGTGCGAAAGTGACGATGAGTGGGGTAAAAATTGGTCAAGTTGATCAAATTAGCTTAGACCCTGTGACACGTTTAGCGACGGTTTCTTTTTCTTTGGATGGTAAATTAACGACCTTTAATGCAGCACAACTCAAAGAAGTTGAAAAGAATGCACTTGAAGAGCTTCGTTACAGTAGCGACTATACCGCTGCGGATGCTGCGCAACAAAAAGAAATGGAAAAGCAACTTATTGCGAACATGAAGTCCATCACCAGCATTGATGAAGATGCTTATATTATGGTGGCAACCAATGGTCTGTTAGGTGAGAAATACTTGAAAATTGTTCCAGGGGGCGGTTTGAACTATGTGAAACGTGGTGAAAGCATTGGCAATACCCAAGGCACAATGGACCTAGAAGACTTAATTACTAAATTTATTACGGGTGGTGCAGGTAAATCGAAAGATGCTTCAGCAACAACTGAGCAACCTGAAACCGCTGAAACAGCAGATGCCAATGTGTCATTTGTTGAATGATTTGAAGAGGACCAATTGTAGTGAATACTTTATTGAAACAAACACTGACAGCTAGCATTTTAACTACAATGTTTGCAGGTACTGCTTTTGCAGCACCAAGTGAAGCACCACCTGCTTTTGTTAAAAAAGTGGCAGATGGCTTGATTGCGCGTTTAAAAGCGGATCATGCTAAGCTACAAAACAACCCAGCTGCTGTGAAAACGATTGTTCGTCAAAACTTAGACCCGTATGTGGATTCACAAGCGTTCTCTCGTATTGTGATGGGGACTTATGCAACCAATCAGTACAGTACAGCTGCACAACGCGCGAAGTTTGAAAATAATTTCCGTGAAACACTGATTGAAAACTACGGTACTGCATTTGCGAAGTTCAGCAATCAGACATATACCATCCGTCCGTATAAAGAAACCAATAGCAAAAACCCTGTGGTGACGATCGACTTTAATAACAAAGGCGAAAAAATCCCAGTGTCTTTCCAGTTGGCGGATAAAGGCAACCAATGGAAAATCCGTAATATCAATGTGTCGGGTATCGACCTTGGTTTACAGTTCCGTAATCAGTTCGCGGCAACGGTTAAACGTAATGGCGGCGACCTAGATAAAGCGATTGCAAACTTCCAACCTGATGCAGAAGCAGCGGTTGAAAAGAAAAAATAAGTAGGTGAAAGGTGATTAACTTTAGCAATCAGGAAATGCAGCTTTCAGGTCAGATTACATATGACAATGCTGAAAGCTACTATCAACAAGGTCTGAAGGTGATTCAGTCACAGTCTTATCCTGTGGTGGTGAATCTGGCCCAGCTTGAGCATGGTAGTACACTAGCACTGGCAGTATTGGTGCGTTGGTTGCGTCAAACACCCGATGCACATAGTTTACATTTTAAAGCTGTACCTGAAAAAATGATGAAAGTGATTCAAGCCTGTCATTTACAGGATGACTTAAAGTTAATCCCTTAAATAAAAAAAGCACCTTAAGGTGCTTTTTTTATATGTTGCGTTTCTTAAATTTATGAGGAAAATAAGTGTTTTAAGCTTTACTTAAATCCATTTCTTCCAGCGGAAGTAAATGAGCGGACCAATCAGGAACGCCATTAAGATCAGGCTCACCACAATAAAACTGGTGCCGCCTTTGGCAAAAGGCAACACATCGGTGTTCATGCCGTAAATACTGGCAATCAGCATTGGTGGAGCGAGCATACTGGGTAAGATAGAGAAGCGACGAATCGTGTCATTCTGCTCGGTGTTAATGAAGCCTGAGGTGGTGTCCAGTAAGAATCGTACTTTTTGGAACAAGAAGGCATCATGCTCAACCAGTGAGCGAACGTCTTCACTGAGCTCTCGAATGTCTGCATCATAAATATGACTGCCTAAAGCACGCGGGCGTGATAAAAAGGTCAGTACACGGCGTAAGTCAATCAAACACAACTGTGCTTTTCCAAGCATATCTTCCAAGTGTGCCAGACGGGTAATCATGTCATCTAAGTCGAGAATCATCTCGCGGTGACGGTTATTCAGCACTTCTGTGGAATACTTTTCCAAGTCCTTGTGGATATCTTCTAAGATATCCGCAAGCTCGTCCAGCTTCGCCTCGAGTAAACCGAGTAAGATCCACGTTGGATCTTTATAGTCGATTTCGTAGTCATTGCGGCGCGCACGCGCACGAAAGGCACGGAACGCTACCAGTTTTTCCCCGCGAAGGGTAAAGAGACGTTCTTTATGTAAAATGAAAGCGACAGTTTGTACCGTGGCAAGGGCACCGCTGCTTTCTTCAGGCTCACCATCGACTTGATAGTTTTTATTTTTCGTTAAAAAATACGTACTGATATGCAAAATACCGTCGTCATCACGGTAGAATCGAGCTGAAGATGAAATGTCTTCGAGTGATTTTAGCGTAGGTAAATTTTGTTCATATGCATCTAAAATCCACTGTTGTTCTTCTTGGGAGGGAGCAATGAGGTCAAGCCAGACCAAATCGGGCTGAAGATCGAAATCGCCATTAATGGTGATGTCTTCTAAGCTACCGCGCTCTGTGGCGTAAAAGGCTTCAAGCATGCCGTCTTTCTCCTTTGCGCAGTAATGGTTGAAGTGGATGGGTGTATTTTAGACAAGGATTGCAATAAAAACACTGATCGAATGGTTAAATTGCTAAAAAATATCCATTCATTTTAGTGAAGTTGCATGACAATTAAATATCAGAGTAAAAAATGACAAATTCAATTGCGATCTTTTGTGGTTCCGCATTAGGTTCAGATCAAATCTTTTCCGAAACAGCACGTCAGGTTGGACACACCATTGCAGAACAAGGCAAAACCTTGGTCTATGGTGGTGGTCGTTCAGGCTTAATGGGTATTGTGGCAGACAGTGCTTTAGAGGCAGGCGGTCAAGTGATTGGCGTGATTCCACATGTGTTGGTGGATCGTGAGTTGGCGCATCAAGGCTTGACTGAGTTACATGTTGTCAAAGACATGCAAGAGCGTAAACTGAAAATGTCAGCCTTGTCGGATGGATTTATTGCAATGCCAGGCGGTGCAGGGACTTTAGAAGAAATCTTTGAACAATGGACGTGGGCTCAGCTCGGCATTCACCTTAAGCCGAATGCCTTTTTAAATGTAAATGGCTTTTATGATGATTTACTTAAATTTCTGAAGATGACCACCAACAAAGGCTTTACCCATGCGCGTTTTACCGACAGCCTGATTGTATCGGATTCGGTGAAAGCCATTTTAAAGCAGATGGATCAGTTCCAAGCGCCTGAACCGAAGTGGGGCATGGTTGATCCTGAGTTGTTGGATGTCAAAGCATGAAGGTGATTACGGTCGCTGCTGCTATTATTGTGAATGAACAGCAGCAGCTTTTATTGGTGCGTAAGCAGAACACCGCGTGTTTTATGCAAGTTGGCGGCAAGCTTGAGCCCAATGAAGAACCTGAGCAAACCATGCTGCGTGAGATTCGGGAGGAAATTGGAAGTGCTGCGACGATTGAACAGTTTGTTGGTCGTTTTGAAACAGCCACCGCCAATGAACCTGATTTTAAATTGGTGAGCTATGTTTACCATGTTCAGCTTCAGCAAGCGCCACAAATTGCGGCTGAAATTGCAGAAATGAAATGGGTCAGTTTGAATGATCAGCAGACTGCACTTGCACCGCTAACCACCGAAGTGGTCATGCCATGGGTACGTGAACATTTGCTGATTGACGTAGTCTAATTATTTTAGTGCATAGGCAATACACGCGGCGCTGACTTTATGACAACCCAATTGTTCAAGCTGTAAAGTCAGTGCCTGAATCGAGCTGCCTGTGGTCACGACATCATCTAAAATCAAAACACGCCGATAGAGTTTTGCGTACTGACGTTGCTGTGGATCGATTTTAAACTGTTGATGAATTTGATCTAAGCGTTCCAGTCGACTGAGTCCTTTTTGCGAATGTTGATGCAGTCGTATCACAGGCTGCCAAATGGGAACATTGAACTGCTTGGCTAAGTCTTTGGCGAGGATCATTGATTGGTTATAGCCACGTTCTGCTAAACGCTGAGTCGAAATCGGCATCGGAACAATTGCTTGTACTTTAGGTAAGCGAATTTGCTGAATAATGCCTGACAGTAGAGGTTGCCAATGCACTTGTTGTTCATATTTGAACTGCTGAATAAGGTGATCTAAAGGATATTGATACTGTCCTGCGACATGAATACTCAGTTCTTGTTTTTCAACGGTCTGTGGATGCAGTGGGAGTTGTTGCCAGCAGTCCAGACAGACCGAATGCAGATCTGCTCGTACAATGCCACACAACTGACAAGGCTGTGCTTTGTGTAGCAACTGTTTGGCGGTGTGCAGTAAATGACTAAACATAGGCATAGCGTGGTGCTTCAGGCAGCCAGCGTTTCAGTAAGGCTTCAGCGTTTTTAGGATAGTCCTTTAAAATCTGCGCTGCGACAAAATGTGCTTGATTGAGCAAATGATCATCACGCTCCAGTTTGGCTACGCGAAAGCCCATATCACCCGTTTGTTTGGTACCGAGCAATTCACCGGGACCGCGAATTTCCAAATCTTTTTCGGCAATTAAAAAGCCATCATTGGTTTCACGCATGATGCGTAGGCGTTCTTGTCCATTTTGAGACAGCGGGCTTTTATATAGCAGGGCGCAAAAGCTGGCCTTGGCGCCTCTACCAACACGGCCACGTAATTGGTGTAATTGAGATAGTCCTAAACGTTCCGCATTTTCAATCACCATGATCGAGGCATTTGGTACATCGACTCCCACTTCAATCACTGTGGTCGCAATCAAGAGCTGTAATTCATTGGCTTTAAACTGTTGCATCACTGCTTGTTTTTCGTCGGCTTTCATTTTGCCATGTACAAGGCCAATGTTGAGCTCTGGGAAGCGTTCTTTAATTTCTAAATAGGTCGCTTCAGCAGCTTGAGCATCTAAGGTTTCAGACTCTTCAACCAAGGTGCAGACCCAGTAAGCTTGTTTACCTTCTAGACAGTTGCTGGCAATACGTTGTAGGACTTCTTCTCGGCGGTCGAGTGGAATAGTCACGGTTTGAATTGGCGTTCGTCCGGGTGGAAGTTCATCGATTACGGACGTGTCTAAGTCTCCATAGGCGGACATGGCTAAAGTCCGTGGGATAGGGGTTGCTGTCATCACCAATTGATGTGGGGTCATATTCTGCGCGCCTTTATTGCGTAGGGCTAAGCGCTGATCGACCCCGAAGCGGTGCTGCTCATCAATAATTACTAATCCAAGTTTGGCAAAGCGGACATTGTCTTGAAACAGGGCGTGTGTACCCACCACCAGATGCGCTGTGCCATCGACAATCGCTTGTTCGGCTGCGGCACGGGCTTTGCCTTTTTGTTTTCCTGAAAGCCAAGATACACTGAGTCCCAAAGGCTCAAACCATTTTTTAAAATTGAGATAGTGTTGTTCCGCCAAAATTTCAGTCGGTGCCATCAGTGCCACTTGCCAACCTTCTTCTAAGGCATGACAGGCTGCGACTCCTGCGACCAAGGTTTTGCCTGCGCCGACATCGCCTTGAACCAAACGTAACATTGGTTTATTGAGTTTTAAGTCTTGTACTATTTCTTTGGAGACACGCTTTTGTGCATTGGTCATTTCAAAAGGTAGGCTGCTGAGCAGTTGTTTGGCAAACTGACGACTGGCAGAAATACGTGGGGCTTCAATCTGTTGGATATAGGCACGACGGCTTAATAAACTGACCTGATGCGCAACCAACTCTTCAAAAATCAGTCGTTGTTGGGCAGGGTGTGAGCCTTGGCTCAGTTGCAGCATATTGGCATCTACAGGAGGGTGATGGATGTAATCCAACGCCTGTTTAAGTGCATAGCCATTGGTAAATTTTGTAGGTAGCAGTTCAGGTAAATCATCACTGTGCTTGGCTAAAGCCTGTTTGATGTATTCACGAAATTTAGGCTGAGTCAGACCTTCTGTGCTGGGGTAAATCGCAGTCAGTTGGGTTTGTGGAAGCGGCGTATGTTCTGTAATAAGTTGAATTTCGGGATGATACATTTCCAAGCCACGCGCACCCACACGGACTTCACCAAAAATGCGTAGACGATTACCGATCTTTGCACGGTCCGTTAAGCCTTTATAAATATGGTAAAAGCGCAAAGTCACTTTGCCAAAGTCATCTTGCAGTCCAATCGCCATCGATTTACGTTTACCCGGCGGAAAGTCCACGCCTTGAATCGTTCCTTCGAGTAGGTAGCTACGCCCAACCGTTAATTGGTTCATCGGTATGATCGTGCTACGATCTTCATAGTCTCGTGGCAGATGAAACAGCAGATCATCTGTAGTGAAGAGATTCAACTTTTCAAGTAGTGCAGCAGAGGCAGCTCCGACCCCCTGCAACTGATGGACTGCAGCCATGTCCCCTCAACTTTGTCTGTGATTTGGTGCTAAATGCATATTTTATTTATAGGTTATGGTAAAACATCTCAGCGTGTTGCTAAACAGTTATTTCAGCAAGGCCACCAAATTACCACAATTAGCCGAAGTCCGAAATCAGATGATTGGGCTGAGCATTTGATTCAAGATATTCATCAGCTGGATTTGTCTCAAGTCGCACCGATTGATGCGGTATATGTCTTACTCTCGCCTGAGAGCAGTACGGTGGAGGCGTATCAGCGAACTTTTGTAGACTCGATTGCACCCATGCTACATGCCTTAAAAAGTCATCCTTTAAAAAAAGTGATCGTAGTTTCTTCTACACGTGTCTATGGTGAAAGTGCAGGGGAGCGGGTTGATGATGACACTAGTCCCCAACCGAGCGATGTGCAAGGGCAGGTGCTATTGAACATGGAAACTTTGTGGCAACAGGCTTATCCATCTGAATGTGTGATTGTACGTCCAACAGGAATTTATGGGACTTCAGTTGCACGTATGATTAAACTTGCAGAAACCATAAAAACTTATCCCAAACTGCATTGGTCGAACCGAATTCATATTGATGATTTGGTTGCTTTTCTAGCACACTTGCTTCACGTGGAACATACTGAAAAGTCTTACATTTGCAGCAATAGCCAACCATTGCCCTTACATGAAATTATTCAATGGTTTCAACAGCAGTTAGGACTGCCAGTTTTGGTTCTGGAAAGTGCTGTGTCATCAGGCAAACAAATTCATGCTAGGCGTATGCAACAGATGAATTTTGAATTACAGCATCCACATTGCTTTAATGATTATTTGGCGTTGTTAGCAGAGCGTGAGTCAAAATAATTTTTTATTTTTACTCATAAAAAATGTGAAGCATCGTTTGGAAAATGGCTGTGGAACGTGAAGAATCATGACAAATCCGTTCCAGTGCGCTTAACCCTAGAACGGCTTTTATTAAGATATTGATGCTTATAGGAAAATTTTAAGAATTTCGTATAAGGTGTATTATGTTAATTTTAGAGAAAGTTAAAAATATGAGAAAAGAGTTAAGAGAAATATTTATTCATGGATGTAATGAGAAAATTGAGAAAAAAGGAGATAGCGTAGGTTTATCTTTCTATGCTTTTTTCAAGAGTAAAAATGATAATCCTGAGCTTTTAATGGAGGCAGCCAATTGGTGGATCATGCAACATAAATTAGATCATTTCGAAAAAGCTGTAAAAATTAAAGCTCTTGTTTTAAGTGAGTCTTCGCCTAACTTAACATAATGGCTGTTATACGAACAGCAAGAAGCCTAGATCCAGATCGTAGTTTTAAAATTTGGATCTATTTTTTCTTCTACTCGTTGTACATACTTTTACTATCGTTATATTAGTAATCAATAAAATCCATTTAAGTACAATAAGTATATGTTTATAATAGGGATAATAAAATTAATATATTGTGATTGATATGTCATTAAGTTCAAAAAAAATAGTCGAGTTTTCTATACTTACTATATTAGGTTTTACACTTTATTTCGGGGTTACCACTTACCATAATTGGAAATACAAACAGGCGTTAAAATCTGGTAATCAAATTCGTGAGTGTGGTGAATTTATTGAAAAAACAGAAATCGTCAAAGAGCGCTTTGGACGATCGGATAGTATTGAACCGATCTATACCTTCAAGAACTCACAAGGCAATTTATTCAGTTTTAGTGGTAGTAAACAAGTCATCAAGCACTTACCTAGACTTAATACATTACAACCACAACAGTCTATTTGCTTCCAATATGCAACGATATCGAAAGATAAAAATGATTTCTTTCCTCTCACCAATCTTTACTAAAAATTAGCTTATTTAACATAAATCTCTTATTCTAAATAGATTTTAATTTTTATTCATAGACTTAAAGCATAGGCACCTACATTTTGTAGATACCTATGCATTTAAGAAAAGATTACTTTTTCTTACGTTTCAAACGCTTCTTCGCTTGTTCAGCAGCCACTTTGTCTAGCGTATCTTTCAGTTCTTCATCGCTGAAAGTAGTGATGTGTTGCAACATTTGTAGCGTGACATCATCTAGTACCAAGTTGGCATATTGCGCAACGTTTTGGAAGTTCTCATCAAACACAATCGCGTTGTCTGAGTTGGTGCTGATATAACCCTGTTGCGTCAGCACTTTAATAAAGCTTTGGAACAGGGCTTTATCAAAGAATTCAGGTGAATTGAACTCATACAGGACAGATAGACGCTGACCGACCAAATGACTGAGCTCTTCAACCTGACGTGCTGAAATGTTCCCAGAGCCGCGCTGTGTAATCAGCGCAAGCGTCATATAGTAACGTTCGAGACTTTGCATTACTGGCGCTGCCAAGACCACCAATTGGTTATGATCTTCACTGTTTGGAGCAGGAGAAATCAAGTGGCCTTCGGCATCTTCAGAAATCAGTTTGGCTTGAATCAAACCGTCTACATAAGCGCAGATTTGATCTTTGAGTTCAGCATCTTCCCATTTTAAAAACAGTTCTGCTTTTAAGAATGGATATAGTGTGCGAATTACATTGATTAAATCACCACGGCCAATGGTTCCATTGTGTTCAACCAAAGCGGCAACGAGTGATGGCAAGACAAAGGCATGCAAAATGTTATTACGGAAGTAGGTCAGCAGTACTGCTTGATTGTCCGCAATCGCAATAATGTCACCAAGAACATGATTGACACGCTTGATCAGTTTCAGCTTTAAACCATAAGCAATGATTTCTTTACCTGATAATGGTGTGACCAAGAGGCGCTCATCATAAGGAAGTGTCGTCAACAACTTGCGATAGGTATCGAGCTGTTTGATACAGATTTCTTCATCCAGCGTATGCTTCTCAGTGGCCAATAGAACCAAAGACAGTAATGAAACAGGATTCACCACAGCCGCACGGTTAATATTTTCTAAAATTGCATGCGCAGAACTGTTGACTGCATCAGAGACTTCTTGCGGAATTGGATCATCATTTTTAGCAATTTGTACATTCTCAGCGCCATGCTTTTTCAGCATGTCATCTAAGAAGACCGGTTCACCAAAGTTGAGATGGACTTTTCCGAAAATACGTTCAATTTTGCGTAAAGTTTGCAGAATCCCAAAGACAGACTCGGCTTCTTTGGGTTTACCGTTCATCTCACCGACATAGGTTGCACCTTCCATCAAGCGTTCATAGCCAATATAGGTCGGAACAAAGACAATCGGTTTGGCACGACCACGCAAGTGACTGTGCACCGTCATGGCTAACATACCTGTCTTCGGTGGTAGCAGACGACCTGTACGTGAACGACCACCTTCGATGAAGTATTCCAAAGGCGTATTACGCGACAAAATACTGTATAGGTATTCTTTAAAGACCGAAGTGTAGAGCGCG
The DNA here is from genome assembly GCF_019209785.1 of Acinetobacter sp. CWB-G5. Lineage (NCBI taxonomy): Bacteria > Pseudomonadati > Pseudomonadota > Gammaproteobacteria > Moraxellales > Moraxellaceae > Acinetobacter > Acinetobacter sp. CWB-G5. Next base: position 68,379 of record NZ_JAHUTF010000003.1, on the reverse strand, counting down.
TTACCGCGGAAAGTGCGGCGAATAAAGAATGCACCGCCACCACGTAGAATTTGCCCAACAAATGGCATATTCAGGTTATCGCCCGCAGCAATATAAGGCACCATCAAACCACGGTTATACACCACATAAGACAGCAGTAAATAGTCGATATGACTACGGTGACATGGGGTATACACAATTTCGTAGTCTTTAGCCAACTCACGAACTGTATTGAAGTTATGCACTTCAACCCCGTCATAGAGCTGGGTCCATAACCGTGCCAGCGCCATTTCCGCAAAACGGATGGTTGAGTGTGAATAGTCCGATACGATTTCATTGACATAACCAATGGCACGACGTTCAGCGTCCAACATGCTAATTTTGCCGCGGATACTTTCGCGGCGAATCGCATCTTGTACATCACTGGCTTTAATCAATGAATGCATCACGTTGCGACGGTCCGAAAGATCGGGACCGAGTACCGCTTCACGGTGTGCATCGAGCTGATTATTTAAGGTGTTTAGAATGTAGGTCGCAGGCGATAAATTCGGATAGGTGGTTTTTGCAAAGTCGACCAAAGCACGTAAAGATTGACTTTCATGAAACTCTAAAAATGACTGACGACCATGTAAACCGATATTCATCAGCTGTTTCACCGTACTTGGAGTTGCCCAAGTGTCGGTAAATAACAATTTAAACCAAGAGTCTTCTTTATCTGGTGAACGTCCCCACAGTACCGTCACAGGTACCAGCTCTACGTCTAAATCGGGTTGTTGTTCTAAAGCTTCAACTAGACGTAACAGGCGCGGTGGAAAGGTGTGTGGTGAAGGGTTAAGTAAATTATTTTCATCGTTATGCTGTAAAAACACGATCGATGCTTTTTCTTGATGCGTCCCCACGACCAAAGGATCGAGTGCAGGAGCAAGCTTTAAACGACGTGTTTCACCATCCACCAACAGCGCATTACTGCGTGAGTGATTTTGAAGCACATAACAGACAATTTTTTTGGGATGGCCTGAAGCTGCTGGGTCAGCATCTATTGCTGTCGGTTCTGTTGGAACCTCACCCAATACATGTGGGGTTACTATGAGGTCAAGAAGCTTACTGGAAAGCTTTCTATACATTTGACCAAAGCCACTTTTGGACATATACACTCCTGCTTAAATGACCAATCCCGCAGTTTGTCTGAAGGGGTATTTATTTTGCGTAATTGTAAACATAAACCGTATGTCATTTCCTGACAAATTTGTTTTATATGGTGAATTTTATCGTTAAAAATCGTATTTTTAGTCGGAAATAACGAAAAAAACTTATGACAACTCAGTCAAGCAATCTATAGGGTTTTAGTCTGAATTTATGGCAAAATAGATTTTAATATCGATATCATACCTCATCACTTTACAGAAAAATCTGGTCTCTCACCATTAAGTAGGTTGCTTATGAATGCCTTAACCCAAGAGTTGGTTGAATTACTGAGCCTCGAAAAAATTGAGGAAAATATCTTTCGTGGACAAAGCCGTAATTTGGTTGGGAAGCGTGTTTTTGGTGGGCAAGTCTTAGGTCAGGCCCTACGTGCGGCGTCATATACGACGGATCGTCCAGCTCATTCTTTACATGCATACTTTTTATTTGGTGGCGATGTGAACGCACCGATTATCTATGAAGTTGATCGAATTCGTGATGGCCGTAGTTTTGTCAGTCGCCAAGTGCGTGCTATTCAGCACGGTAAAACCATCTTTATGTGCATGGTGTCTTTTGCTGACAATGAAGAAGGGCTGAATTACCAAATCGGTGAGCCTGAGTATCCAGCACCAGAGTCTTTAAAGTCTGAGGCTGAACTGAAAAAAATGATGGTGGAATTTGTGCCTGAAAATGTGCGTGCAAGTTTCATGCGGGATCGTCATGTGGAAATTCGTCCCATCAATCCACAGAACCCGTATCAACCGCAGCCTGAAGCACCCGTATATGCGCACTACATTCGCACGCATGACCGCATTGCAGCAGAAGTGGATGAAATTTCATTGCATCAGGCGATTGCTGCATTCTATTCAGATTTCACTTTAATGACCACGGCACTGCGCCCACATGGTTTAAGTTATCTTTCGCCAAGTTTGCAGTGTGCGAGTATCGATCATGCTATGTATTTCCATAAACCCTTTCGCGTGGATGACTGGATGCTGTATGACATGGACGCCACAGTCAGTGCCAGTTCACGTGGTTTAAACTTTGGACGAATGTGGCAAAACGGTGAGTTGGTGTGTAGTACTACGCAAGAAGGTTTGATTCGGCTCCGTGAAATCGAAGCTCAATAAAGCCTAAGTACAGAAAAAGCTGAGTGATATGACTCAGCTTTTTTTATGACTGAAAGGCGGTCAGAGCAGAGCTAGGCGTTGAGCTTCAATTGTAATGGTCTCATCTTTTGGGGAGAGGTATATGGGGAAATGTGCAGTACTTGTGACAAAAAAATGCTCGATTCTAGTCCGTTCACATGGCATAGTTTCCCAAAGAAATCTTTGAAAAGCATGAAGCTATGAGCTTAAACACGCAAATTCTAATTGCAGCGATCTTCGGGGTCATCTTCGGATTTATTCTCAATCTTTTCCCGGGTACTGCTTTTTTAGAGATGAGTTTGTATGGAATCGGGGTGGTCAGCAGTATTTTTATTGGTCTATTAAAAATGCTCTTGATTCCTCTCATTTTTAGCTCAATTGTGGTGGGGGTATCCAACTTACAAGCGGGCGGCCAGCTCTCCCGTGTTTGGAAAATTACGCTGGCATGCTGTGTCACTACCACGACTTTGGCTTTGATATTGGGCTTAAGCTGCGCGCATTTATTTGAAGTCGGCAAAGGTGTCGATATCGCCATGTTTCAAGATGCCATGGCCGCTCATCAAACGCCAGATACGCTCACCCCATCTTCGTTTTTCACCAACTTTATTCAAAATACGCTGATTAACCCATTCAAAGCTTTTGCCGAAGGCAATGTTTTAGCGGTGGTGGTTTTTGCTCTGTTCATTGGAGTGGCACTGGTTAAAGGCGGCGAAAAATTCCGTACCGTGCGTAAGCTGAGTCAACAGTTCTTTGACATCATGATGTTGATGATTGGTTGGGTGATGAAGCTAGCCCCGCTAGGAATTTTTGCCTTACTCGCCAAGTTGATTGCAACCGAAGATATTTCGGTATTGAGTCGTTTGGCTGAGTTTGCGGCTGTGGTAACAGGTACTACCATTTTTCATGGTCTGGTGGTCTTGCCGCTATTACTGTGGATTTTTGGCAAGATGAATCCGATGACCTTTTTTAAAGGTACACGTGTGGCATTAATTACTGCTTTTGCCACCAGTTCAAGCTCGGCAACTATGCCTTTATCCCTCAAGTGTGCGCAAGAAAATCTTGGTGTACGTCCGCAAACGGCAGGCTTTGTGATTCCGTTGGGGACGCAGCTCAATATGGATGGTACTGCGCTGTATGAGGCAGCGGCGGCTTTGTTTATTGCCAACTTGATGGGACTAGATTTGACTTTGAGTCAGCAGTTGGTGGTGTGTCTGACGGCGATGATTGCTTCTTTAGGTGCTCCAGGGATTCCGAGTGCGGGCATGGTCACCATGATTATGGTATTGCAGTCTGTCGGGCTTCCTGCTGAAGCAATTGCGATTTTATTGCCGATTGATCGCTTGCTGGATACCGTGCGTACTGTGGTGAATGTACAAGGTGACATGATGATTAGTGTGGTGGTGGATCGACATACCAAGGATCTGGATGCACCTTTGCCTAATTTATCGAATCCGTCTTAAGTTTTGCTCTAAAATAAAAAAAGCAGCCGATTGAGCTGCTTTTTTATTTTAGGATTTAAGCGACTTTGAGCATGGCACGTTTAGCCGCTGGGGATTGGTCTAAGTAGGCAATCGCATCTTCTGTTTTGGCTTCGTGTACAGGGTCATACCACGGCACTAAATAGCCAAATTGCTGTGAGATGAGCCATAACGGACTTGGCAACACTTGATGATTCCGTTTAGAAATAGACAGCCACTCACGCCAAATCCAAGGTTTAAACAGACTGGGTTGAATCGACTTAAAGCGGTCATCTTGTTTCATAATATGGGCCGCACCATCGACCCATAAACCGAGAACGGCAGCGATCACCACCAGACTCAAATAATAACGCGCAATGTAGCCCCCGCCTAAATGTCGGTATAAATCAAATGCGACGGTACGGTGTTCAATTTCTTCTGCGCCGTGCCATTTGATCAAGTCTAACATCGCAGGGTCAGCGCCCATTTTTTCCCATTCGGTGTTGTCCAGTGCATATTTTCCAAGGACACAGGTCATGTGTTCCACCGTGGCAATAATACCGAGTCGAAACAGATCCCACTGGTGCTCAAATGCTTTGGGTACAGTGAGATCAAGCGGCTTATCGGCCAGTAATTTTCCAAATAAAAAATCCATCAACGCTAGATTACGGGAGACATCAATCTCTCTTTGGCTGAGATACTCTTTATTGGCTGAGTTGTGTGCCTGCGCATGCATGGCTTCTTGGCGGATAAAGGCTTGTACATCCTGCTTCAGTTTTTGATCGCTAATTTGCGGTAAAACTTTGTTATAGAGGCGGCAGAACCAGAACTCACCTGCGGGCAGGATCATATTAATTTCATTGATGAAATAGCTGGCAAAAGGTTGGTTGGGAATCCAATCAATCGGACTGTCTTGCCACTCAAACTTAACTTTGCGGGGCTTAATGGTGTAAGCAATAGAGGAACGAATTTTGTTTTTTTTCAATCGAGACCATAATTTCATATGCTGACCTATTTTTATATGTGTTGAATTTTTTCACGAGCTGAATAAAGTCAGTATAAAAAAAAGTCCCCGATTCCGATTAGCAATAGGGGACACAGATACAGCAATAGATGATGCTTTTTTAGGTTGGCGTTTAAAACTTAAGCCTCAGGCTGTGGTTTGGTTTCCACATCGTCTTCAGCATCAAGATCCATAACGGCTTCAGGATCTTCATCGAAGTCGTCTGCATCCAGCTCATCGGCTGTCGCATCTGGAATGCTGCTTAAGTCAAAATGTTGGGCTTGATCTAAAGTAAAATTCAGTCGTCCGCCCATCACACTTGCCAGTTCTTCTAGGCCTTGTTTATTGAGAGAAGAGAACAATTGAATTGAGAAATCAAGTTTCATCTTTTTCAATTGGGCTTTCACTTCTTGCAATGCTTTAGAGGCAGGGCCACGGTTGAGTTTATCGGACTTGGTCAGTAGCACATGCACAAACAATTTACGTGAATAAGCCCATTCCAACATCATCACGTCAAAGTGCTGTAGCGGATGACGAATATCCATCAACAAGACTAAGCCTTGTAAGCTTTTACGCTGAATCAGGTAATTTTCTAACTCTTTTTGCCACACGATTTTCATCGCTTCAGGCACGGCTGCATAACCATAACCGGGTAAGTCGACGAGACGTTGATCGGGATTACCCAGACTGAAAAAGTTAATCATCTGTGTACGACCCGGTCTTTTCGAGGCACGAGCCAATTGCTTTTGATTGGTTAAGGCATTGATCGCACTAGACTTACCTGCATTTGAACGACCCGCAAAAGCAATTTCATAGCCTGTATCTTCTACACACAGGTTGAGCTTTGGGGCACTCATTAAAAACTCTGCTTTACGCAGCCAGTTGAGAGCGCGCACAGCATATTCAGTAACTGCAGAATCTACCTTTTTTTCATAGCTAATTTTTTGCTTTGGGGCAGCAGCAATTTTACTGTTTTTGGATTTTCCTCGGCTGTGGTGCATAACTCAACTTCAATTTATGATCTACAATCAGCCATTATAATGGAAGTCGAGCAGGCAATCGACCTTTGCAGCGTAAAGTCCGCAATCTTGTCTATAAAAGACCTTAATCAGCAAGATTGATCAGGTTAATCGGCGAGTGGGTTGTGAACTTATTCTGAGCCTCAGTACCCAGTACATCCGCTAAGGTATATTGGTCTAAGCTGTGATAGAACTGATCCAACGCTTGATCTAAGATCCCTTTCAGTCCGCAATTTGAACGGAGTACGCAAGGTGGGGTGTTGCATTCCACAATGTTCTGATCTGCTTGTAAGACCCGCACAATCTCGCCCAGTCTTAAATGTAGGGTTTCTGGATTGAGTCGAATCCCACCGCCACGACCGCGTGCAGTAATAATCCACTGCTGTTTCGCCATAAAGTGTACGATCTTCATCAAGTGGTTTTCAGACACTTGTAGTGCTTGTGCCAGTTCTGCGATGGTATGCGGCAGCGCTTTCGGCTGTGAAACATACATCAGAATTCGCAAAGCATAATCGGTAAATTTATTGAGCTGCATGAGGGTACTGGTCGTTGATAAGCAAAAAAACAAAGGGCTAGTCTAGCATAACCTGACTAACCCTCTCTATTTTATGCCGATGGCATGGATTAGTGATGAACACCACCTGTGCCAAAAGCTTCACTGTGAATATTTTCGGCAGGAACACCACGAGCAATCAGGGCTTTTTGTTGCTCTGCCATAAATGGCATTGGGCCGCATAAGTAGTAGTCTGCTTGAACAGGTAGAATCGCGCTATCAATGGTACTCAAATCAAGGCGACCCTGCGCATCATAATCTTGACCCAAAACATCGCTTTGATGTGGGAACTCATATGCAGTAAAGGTACTTAAACGTGGATATTTGGCTTTTAAGTCATGAATATGTTGTTTCATGGCATGCACTTGTTTGCTACGGCAGGCGTGCACAAAAGTCACAGGCTCTGGCATATCCAAAGTCACCAATTGATTCAGCATCGCCACCATTGGCGTGAGGCCTACACCACCACTAATAAAGACATTGCGTTTATTTGGGTCAATCAGGTAGAAGTTACCTGTTGGTGCAGACACTTCAATTTCAGCACCTTCGGCTAAACCATGCAGAGTATTTGACACCCAGCCTCCCGCCAAATCACCTTTTTCATCTTCGCGTTTAACCGAGATACGTAAATAGTCAGCTTGAGGGCTAGTTGAAAGGGTGTATTGGCGAGGTTGTTTTAGACCAAGTTCCTCAACAAATACACGTACTGAAATGTACTGACCTGCTTCATATTTTGGTAAATCACCACCGTCCACAGGGGCAAGATAGAAAGAAGTGATTTCATCGCTTTCAACCACTTTCTTCGCGATTTTAAAGTTGCGCCAGCCTAACCAGCTCCCTTTGGTTTGTTGATGTTGCTCATAAATCGCTTTTTCAGTGCTAATGAATAAATCAGCCAATTGACCATACGCCGCAGCCCAAGCATCAATCAATGGATCCTCCATTGAAATACTTAAAACTTCACTAATCGAATGGAGGAGGTTTTCCCCAACAATATTGTAGTCGGGTGCTTGAATATTCAAGCTGACATGTTTGTGGGCAATCAGCTCAACCACAGGGAGTAATACTGAAGGATCTTCAATGTTTTCTGCATAGGCCAACACAGCACCCGCCAAAGCTTGGGCTTGAGCACCACTGCGTTGATGCCCCATATTAAAGGTTTCTTTTAAATTAGGATTGTTGCCTAACATGCGGTTATAAAAATAACCTGTGAGTGCGACACCATTTTCACGAAGGACAGGAACAGTTGCTTTTACAAGTTCAATTTGCTGCGGAGTCATGTTTGATCTCTCTTGGCTATCATTTATAAGATGTATTTAAAATATACCTTTAAAGATGTAATGTAAATACATCTTTTGGTAAAAGCTTAACTTTTATATGGGATATATGAATATCCCATAAATTTTGATTTTTAGATTTAAAAAGTAGATCACTTACGACCAAACAATGAGCCGAGTAAACCACGGACGATTTTTTGTCCCGTACTGCCCCCGAGACTACGTGCGGCGCTTTTGGCAAAAGTTCCTACTGTGTCTTGAATTAGCTTCTCACGCTGTTTTGCTTCACGTTCAGCTTCTTTTTGCTGTTCTTTCGCAATCCGCTCTTGCTCACGTGCTTGTTGCTTCGCTAGTGTTTCAGCTTCTTTGGCCTTCTGTTTCGCTAGCGCCTCTTGTTCTTTGGTTTGTTGTTTCTCTTGCTCTATCTGTACAGCTTGTTGTTGGCGTTCAACCACTTTATTTTGTAGAAGTTCAAAAGCGCTTTCACGGTCTAGGCTTTTTTCATAAATGCCTGCCACGATACTTTGTGAAATCAAGGCTTGACGTTGCTCTGGGCTAATCGGAGTGAAAGACGAATAGGGTGGCATCACCCATGCACGCTCTACGACTTGCGGCGTGCCTTGTTCATCTAGGCAACTAATTAAAGCTTCACCCACAGCTAGTTCAGTGATGGCTTGCTCAACTTTAAATTCAGGGTTGGCACGGAAGGTATCCGCAGCCGTTTTTACTGCTTTTTGATCTTTCGGGGTAAAAGCACGTAAGGCATGTTGTACACGATTTCCGAGCTGCCCTAACACGCTTTCAGGCAAATCCAGTGGGTTTTGCGTGACAAAGTAAATACCAACCCCTTTGGAGCGGATCAGGCGCACCACTTGTTCAATTTTTTCTTGCAGCGCTGCACTGGCATTATCAAACAGCAAATGTGCTTCATCAAAGAAGAACACCAGCTTGGGCTTGTCCATATCACCAACCTCAGGCAGCTGTTCAAATAATTCTGAAAGCATCCAGAGCAGAAAAGTGGCATAGAGCTTTGGGGTATTCATGAGCTTGTCTGCGGCTAAGATATTGATATAACCATGACCATTACTGTCGGTCTGAATAAAGTCAAGAATATTTAAGCTGGGCTCCCCGAAGAATTGATCACCGCCTTGATCGGCCAGTGCCAATAAATTCCGTTGAATCGCGCCAAGGCTGGCAGGAGATAGGTTGCCATATTCGGCTTTAAACTCTGCGGCATGTTCACTGACATAACCAATCATGGCTTTTAAGTCTTTAAAGTCGATCAGTAACATGCCTTGATCATCTGCAATACGAAATACCGCAGAAAGTACCCCTTCTTGGGTGTCATTCAAATTGAGCATACGTGCCAGCAACAGCGGGCCAATTTCGGTAATCGTGGTCCGAATAGGATGACCTTGTTCAGCAAATAAATCCCAAAACACCACGGGTGAGGCAGCAAAGGGAATGCTGTCGATGCCTAAACTTTTAATGCGTTCATCAAATTTTGGGTTGGATGCGCCTGCCTGCGCTAAGCTGGAAACATCACCTTTGGCATCGGCTAAAAATACGGGCACCCCGAGTCTGGAAAAACTTTCAGCCAACACCTTCAGGGTTACGGTTTTACCTGTCCCTGTTGCCCCTGCAATTAAGCCATGACGGTTGGCAAACTTCGAGTGTAGAACAACATCTTGTTGGGTATTCGTGGTTTTCTTGGCAATGATGATCGGGGTGCTCATACTTCTTCCTATTCAATTTTTTTGTGATGGTTATTCAGTTGTTTTAGTGCGTTTTCTATATCTTGAATTAAATCGGCAGGATGTTCTAGTCCTATACAAAAGCGAACCAATAAACCTTGTTGTAAATGTGTATGCTCAAGTGCACGCATGTCTTTGAGGTCATACAGCATCACCAAACTTACAGGACCACCCCAACTAAAGCCGAGTTTGAAGAGTGACAGGGCATCACAAAACTGACGAATATCCTGTAGATCAAATTCGGGCTTGAAAATGACACTGACCAAACCTGCACTGTGTTGATCGACACAAACGTCTTTCCAATATGAATGACCTGCAGCACTCGAGTCAGCAGGGTGTAATACCTGCACAAATTCGGGTTGTTGTTTTAGCCATGCCAGTAGCTGTAGCGCACTTTCAGACTGTGCGGCATACCGAACGCGCATTGATGCCAGACTGCGTTGGACTTGAGCAACATCATCCCCAGAGACGCTAATGCCTTGAATGGCATGCGTACGAAAGAGTTGATGATGTAAAGCTCGTTCGCGTGTCACGACTGAGCCCATTAAAATGTCTCCGCCGCCACTTGGGTACTTGGTTAAAGCATGTACTGTCACATCTACACTTAAGTGCTCATCACTAAAATCAAAAGCATTAAAGGCAAGGCCTGCGCCCCACGTGTTGTCTAAAGCAGTGAGCACATGATGTGCTTGTGCCTTTTTCACCAGTCCGACCAAATCTGGAAACTCCAGTGTGACCGAGCCTGCGGCTTCTAGCCAAATCAGTTTTGCTTTTTCTGTCGGTTGGAAAGAGGACACATTAATAGGGTTATAAACACGAACACCAATGCCATAGCGTTTTTCTAGATTACGAAGATGCTCCATGTTTGGCCCGTAAATATTATCTGCCACCCAAACTTCATCACCATGACTTAAAAAACATGAGTTCACTAGGTTGATGGCAGATAAACCACTCGGTGCGAGTAGGCAGTACCTTCCACCCTCAATTTGTGCAATGTTATCGCCCAATGTAAATGTGGTGGGGGTACCATGGGTGCCATAACTATAGTCATAGTCATCGGTCCAATGGCGATTAAACAGTGCATTGGTATCTTCAAAAATAATTGTCGATGCACGATACAGGGGAGGTTGAACTGTTGAGATGTACTGAGGCGCTTGTCTTGGTGCATGAACTAGGGCAGTTTGCGGATTTCTTTTCACGAATCGACTCTTCATAAAGCGCTAAATTGTTTTTAGCTTAAGAGAAAGTTTCTAAATAGGCGAGAAAATTGAACAAATGTGAATAAAGGTAAACAAAATAAAAAGTTGGCTTCAATTTTGCTAAATCATCGATAAGGATAGTAAAAAGAAGGCATAAGCGCATGACGTCGCATTTAAAAGTACATTATTTTCAGCATATTGCTGGTGAAGGGTTCGGCAGTTGCTATACATATTTAAAACAACAAGGTGCAGTGATCAGTGCAACAGAGTTTTTTGCTTTACCTATAGATCAAGCCTTAGAGATAGAAGCTTTACCGAGCATTGAGGATGTAGACTTACTCATTATTATGGGCGGTACCATGAGTGTGAATGATGAAGCGAATTTTCCATGGTTAAAGATCGAGAAGCGCTGGTTAAGGCGTTACTTGGCCGCAGGAAAACCTGCGATCGGTTTATGCTTGGGTGGGCAACTGATTGCCAATGCACTTGGAGCTGCAGTCAGCCGCAATGAACAACAGGAGTTGGGTTGGGCGACAGTACGTAAAATCCAACACGTCCCAACAGAATGCTTTGAATTGCCTGAACAGTTTAATGTGATGCAATGGCATAGCGAGACCTTTGAAATTCCAAAAGGTGCTGTACATTTGGCTGAAAATACAGTCTGTCGCAATCAAATGTACCAAATTGGAAAGAATGTATTGGGTTTTCAATTTCACCCAGAGATCGTGCCAGAAACCTTAGCACTTTTTTTGGAAAATGATGACGAGCTGAATAAGTTTTCGGGGCAATACGTGGCAACTGAGACTGAATTGAAAAAATCGCCAAAATTAAATTTTATTGAGGGAAATCAAATTCTTAATAGTGCAATTGATTATGTGTTGCGGCAAACAGTCTATTGATGCTTTTTTAAGCTACTGATAATCCAAACAAATTGAATATATTGTAAAAAATCAAAAATGGATTTGCTTATGCATTAAACAATGGCTATAATGAGCGACCCTTTAATGAAAGGGTGTTAACTGCGAATAAAGTAGTTAACATCGTGACAGTCGTGGCATCGATCATGACCTTAGTGATATTTCACTGCTCTTGACACTTACCTTTTAGTGGGGTGAGATGCGTCAGGAGTGATTCTTTATATATTTGGCTTGGAGTTTACTGGTATGTCTAACCAGAGAATTCGTATCCGTTTGAAGTCTTTTGATCACCGTTTAATTGATCAATCAGCTCAAGAAATCGTAGAAACAGCAAAACGTACTGGCGCACAAGTTTGTGGTCCAATTCCAATGCCTACACGCATTGAACGTTTTAACGTTTTAACATCACCACACGTTAACAAAGATGCGCGTGACCAATACGAGATCCGCACTTATAAACGTTTGATCGACATCGTTCAACCTACAGACAAAACTGTAGATGCATTGATGAAGTTAGATCTTGCAGCTGGTGTTGATGTTCAGATCGCATTGGGTTAAGGCTTTCGGGTTAATTAACGCTCTAAGTTAATTAGGCCGCTTTTTTAGAGGTTTATGCACATGGCTATTGGTTTAGTCGGTCGCAAGTGCGGTATGACACGTATCTTTACAGATGCTGGTGTTTCTGTGCCTGTTACAGTGATTGAGGTTGATCCTAACCGCATCACTCAAATCAAAACGCTTGAAACTGATGGTTATCAAGCGATTCAAATCACTACTGGTGAACGTCGCGAATCTCGCGTAACTAACGCTCAGAAAGGTCACTTCGCGAAAGCGGGTGTTGCTGCTGGTCGTCTAGTTCAAGAATTCCGTGCAACAGAAGCTGATCTTGAAGGTCGTGAAGTTGGTGGAACTATCGGTGTAGACATGTTCACAGTTGGTCAAGTTGTTGACGTAACTGGTCAGTCGAAAGGTAAAGGTTTCCAAGGTGGTGTTAAGCGTTGGAACTTCCGTACGCAAGATGCGACTCACGGTAACTCACTTTCTCACCGTGTTCTGGGTTCTACAGGTCAAAACCAGACTCCTGGTCGCGTGTTCAAAGGCAAAAAAATGGCTGGCCATTTAGGTGCTGAGCGCGTAACTGTACAGGGTCTAGAAATTGTATCTATCGACGCAGAACGTTCAGTTTTAGTAGTGAAAGGTGCAATTCCTGGCGCTACTGGTGGTGACGTAACTGTTCGTCCTACGATCAAGGCCTGAGGGGAAATAACGTGAATTTAAATACTGTTTCCGGCTCTGCTGTTGAATTATCAGAAGTTGCGTTCGGTCGTGAATTCAATGAAGCTCTTGTACACCAGGTTGTTACAGCTTATTTAGCTGGTGGCCGTCAAGGTTCAAAAGCTCAGAAATCACGTGCAGACGTTTCTGGCGGTGGCAAAAAGCCATTCCGTCAAAAAGGTACTGGTCGCGCTCGTGCTGGTTCTATTCGTAGCCCAATCTGGGTAGGTGGTGGTAAAACTTTTGCTGCTCGCCCACAAGATTGGTCTCAAAAAGTTAACCGCAAAATGTATCGCGGTGCAATGCAATGTATCTTAGCTGAACTTGTTCGCCAAGATCGTCTTGTATTGGTTGAAGAGTTTGCTGTTGCTGCTCCAAAAACTAAAGAGTTGCTTGCAAAACTTAACGACTTGAATGCTACTCGTGCATTGATCGTTACAGAATCTGTAGATGAGAATCTATACCTTGCAGCGCGCAACATTCCACACGTTGATGTGGTTGATGCTGCTGCTATCGATCCTGTTAGCTTGATTGCGTTCGATAAAGTTGTTATGTCTGTAGCTGCTGCTAAGAAAATTGAGGTAGAACTCGGATGAACAACGAACGTATCTATCAAGTCCTACAAGGACCTGTATTCTCAGAAAAAGCACAAGTTTTAGGCGAAACTGCTGGTGTTCAAGTTTTCAAAGTTGCACTTGATGCAAACAAACTTGAAATCAAAAAAGCTGTTGAGCAATTGTTTGGTGTTCAAGTTGTTAAAGTTAACACAACGATCACTAAAGGTAAGACTAAACGCTTTGGTAAAACATTAGGACGTCGTTCTGATGTTAAAAAAGCATACGTCACCCTGAAAGCTGGCCAAGATGTTGAAATGGCTGACTTGGGCGATACCGCTGAAAGCGCAGCGGAATAAGGACGAGAATTATGCCAATTCAAAAATGTAAGCCAACGTCTCCTGGACGTCGCTTTGTAGAGAAAGTCGTTCACGACCATCTTCACAAAGGTGCGCCTTATGCTCCGTTGGTTGAAGCTAAAAAACGTACTGGTGGTCGTAATAACAACGGTCACATCACGACTCGTCACGTTGGTGGCGGTCACAAGCAGCACTACCGTCTAGTTGACTTTAAACGTAACAAAGATGGTATTCCTGCAACTGTAGAGCGTATTGAATACGATCCTAACCGTACAGCACACATTGCACTAGTATTGTATGCTGATGGTGAGCGTCGCTACATCATCGCGCCTAAAGGCCTTCGCGCTGGCGATAAAGTTCAATCTGGTAACGATGCTCCAATTCGTCCAGGTAACTGTTTACCGCTTCGCAACATGCCTATCGGTTCTACTCTTCACAACATCGAACTTAAAATCGGTAAAGGCGCGCAATTAGCTCGTTCTGCTGGTACTTCAGTTCAGTTGTTGGGTCGTGACGGTTCTTACGCTATCGTTCGTTTACGTTCTGGTGAAATGCGTAAAATTCACGTTGAGTGCCGTGCAGTTCTTGGTGAAGTTTCTAACCAAGAAAGCAACCTTCGTTCACTTGGTAAAGCAGGTGCAGCACGCTGGCGTGGCGTTCGTCCTACCGTTCGTGGTATGGCGATGAACCCAGTAGATCACCCGCACGGTGGTGGTGAAGGTCGTAGCAAAGGTATTCAACCTGTAAGCCCATGGGGTCAAAAAGCTAAAGGGTACAAGACACGTACCAATAAGCGTACGACTAAGATGATTATTCGCGACCGTCGCGTTAAGTAACAAGTAAAGGAATCTGACAATGCCTCGTTCTCTGAAAAAAGGCCCATTCGTCGATGCGCACTTGTTCGCTAAGGTTGAAGCGGCTATCGCGGCTAATAACCGTAAGCCGATCAAAACTTGGTCGCGTCGTTCGATGATCCTCCCAGATTTTGTTGGTTTAACAATTTCTGTACATAATGGCCGTAACCATGTTCCAGTGATCGTATCTGAACATATGGTTGGTCACAAACTTGGTGAATTCGCGCCAACTCGTACCTATCGTGGTCACGGTGTTGACAAGAAATCTAAACGTTAAGGTGCTATGATGGAAGTTACTGCTAAATTACGCGGTGCCGCTATCTCGGCACAAAAAACTCGTTTGGTTGCAGACCTAATCCGTGGCAAATCTGTTGCTCACGCGCTTAATATTCTCAATTTCAGCAACAAAAAAGCTGCAGTTTTGGTTAAAAAAGCATTGGAATCTGCAATTGCAAACGCTGAACACAATAACAGTTTAGATGTAGACGACCTTAAGGTTACTACGATTTACGTTGATGAAGGCACTAGCCTTAAACGTATTATGCCACGTGCTAAAGGCCGTGCAGATCGTATTACTAAGCGTACTTGTCACATTACCGTTAAGGTAGGGGTTTGATATGGGTCAGAAGGTTCATCCAATCGGTATCCGCCTTGGTGTTGTAAAACGTCATAACGCCAACTGGTATGCGAGTCCGAAACAATACGCTGAATACTTGCTTAAAGATCTTCAAGTTCGTGAGTTTTTAACTAAAAAACTTAAGAATGCAATGATCAGCAATATTCTTATCGAACGTCCTACGGGCGCTGCTAAAGTAACTATTAGCACTGCACGTCCTGGTATCGTGATCGGTAAAAAAGGCGAAGACATTGAGAAACTACAGCGTGAACTTACTCAAATTATGGGTATTCCAGCGCAAGTAAGTATCAATGAAATCGATCGCCCAGACTTAGACGCTCGTTTAGTTGCTGAAGCTATCGCTTCTCAATTAGAAAAACGTGTAATGTTCCGTCGTGCTATGAAGCGTGCGGTTCAAAACACAATGCGTGCTGGTGCTAAAGGTATCAAAGTTGAAGTGTCAGGCCGTTTAGGTGGTGCTGAGATTGCTCGTACTGAGTGGTATCGTGAAGGTCGCGTACCTTTGCATACACTTCGTGCAGACATCGATTATTCAACTATGCGTGCTGAAACGACTTACGGTACGATTGGTGTTAAAGTTTGGATCTTCCGTGGTGAGATCTTGGGTGGCATGAAACAAGTCATGAACCCAGCTCCAGCTGAAGAACGTCCAGCTAAACGCGGTCGTGGTCGTGGTGAAGGTCAAGAGCGTCGTGGTCGTCGCAATGATCGTTCTGCTGAAAAAGGAGAATAATCCATGTTACAACCTAAACGTACTAAATTCCGTAAAGTGCAGAAAGGCCGTAACACTGGTCTAGCTCACCGCGGTAGCTCGGTATCTTTTGGTACAATCGCACTTAAATCTGTTGAGCGTGGTCAAATGACTGCTCGTCAAATTGAAGCAGCGCGTCGTACAATCAGCCGTCGTATTAAACGTGGTGGTAAGATCTTTATCCGTGTTTTCCCAGACAAGCCGATTACTTCTAAGCCTCTTGAAGTGCGTATGGGTAAAGGTAAAGGTTCTGTGGAATACTGGGTTTGTCAAATCAAACCAGGTAAAGTCTTGTACGAAATTGATGGTGTTAACGAAGAATTGGCTCGCGAAGCGTTTACGCTTGCAGCTGCTAAACTTCCGTTTAAAACCACTATCGTGACTCGGACGGTAATGTAATGAAAACTAAAGATCTACGTGAAAAGTCGGTAGAAGAGTTGACAGCTTTGCTTGATGAGCAACAGCTTAACCAATTCCGTCTTCGTATGGCAAAAGCAACTGGTCAATTGGGTAAATCGCACGAAGTTGCACTTACTCGTAAGACAATTGCTCGTATTAAGACACTCCTTACCGAAAAACAGGGGAACGGACAATGAGTGAACAAACAGTTCGCACGTTAACCGGCAAAGTAGTAAGCGACAAAATGGACAAGTCTATTGTTGTACTTATCGAACGCCGCGTTCAACACCCGTTGTATGGCAAATCAATCCGCCGTTCAACTAAATTACATGCTCACGATGAGAACAACACAGCTAAAACTGGCGACGTTGTGACTATCAAAGAAAGCCGCCCAATTTCTAAAACTAAGTCTTGGACTCTAGTTGAAGTTGTTGAAGCTGCTGCTGAGTAATTAGACGTATCTGTTGCATCATCGGTTAATTTCGAGTACTCTTTGAGCCTTTCGAAATTGTGACCGGTGATGCTCGGTTTTGGAGTAGGGCAATGATTCAAACCGAAAGTATGCTAGACGTAGCAGACAATAGTGGTGCTCGCCGCGTACAATGTATTAAAGTACTTGGTGGTTCACACCGTCGTTATGCTTCTGTTGGCGACATTATTAAAGTTACTGTAAAAGAAGCTATTCCACGCGCACGTGTTAAAAAAGGTGACGTGATGAATGCTGTTGTAGTTCGTACAAAATTCGGTATCCGTCGTCCAGACGGTTCAGTGATTCGTTTTGACGATAACGCTGCTGTTATTTTGAACAACAACAAAGCGCCGATTGCAACTCGTATTTTCGGACCAGTGACTCGTGAACTTCGTACTGAACAGTTCATGAAAATTATTTCACTGGCTCCTGAAGTTCTATAAGAGGCAATCATGGCTAAGATTAAAAAAGGCGATCAAGTTATTGTGATCGCAGGTAAAGAAAAAGGCAAACAGGGTACTGTGCTGTCTGTTTCAAATGACCGTGTTATGGTTGAAGGCCTTAACTTGGTTAAGAAGCATCAAAAGCCGAACCGTGCAACAGGTGCTGAAGGCGCTGTAGTTACACAAGAAGCTTCGCTTCATATCTCTAACGTGGCAATTTTTAATGCTACAACCCAAAAGGCTGACCGTGTTGGTTACCAAGTGACTGAAGGCGTGAAAACTCGCGTTTACAAGTCAAATGGTGAATCAGTGGCGGTAGCGAAGTAATAGGTTGAAAAGGCAATGGCCAGACTTAAAACGCGTTACAACGACGAACTTAAGGCTCAATTACAAGAGACTTTAGCCGTTAAAAATGTGATGGATATTCCTCGCATTACTAAAATCACGATCAACATGGGTGTTGGCGCAGCTGCTGCTGACAAAAAACTCCTTGATGGTGCTCTTGCTGATATGCAAGCTATCGCTGGTCAAAAACCAGTTCTTACGTTAGCTCGCAAATCAATCGCTGGTTTCAAAATCCGTGATGGTTGGCCGATTGGTTGTAAAGTTACTTTACGCGGCGAACGTATGTACGAATTCTTAGACCGTCTAATCTCGATTGCGATTCCTCGTATCCGTGACTTCCGTGGTTTCTCTGCGAAATCATTTGACGGTCGTGGCAACTACTCAATGGGTCTTAAGGAACAAATCATGTTCCCTGAAATCGATTTTGATAAGATTGATCGTATTCGTGGTATGGATATTACCATCACTACGACTGCTCGCACCGATGACGAAGGCCGTGCGCTTATGCGTGCATTCGGCTTCCCGTTCAAATAAGAGGTCGATATGGCTAAGAAAAGTATGATTAATCGCGAATTGAAACGCGAAGCTACTGTTGCTAAATACGCTGCAAAACGTGCTGAATTAAAAGCTGTTATTGCAAACGTAAATGCTAGCGATGAAGAGCGTTTCGAAGCGATGATGAAATTCCAAGCATTACCACGTAATGCGTCTCCAGTACGTTTACGTAACCGTTGTGGTTTAACTGGTCGTCCTCATGGTTACTTCCGTAAGTTCGGTTTAAGCCGTAACAAATTACGCGATACAGTAATGCAAGGTGATGTACCGGGCGTTGTTAAGGCAAGCTGGTAAGGAGCACTATAGATGAGTATGCAAGATACCGTTGCCGACATGTTAACTCGTGTTCGTAACGCGCAAATGGCAAAGAAACAAACCGTTTCTATGCCTAACTCTAAGTTGAAGGTTGCTATTGCAAACGTTCTTCAACAAGAAGGTTACATTTCAAACGTAGAAGTTGCGGATGCTGAAGGCAAAGCAACTCTTACTTTGACTTTAAAGTATTTCGAAGGCAAACCAGTTATCGAAACTGTGAAACGCGTAAGCCGTCCAGGTCTACGTCAGTATCGCGGTAAAGATGCACTTCCGAGCGTTAAGCAAGGTTTAGGTATTGCAATTGTTTCTACAAGCAAAGGCATCATGACTGATCGCGCTGCACGTGCTGCAGGTATCGGTGGTGAAGTTATTGCTTTTGTTTCTTAATAGGTGATTCCTCATGTCTCGTGTGGCTAAAGCCCCAGTAACTGTACCTAACGGTGTAACAGTTACTCAGAACGGCCGGCAGGTCGAAGTGAAAGGTAGCAAAGGTACTTTGTCTTTCACCCTGCATGCGCTGGTCGAGCTTAAACAGGAAGACGGTATTTTAGCGATTGCTCCAAAAGCTGAGTCGAAAGACGCTTGGATGCAAGCTGGTACTGCTCGCGCTGTGCTTAACAACCTTGTAAAAGGTGTGAGCGAAGGCTTCGAACGTAAGTTACAACTTATCGGTGTTGGTTATAAAGCTGCGGTTAAAGGTAACATTGTTAACCTTAACCTTGGTTACTCTCACCCGATCGACTATACGCTTCCTGAAGGTGTAACTGCTGAAACTCCTACCGCAACTGAAATCGTTCTTAAATCTGCTGATAAAGCACGTTTAGGTCAGGTTGCTGCAGATATCCGTGGTTACCGTCCACCAGAGCCTTATAAAGGTAAAGGTGTTCGTTATTCTGACGAAGTTGTACTTCGTAAAGAAGCTAAGAAGAAATAAGGCGCGAGGTTCTTATGAACGAAAAGAAACAATCCCGTTTGCGTCGTGCGAAAAGCACACGCTTGCACATCCGTGCGTTGGGTGCGACTCGTTTGTGTGTAAACCGCACTCCGCGTCACATCTACGCTCAAGTTATTTCAGCAGATGGTGGCAAAGTTTTAGCGCAAGCTTCAACTTTAGATGCTACTTTACGTGCTGGCACAACTGGTAACGTTGAAGCAGCTACTAAAGTAGGTGCTTTAATCGCAGAACGCGCTAAAGCAGCTGGTGTTACTAAAGTTGCATTTGACCGTTCTGGTTTCAAATATCATGGTCGTATCAAAGCCTTGGCTGATGCTGCTCGTGAAAACGGCTTGGAGTTCTAATCATGGCTAAAGTTGAACAAAACGAAGGTCTTGTTGAAAAGCTGGTTGCCGTTGATCGTGTAGCCAAAGTTGTTAAGGGTGGTCGTATCTTCTCTTTCACAGCATTGACTGTGGTTGGTGATGGTAATGGTCGTGTAGGTTTTGGTCGTGGTAAAGCACGTGAAGTTCCAGCTGCTATTTCTAAAGCACTTGAAGCTGCTCGTCGCAACATGATTACTGTTGACCTTGTTAACGGTACTGTACAGCACCCTATTAACGCGCGTCACGGTGCAAGCCGTGTTTACATGCAGCCTGCTTCTGAAGGTACTGGTGTAATCGCTGGTGGTGCTATGCGTGCAGTTCTAGAAGCTGTAGGTGTACGTAACGTATTAACAAAATGTTATGGTTCTACTAACGCTGCAAACGTAGTAAACGCGACTTTTAACGGTCTGCGTGATATGACTTCTCCTGAGAAGGTTGCTGCGAAACGTGGTCTTACAGTAGAACAAATTCAAGGGTAATCAATCATGAAAACGATTAAAGTTACCCAGACTAAATCTTCTGCGCATCGCTTGAAAAATCACAAGCTTAGCCTACAAGGTTTAGGTCTGCGTCGTATTGGTCATACTGTAGAAGTGCAAGATACGCCTTCTAACCGTGGTATGATCAACCAAGTCTACTATATGGTTAGTGTAGAGGAATAAGCCATGACTCTGCGTTTAAATGAGCTTGCACCTGCTGAAGGTGCAAAACGTGAAAATCGTCGTCTAGGCCGTGGTATCGGTTCTGGCGTTGGTAAGACTGGTGGCCGTGGTGTCAAAGGTCAAAATTCACGTAAGAGCGGTGGTACTCGTCCAGGCTTTGAAGGCGGTCAAACTGCGTTATATCGTCGTTTACCTAAATTCGGTTTCACTAGCCAAATCGCTTTGAAAACTGCTGAAGTACGTTTATCTGAGCTTACTAAAGTGGAAGGCGACATCGTTAGCCTAGAAACTTTAAAAGCTGCAAACGTTGTACGTAAAGATATGTTACGTGCTCGTATCGTACTTTCTGGTGAAATTACTCGTGCATTCACTGTTCAAGGTGTTGCTGTGACTAAAGGCGCTAAAGCTGCTGTTGAAGCTGCTGGCGGTAAAGTCGAGGAGTAATCGCTAGTGTCTATGTCTCCTAGTTCTTCAGGTCATGTCAATATGATGAAAGGCCAGCCATTTCATGTGAAATACCGTGAAATTATTCGCCGCATGATGTTTCTCATCGGTGCATTATTGGTTTTTCGACTAGGAGCACATATTCCAGTACCAGGCATTAATAATGCTGCACTTGAAAATCTTTTTAATGCAAACCAAGGCACGATCCTTGGTTTGTTTAACATGTTTTCAGGTGGTGCATTAGAGCGTATGTCCATTCTTGCTCTTGGGATTATGCCGTACATTTCTGCATCGATTATCGTGCAGTTAATGTCTACAGTTATTCCTTCGCTGGAAGCTTTAAAGAAAGAAGGCGAACAAGGCAAGCGTAAGATTAATCAATATACGCGACAGGGTACATTGTTCCTTGCACTCGTGCAGGCAATTGGGATGTGTGCTGGTCTGATCAGTCAAGGGATTACCTTAACTGCAGGTCTGGCTTTCTACGTACCAGCTGTAACCTCTTTGGTTGCAGGTACAATGTTCTTGATGTGGTTAGGTGAGCAAATTACCGAACGTGGGGTGGGTAATGGTATTTCCATGATCATCTTCGCCGGTATCGTTGCAGGTTTGCCGAATTTAATTCTGCAATCAATATCATCAGTAGATAATGGTCAAACCAGTCTAATTGGCTTGGTGATTTTTGGCGTGTTGTCGCTGGCTGTATTAGCTGCAATTGTGTTTATTGAGAAAGCGCAACGTCGTATTCCAGTAAACTATGCTCAAAAACAACAAGGACGTCGTGTATTTACTGCACAACAGTCGCATTTGCCATTAAAAATTAATATGGCGGGTGTGATCCCAGCGATTTTCGCAAGTTCATTGCTTTTGTTCCCTGCGAGCTTAGGTCAATGGGTGGGTAGTGCAGATCCGAATGCGGGTATTATCAAACGTAGTTTGCAAGATTTGGCATTGGTGCTTTCGCCTGGTCAGCCGTTGTATTTGGTGCTCTTTGGTGCGTTAATTATCTTTTTCTGTTACTTTTATACAGCGCTTGTATTTAGCCCGAAAGAAGTATCGGAAAACTTGAAACGCAGCGGGGCTTATGTGCCTGGTATTCGTCCAGGTGAGCAAACTGCTCGTTACTTAGATCATATTCTTAACCGTTTGACATTTATTGGCGCGATTTATATCACCATCATTTGCTTAATGCCGATGATTTTACAAAGCTCATTTGGTATTCCATTCTCTTTAGGTGGTACCTCTTTGCTTATTGTTGTGGTGGTAGTGATGGACTTTATGGCTCAGCTGCAAGCACATCTCACCTCGCATCAGTACGATAATCAAACGTTAATGAGAAAAACGACTGCTCATCCTAAGGGATAAGCGCACTTGAGGTTTCATCATGAAAGTACAAGCTTCTGTAAAGAAAATTTGTGGTAGCTGTAAAGTTATCCGTCGTAATGGGGTTATTCGCGTAATTTGTAGCGCAGAACCTCGTCATAAGCAGCGTCAAGGTTAATCTGATCAAGACCTGTTGATTTCAGTAGGCTAATTAGGTTATTATCCGCCCCTCAAGATTTTTGTGGGGCGGTTGATTGTCTTAACTGCCTTTTTGGAGAAAATTGAATGGCTCGTATTGCCGGTGTAAACATTCCGGATAACAAGCATGCTGTTATCTCTCTAACGTACATCTTTGGTGTAGGTCGCCACACTGCTAAGAATATCTTGGCTGCTGTTGGTATTGCGCCGACTACAAAGATCCGTGAATTAGATGACGCTCAGCTTGATGCGATTCGTGCAGAAGTTGCTAAGGTTCCGACCGAAGGTGATTTACGTCGCGAAATTTCCATGAACATTAAACGTTTAATGGATTTAGGCTGCTACCGCGGTCTTCGTCATCGTCGCAGCTTGCCTGTCCGTGGACAACGCACCAAAACTAACGCACGTACCCGTAAAGGTCCGCGCAAACCTATTAAGAAATAAGATTTCTGGAAGCTAAAAGATGGCTAAAGATACTCGCACACGCAAGAAGGTCACTCGTACCGTCTCTGAAGGTGTTGCACACATTCACGCTTCTTTTAATAACACCATTGTGACTATTACCGATCGTCAAGGTAATGCACTGGCTTGGGCTACCTCTGGTGGACAAGGCTTCCGTGGATCACGTAAATCAACTCCGTTTGCTGCTCAGGTAGCTGCTGAAGTTGCTGGTAAAGCTGCTTTAGACTACGGTTTGAAAAACTTGGACGTCCTTGTAAAAGGTCCTGGTCCTGGTCGTGAATCTGCGGTTCGTGCTTTAGGTGCAGTGGGTTATAAAATTAACAGCATTACCGATGTGACGCCAATCCCGCACAACGGTTGCCGTCCACCTAAAAAACGTCGCGTGTAAGGAGAAACATTCATGGCTCGTTATATTGGTCCAAAATGCAAACTCTCTCGCCGCGAAGGGACAGACCTGCAATTAAAATCTGGCGTTAAACCATTTGACGTCAAAACTAAAAAAGCTGCTAAAGCTCCTGGCCAACATGGCGGAGCGCGTGGTGGCAAACAATCTGAGTACTCACTACAATTACGTGAAAAACAAAAAGTACGTCGTATGTACGGTGTTTTAGAGCGTCAATTTAGTAATTACTATAAAGAAGCTGCTCGTGTGAAAGGCGCAACTGGTGAAAACTTGTTGAAACTGCTTGAAAGCCGTCTTGATAACGTCGTTTATCGCATGGGTTTTGGTTCTACACGTGCAGAAGCTCGTCAGCTTGTATCTCACCGCTCGATTACTTTGAATGGCCGTCGTGTTAACATCGCGTCTATCCAAGTTAAAGCTGGTGATGTAATTGCTGTGCATGAAGGTGCTAAACAACAATTGCGTATCAAAAACGCAGTTGAATTAGCTGCACAACGTGGTATTCCTTCTTGGATGGAAATTGACCATTCTAAGTTGGAAGGTACGTTTAAAGCTGCACCAGATCGTTCAGATTTACCTGCTGAAATCAACGAAAGCTTGATTGTAGAATTGTATTCTAAATAATCCTTGAGGTAGCAATATGACGCGTACTGCAAATGAGTTTCTAACTCCGCAAGCGATCAAGGTCGAAGCGGTTAGCGGGACCTCGGCAAAAGTTATTCTAGAACCCTTAGAGCGTGGCTTTGGTCATACTCTGGGCAATGCTTTACGTCGCATCCTTCTTTCTTCTTTACCTGGCGCTGCTGTGGTTGAAGTTGAGATTGAAGGTGTCGAGCACGAGTACAGTACTTTGGAAGGCTTGCAGCAGGACATCGTCGAGCTCTTGCTGAACCTAAAAGGATTGTCTATTAAGCTGTTCGATCAAAATGAAGCTTATTTGACATTAGAGAAACAAGGTCCTGGCGACGTAACTGCCGCTGACCTTCGTTTACCTCATAATGTTGAAGTGGTTAACCCTGAACATTTGATCGGTACTTTAAGTGCTTCAGGCTCATTAAAAATGCGCTTGAAAGTTTCTCAAGGTCGTGGTTATGAAACTTCTGACTCGCGTTTCCCAGAAGGCGAAACTCGCCCTGTAGGTCGCTTACAGTTAGATGCTTCTTATAGCCCAATCAAACGTGTGTCTTACACAGTGGAAAACGCTCGTGTAGAACAACGTACAGATCTTGATAAATTGGTCATTGATCTTGAGACCAACGGTACAGTTGATCCAGAAGAAGCGATCCGCAAAGCGGCAACAATCTTGCAACAACAAATTGCAATTTTTGTTGACCTTCAGAAAGATCAAGCTCCTGTTGCTCAAGAACCTCGTGAAGAAGTTGATCCGATTTTGCTTCGTCCAGTAGATGATCTAGAGCTTACTGTTCGTTCTGCTAACTGTTTGAAAGCAGAAAACATTTACTACATTGGTGATCTTGTACAGCGCACTGAGGTTGAGTTACTCAAAACTCCTAACCTTGGTAAAAAATCGCTTACTGAGATCAAAGATGTTCTGGCTTCAAAAGGCTTACAACTCGGCATGCGTTTAGAGAACTGGCCACCAGCTAGTCTCCGTATGGACGATCGTTTCGCCTATCGTAGCCGTTAATTAAGTAGGACTATCACCATGCGTCATCGTAATAGTGGTGTGAAATTAGGCCGTACAAGCAGCCATCGTAAAGCGATGTTTCAAAACATGGCTAACTCTTTGTTTGAGCACGAGTTGATCAAAACAACTGTGCCTAAAGCAAAAGAGTTACGTCGTGTAGCTGAGCCTTTAATCACTTTAGCTAAAAACGATACTGTTGCAAACCGTCGCTTAGCGTTTGCTCGTACTCGTTCAGCAGCAACTGTTGGTAAATTATTTACCGTTCTTGGCCCTCGTTACAAAGAACGTAACGGCGGTTATCTACGTGTTCTTAAAGCGGGCTTCCGTGCAGGTGATGCTGCGCCGATGGCTTACGTTGAACTAGTAGATCGCGAAGTTAAATAATTTCGTAGAACTATTCAGTTGTTCTTAGAAAAAGACCAGTGTTTCACTGGTCTTTTTTTATGGCTTTTTGTTCGACAATCTTTGTATTTTGGCCTGTAGTGACATATTTTACGAAAGATCTGCTTAAACTTGACATTGTGTATTGTCAGTTTTATGCTTTAATAAGAACAGAATATAAGACAGGATAAAAACAACATGGATAAGCACGTCGATCTGCTCATTGTAGGTGCAGGTATTTCAGGCATTGGCCTTGCGACACATTTAACCAAGCATTGCCCACAACGTTCGTTTGAAATTATTGAACGTCGTGACAGCTTTGGTGGAACATGGGATTTGTTTAAATACCCAGGTATTCGTTCTGATTCAGATATGTCGACCTTTGGTTTTAATTTTAAACCGTGGCAACAAGCCAGCGTTTTGGCAGATGGTTCTTCGATTAAGGGCTATTTGGCGGAAGTCATTGATGAACAGAAACTCAAAGAAAAAATTCATTTTAAGCATCGCGTACTTAGCGCCAATTATGATTCTGCTCAGAAAAAGTGGCAGGTGGTAATTGAGAATGCGAAAGGTAAAAAAGAAAACTGGATCGCAAATTTTGTGTTTGGCTGTACAGGCTATTATAACTACGACCAAGGCTACCAACCTGATTTTCCAAATAAAGAAGTATTTAAAGGCGAGTTTGTAAATCCACAGTTTTGGCCTGAAAAATTAGATTATACAGGTAAAAAAGTGGTGATCATTGGTAGTGGTGCGACAGCGATTACACTGGTACCAGCGATGGCCAAAGGTGGGGCGGCGCATGTCACCATGTTACAACGCTCTCCAACTTATATTGCTTCGGTGCCATCGATCGATTTTGTATATGACAAAATGCGTAAAGTATTGCCTGAAGATGTGGCTTATAAACTGACTCGTGCACGTAATATTGGAATGCAACGCGGGATTTATGCATTCGCGCAGAAGCAACCGAAATTACTCCGCCGACTGCTGCTACAGTCGATTAAGATGCAGCTCAAGGGTAAAGTGGACATGAAACATTTTACCCCAGAATATAATCCTTGGGATCAACGTTTATGTGTGGTACCAAACGGTGATTTATTTAAAATCCTTCGTTCAGGCCAAGCCAGTGTTGAAACAGATCAGATTGAACGCTTTACTGAAACGGGCCTTCAATTAAAGTCTGGTCAGCATTTAGAGGCAGATATTGTCGTCTCAGCCACAGGTCTAGAAATTCAAATCTTGGGTGGTATACAAGCAACGATTGACGGAAAACCGTTAGATACCTCTAAACATATGCTGTATCAGGGCGTGATGGTGAGTGATGTACCGAATATGGCGATGATTATTGGCTATATTAATGCGTCATGGACCTTAAAAGTGGATATTGCAGCTGAATATATTTGCCGCTTACTCAACTATATGGATCAAAAGCAGTGGGCTGAAGTGATCCCGCAGGGGGATGCCACAGAGCTGATGGACGATACGGTCATGGGTAGTTTAAGTTCGGGTTATATTGCACGTGCTGCTAATGTAATGCCAAAACAGGGTAAACATGCACCATGGAAAGTCAGCAATAATTATCTTGCGGATCGTAAGACATTGAAAAGTGCTTCTTTTGAGGATGGAGTACTGAAATTTGCTAAACAACGTGATGCAGCATTGAACCAGAAACCTAAATTGGTGTCTTAGGTTGAGTAGTTGATTTAAAAGGAGCGTAACGCTCCTTTTTTTAAGGAAATGACTTTAGGGTGTTCTGTTTTTACTTTCTTAAACTGTTGGACTGTTGGATGATTTTAAAAACTTAAAAGATAAAGAATAGGGAATATTTTGAATATCTTAGAACAAAGTTACCAAGTCCCATCTGCGTCAAACATGATTCATGCCAAAAAATGGCACACTGATGCAGCAGATCATACTTTAGCCCCGATTATTTTAATGCACGATTCATTAGGTTGTGTGGCTTTGTGGCGGGATTTTCCTGCCCGACTGGCACAAGCGACTGCGCGCGTGGTCTATGCCTATGATCGATTGGGTTTTGGTTTATCCGATCCGAGTACGCAGCCCTTGGTGCATAGTTTTGTCATTACTGAAGCAGAACAATCCTTTAAAGCTGTATTGGATTATTTTTCGATCCAGAATTTTGTCATCCTAGGGCATAGTGTGGGTGGGGGTATGTCTGTTGCGATTGCTGCGGCGTATCCAGAGCGTTGCCAAGGATTAATTTCAATCTCTACACAGTATGCGGTTGAAGCGCTGACACTGAAGGGGATAAGTGAAGCAAAAATTGGCTTTCAACAAGCGGGACAAATGGAACGTTTAGAGAAATATCACCCTGAAAAGGCGCAGTGGGTACTTAATGCATGGACTGAAACATGGCTATCACCCATTTTCCAAGATTGGAATTTGTCCAGTGTGATTGACGGTGTGCGTTGTCCAACTTTAGTTATTCATGGTGAACTGGATGAATACGGCAGTACGGCACAACCCCAGCAGATTTTTGAAGGGGTGTCTGGACAGGCTGAACTGCACATTTTAGAAGGTTTACATCATATGCCACATAAAGAGCAACCAGAGTTGGTGGTTGCTTTGATTGCGGAGTTTCATCAAGCACATTGTTAAAAGTAAAAGCCCATCGAAAGATGGGCTTTTTGATCTTAGAGTGAACGGGAAATTAACTCTTTCATAATTTCATTGGTTCCTGCATAAATACGATTGGCTCGATTATCTAGATAAGCTCGTGCAATCGGGTATTCCAACATATAGCCATAGCCGCCATGCAGTTGTAGACATTCATCGACAACTTTAGAAAACATCTCAGAAATTTTATATTTGGCTGCCGCTGCGGCATCAATGCCGAGACTCTCTTCCAGTTGCAATTGCATACAACGGTCGAGGTAAGCGCGGCAAAAATCGATTTCTGTACGTAACTCTGCCAGTTTAAAACGGGTATTTTGAAAGCTTGAAACTGTTTTTCCAAAAGCTTTACGCTCTTTGGTGTACTGAACAGTATGCGCCAGTGCTGCTTCTGCACCCGCTTGGCAGATAATGGCCACCAACATGCGCTCCCAAGCCAGTTCTTTCATCAGCATCATAAAGCCCATGCCTTCCATACCCAGTAGATTTTCTTTGGGGACTCGGACATGATCAAAAAATAATTCGCAGGTGTCTTGTCCTTTCATTCCAATTTTATTGAGGGGTTTACCTTTACTGAACCCCGCACGATCAGCTTCAACGATGATTAAAGAGAGATTGGCTGAACCCTTTTCGCTGTCGCCTGTCTTGCAGACCACAATCGCCATATCGCAGAGATAGCCGTTGGTAATGAAGATTTTGGAGCCATTGATAATATAGTCATCCCCGTCTAAAACAGCTGTTGTTCGTACCGCTTGCAAGTCTGAGCCTGTGCCGGGTTCAGTCATAGCAATGGCTGTGACGGTTTCACCCGAAGCCATCCGCGTTAACCAATGGTGTTTTTGTACTTCACTGCCAAAGTTATTGATATAGTTTGCGACAATGTCCGAGTGTAGTGAAAATCCAGTTGAGGAATCCATGGCATAGGCTTGCTCCTCAATCAAAATCATACTGTACAAGCGGTCTACACCTGAGCCACCATAAGCTTCAGGCATAGTGGCACACAGTAGCCCCATGGCGCCTGCTTTATTCCATAGCTCACGATCGACATGCTGCTGTTGTTCATATTTTTCAATATTTGGAACAACTTCTTTGGCATAAAACTTTCGCACAGTTTCTCGAAATGCCTCATGTTCAGTATTAAATAAGTTGCGCGGCAGCATATTGTTTAACGGGCGAATTGCGCCTGATTGCATGGAAGCTCATCCTGATGTTGTTATTTTGCTAAGAGAGTAGTGAAAAGCAGGAGATGCGACAATGGACTGAATGCTCAAATCTATTTGATTTTTTGATGAGTTTTGCCAGTTGTTAAAATTGCGACATTTAACTAGTGGCGAGGGCGGTGTGATCGGTTAAACTAAGCCGTTTCAATTAATTTGGGGAATGTAATGACGGAAGAAATGAGCTTGGAAGAACGTAAAGTAATCTACCGTGCACGTCGTGGTTTAAAAGAAATTGATGTGTACTTTGACCCTTATGTGAAAAATTATTATCTTCAGGCAGATCCTGCTGAAAAGGCCATGTTTGCGGCCTTGGTTGAACAAGAGGATCCAGACTTGTTGGATTGGTTTATGGAAGTCTCTGAGCCGCCACGCCCTGAAATGAAAACCTTGATTCAAAAATTAAAGCATTATGTACACGGATAAGTGCAATGGAACATCGTCATTTTCAACTTAAACCCAGCCGTTTGGCTTATGTGTTTCAGTTGTCGATTTATGCCGTTCTGATGCTGGTCTTGTATCAGCTACTTCCTTTAGGAGTGTGGCTGATCGCTTTGGTTGCAGGCTTTGTGCTGTATTTGTTTTTTCTACGTGGGCCGCAACATTTTCAGCTTCAGCATTTAGATGGCCGTGATTGGTCTTTGTCACTTCAGAAACAAACCAATGTGCAACGAGTGCAAATCAGCCATATTGTGGATCATCGTGCTTATATTGTGATTTATTTTCAACACTTTAGAGCAAAACCGATGTTGGTTTGGTGTGATCAGTTACCCATCACACAATGGAAAGCTCTGAAAATACTCACTAAAATGCAATAATTGTTGGACAATTTTAACTCGCGTAATTTAATTAAGTAATTGAAAAATAATAAGTATAAATATATAAAGTCTTGCTTTGTCTGACATATCTGAAGAAACTGATGTGCTTTTTGGGATTGTCAGACAACTTTCCTACAGTTTTTTGATCTTAAAATGTACATTCAAATCACCAACAGCAAACAAGGAAAATCGTATGATGATCCCAACTTGGATGTTTCTAGTGGTAGCAATTGTGTTAGCGATTGTTATAGGACGATTAGGAACTGTGCTGAAGGAACGATTTGCACCAAACAAAGCCTAGCTAGGCTTCCCAGTTGATAAGTAGCATGTGCCGAACCGTCGCTATGCTACTTTTTTTTGCCTAAAAAAAAGTTGAGGCGTCATTTTAGTCAATTTTCCGCTTTTTATTTCATGGCAGAGTAGTGGTCTAATTTAGAGTAAATACTCTTTTCTTCGGAAAATGCTTCTGCTATGTTTGTCAGCATGGACACATACAATTATACAAATAGAGGACAGGAAAATGTCGCAAGTCCAAAAAATAGGCCAAGGTGTGGCTGTTGTAGCGCTTACAAGTTTATTATTTTCGGGTTGTTCACAAGTGGTTAAAACAGGTGCCAATGTTGCGCTTGGGTTTAGTGAAAAACATATAGTACCGCCTATTTTAGCCATGGAAGACGCGGAGATGGTGTGTAACTCAGGCAATGCTTTGACTCCAGCGATTATGTCGACCAAAGACATGGGGGCAGATCCAACCCGTGTGGCGGTTCTACTTTATTCAGCATCGGGTATTTGTGCGGAAAATCAGGCACTTGAGGCTGAGTTACGTTATTTGCGTGCCTCGAAAGCAGGCAATGTCTCTGAAGCACAGGATGCTCGAATTGAACAAAAGCGTTGGGCGGCGACTGCGGCACAACGCCAATATACTGGCTATCAGCTTTTTCAAAACCGCTGGGAAAAGAAATATAAGAAACCATTGGGTGAAGGCTGTCCAAAAATGAACAGCGATTTGGATCAAACTGTGTATCTGCTGGGAATGCTGAGTGGGCTACAAGCCATGACCAATGATATTAACTCAGGTGGTGCAGTCAATGTTCCTAAAGACATTGCGGCTATTGTTGAACGTGGGATGGTGTGTCTAGACAATGAAAAGTTTTGGGGTGCGCCGAATGCAACACGTGCGGTGATTTGGACCTTATTGCCAGGTGCGGGTGAAGGTAAACCTGATCCGTATCAGACCTTGAAACAATCGATGCAAATTGGAGAGCAAAAAGGGGTTCGTTTATCTCATGCAATGTATGCTGTGGCTGCCCAAGCCAGTGGTGACGATGCCAAGATTCGTGATGCATTGAAAAGTTATGCGGGCTCTTATAGCGATGAAAAACAGAGTAATCCACAATTTAAACTGATTGATAGTATGGCCTCGAGTATGGTTCAGGGGATTTCGGATCGTTATTGGACTGAACACACGGGAACACGAACTGGGGATGGTGGTATGGCGCATTTCTGGGATGAAAAAGAAGACCGTTCTGAGCTAGATGAGTTGTTTCGTGAAAGTTAACCAATTTTAAACTGAGCCGAAGCGCAGAAAAAATAACAATAAATGAATGAGCAACACAATAAGGACATGTGATGCATGATCAATTTCTGACTCGAAAAATTATTTTGATAGCGTTTGTCGTATCGATCTCGGCATGCCTACAGATTTTTAAAGATCAATTTATTTATTGGCGAGTGGATATTTTTCCTGAAGTTTGGCGCTTGTGGACCGCGCACTGGGTGCATGTGGGTTGGATCCATTTTGCACTCAATATGCTGGCTTTTATGTGTTTGCCTTTTATTTTTCCACGCGCCCGCGTTTGGCATTTTGTGGCGTTATTGCTGATTTTACCGCCGCTGATTAGTCTGAGTTTTTATTATTTTTTGGCGGATATTGAAGCCTATGCTGGGCTGTCTGGTGTGCTGCATGGAATGTTCACTGCCATAGCCATTGTCCATTTGCTGTACCGTAAAGAACGGATGTTTGCGAGTTTGGTGTTGTTTCTCATTTTAGGCAAACTGATTTGGGAAAATACCTTTGGTGAGAGTACTACGGCTGAACTGATCGGGAGTCCAGTTTTGGTCGAAGCACATTTGTTGGGCGTGATCTGGGGAATTGTGATTGCAGCTTTGTATTTAATCGGGGTAAATCTATTTGATGAATAGAGGATTGACCTAAATTTTAAAAAGAAAATCCAGATTGTCATATTCAAAAATATAAATTTGATGCAAAGATAAACAAAACAAAAATCTAAAGGCATAGAGAAAGGACAAGCTCGAGCCGACTAAAACGACAGGTTCTACGGTGTATTGCGCTGGACAGAACGGTAATAAAAATAGGAAACAACATGCAGAATCATGGACAGCGCAGATCAGGACTCGATCTGCTGAAGTATATATGGACCGAGTGGATTTCTACTTTTGTCATTCTGATTTTACTGTTACTTACGCTATTAATTGGTACAGGTGAAATGATCCATGGCCAATTGCTACGTATGGGCGAGCGCTTATATGGCGATCCAGCCACAGGTATGCAGTATTCTTTTTTAAGGGCAGAGCCAGCCAAGCCAGAGTGTAATCGTCAGCCGAATGTGGATGCTTTGGTCAAAACCCAAATGCAAGCCAACGCTGCAGATGAGTTCGCCGACTTCTTTGGTACGGCTTCGGAAGCGGATGTGCGTGCGTCCATTTTGGCAGGTGTGCAGCAGTGTGAAGAAAAGTATCAGTTTTATGATAAAGCCATGCAACATATGGAGGCACACCCAAGTATTCGTGCCTATCGTAATTTTGAAACCACTTTTTTTGGTATTTTTAAATTCGGAACAGAAAATCGCGCCATTCTATTAATTTTTATGGTGGTTTTAGCTGCGATTAGCGCGACCTTAAAAATCCATCATATTGGTTTGCGTGGCCCTGCAACCAAGCTGGATTATCGTGTTTATAGCCTACTGATGACACTGGGTAATGGTTTATTAACTTACTCGAGCATTAGCCAATTTAACTCAGTCAAAGACTCGGGTGTACCGATGAATGGCGAAACCCAGCTGATTTATTGGCTGTGGATGATTCTGTTTTCGGTACTTACCTTGATAAGTGTGTGGCAGCTGTTTAGCCCACCGAAAGAGGCCAAAGCTGGCGGGCGTCTAGGCTTTGCTTTCCTGAGTGTGCCTCTGTATGCCTACATGGCGGTGATTACAGGTGTGGCATTTATCTTCTTCATGGACTACCCCATGGGGCAAGGGATTTACTTGGGACAGTTGGTTGAATTCTCCAGTATTTTCCTGAATTTAGCCCTATTTATTTGGGCGGGTATGTTGTTGAAACAAACCCGTGTCGTGGATCTGTTCTTAAATATTTTGCGTCCATGGAATTTGGCTCCTGAAACTTTAACTTGGTTGATTTTAATCGCTGCGGCTTTACCGACCGCATATACGGGTGCATCAGGGATCTTTGTGATTGCAGCAGGGGCGATTATTTATAAAGAAGTCTGGAATGCAGGTGGACGTCGTCAGTTTGCTTTGGCTGCAACGGCAATGTCGGGTTCGTTGGGTGTAGTTTTGCGTCCATGCTTATTGATTGTGGTGGTCGCATCCTTAAACAAAGAAGTCACGACGGACTTACTTTATCAATATGGTGTTTACACGTTCTTACTGACCTCAACACTGTTTTTAGTGGTTTCACTCTTCTTTGCAGAGAGTAAATTCCGCATCGCGGCACCGAGTTTGGCCGCACCGAAATCAGGGCGTGCTTTCTTAGCAGTTGTGCCTTATATCGTGATTTTTGTCCTCACGTGGATGTTCTATAAATTCTTATTAGACACTGACCTAAATGAATTTACTGCACCCGTGATGATGCCTGTGATTTTATTGATGATCGTGTTGTTTGATAAATTACGTCATCAGCCTGCGCCTTTGCCTGCTGTGGGGCATTGGGATGAGACACTCAGCGCAAATTATAACTCGGGTGGTGAACCTGCATTGGCTGGGGCTCAAGTTGCCCATGCAGAATACCGTGAAGGGCTACATGGTAATGCCGCAGATGATGGACAAGTGGTGAATCATGGGGTGGTTCAATCTAGTTCCATGGACGTGTTACGCCAAGTCGGTTTTTGGAAGTCGATGCATATCTCGACCAGTGAAACCGTTGGACACATTGGTGCTTTGGTTATTTTAATGGCACTGTCGGTGAGCGTGGGCGGATTGCTTGAACGTACGGAGGTAATGAGTTTCTTCCCGACTGATATTAGCAGTACGTTCTTGGTCATTACCCTGATTTTGGGGTTGATGGTCTTTGTTGGGATGATTATGGATCCGTTTGGCGCCGTGATCTTGATTTCTGCGACGGTTGCACCTGTGGCCTATCAATATGGTATTCATCCTGTCCATTTTTGGATGATCACCTTGATAGGTTTTGAGTTGGGTTATGTGACACCACCTGTGGCCCTTAATCACCTTTTAGCAAGACAATCCATTGGTGATGCCGAGGTGAATGAGGCCGATGAGGAAGTGCGTCATTTATCTTTCTATTATCGTTATGAACGTTGGATTTTACCTTTGATCGTGTTGTTCCCAGCGATGCTGATCATTGCTTATGTTCCATACTTCTTTAAGTTATTTGGCTGGTATCACTAAGTTGTGAACTTGAGTTAGACCATAAAAAAGCATCTTCGGATGCTTTTTTATGCTTTGGATTTTATTCATGATGATTTTAAGGAAAATGGTTTCTTTGTAGCGACTACCCACTCAAATCAAAACAAAGTACAAGGGTATTGTTAAGCGTCCCATCTTAAAAAATCAGCCCTTACTTGCTCAATGATAAGAGCTAATCGACAAATAAACTCCTTCTAAAAGATATCCTTGGCATGAGCTAGGGGTTGTGATGTATAGCGACTAGCGACTTTATTAGTGGAGGTGGTTCAAAAGAGATGATGAGTTGTGTAATGGCTTTGCGCTGATTGAAAAGGTGGATGAAGCAACAGGGCAAAAAAAGACGTTAGCGTATCCGTCGATAGGCTAACGTCTTTAAAATAACAACCGTATTTTACTGAGCGGCCAATTGGGCTTCTAACAGTTTAATTTGTTCTTCTTTGAGCTTTACCAGTTCATCGGCATCTTTGTGCTGTGCTTGCAAGCTCTTTTCCTGTTCCTTCAACTGGCTTTGAATATCTTCTAGTTTCGCCACTTCTTCTTTGGCAAGTGAGGCATTTTCAGGGACAGGTGCTTTTAAAATATCTTCTTCGACCAATTTAATGGTGTTGTCAGCCATGGCGGTCGAAGCTGCTTTTTCAGCTTCTGGAAGCGCCTTCACGGTCGGTTGGATCAACTCCGCTTGGTGCACTGGTGTTGTAGACTCTTGTGCAGCAAACAACCATTGATAAAGTGCAAAAATCGCAATGATTGCGACCAAACCTGCTGTAATACCCCAGAGTAATTTAGGGTTGTTGTGTTGTACGGACGACATTCGATTCAACCTTTATTCTTTGGATTGACGTGGTTTAAATTGAATGACCCCAACCTCGTCAGGGATAGCGGGGATCTGAGGCTCGTCTACATGAGTTGGACGATTCTCAGAATAACCACAGTCGATACATTCAATCCATTCATCGTCATTCGAGGTAAGCATAACAACTCGATCCATCGCCTGACATTTAGGACATTTTGCACCTGCAATGAAACGACGTTTAATAGTCATTAGACTTACCTTCTGAACAATTTAGGCGCCTAGTTTACTCACTTTTTTAGCGGTTCGTCCAACCTTGATGACGAAGTAAAGCATCTATTTTTGGCTCGCGTCCACGGAAATTGATAAATGCATCAAGCGCTGTATCTTTTCCGCCAACTGCTAGAATAAACTGGCGAAATTCTTTTCCAGTGGCAGTATTAAAAATCCCTTCATTTTCGAAACGATCGAAGGCATCACTGGCCAAAACTTCCGCCCATTTATAAGAATAATAACCTGCTGCATAGCCGCCTGCGAAAATATGGCTGAAGCTATGCTGGAAGCGGTTATAAGGCGTGGTCTCTAAAACAGCATATTGTGCACGGATCTGGTTTAAGGTGGCTTGGATTTGATCCGCTTTCAAAGCAGGAGCTGCTTTATGAATGCTGAGGTCGAACAGGGCAAACTCGATTTGACGTAGACTTTGCATGCCGGATTGGAAGAAACGCGCATCCAGCAAGGCTTTCAGTAGACTTTCTGGTAAGGTTTCTTGGGTCTCAATATGTGCACTGAGCAGGTCTAAGCTTTCGTTATCCCATGCCCAAAACTCCATGAATTGGCTTGGCAACTCCACCGCATCCCATGCCACACCGTGTGTCCCCGCAACCGCAATATTATCAACTTCTGTCAACATATGATGTAAACCATGTCCAAATTCATGGAACAAGGTAATCACTTCATCATGGGTCAGCAGCGCTGCTTGATCCCCCACAGGTGGCGTAAAGTTACACACCATATAGCAAATCGGTTTTTGTAGGCCGTGCGTTGTTTGGGTGCGAGAGCGGAAACCACTCATCCATGCGCCGCCACGTTTGCCCTGACGCGCATAGAGGTCAAAGTAGAATCCACCGACCACTGCGCCTTGATCTTCGAGTTCAAAATAGCGTGCATCTGAGTGCCAAACGGGGGCTTCACGCTCCACAATTTGAATCCCATAAAGGCGATTCACAATGCTAAATAAGCCCTGCAAAATCTTGGGTGCAGGGAAGTAGGGCTTGAGTGCTTCTTGAGATAAATTGAACTGTTGGACTTTCAGTTTTTCCGAATAATACGTGCTGTCCCACGGTTTTAAATCCTTAATGCCGTCTTCAGCAGCAATAGCTTTCAGCTCCGCCACTTCTTTGAGTGCAGGGGCGCGTGAATGTTCAGCTAAATCACGTAAGAATTGATCCACCGTTGCTACATTTGGCGCCATTTTACTGGCCAATGAAAGCTCGGCGTAGTTGTTGAAACCTAACAGTGCAGCCATTTCCTGACGCAGGCTTAAAATTTCTTCCATCGCCGCGGTGTTGTCAAACTCAGCGTGTTCAGACTGATCAGATGCACGTGTGGTATAGGCACGATACAGTTCTTCGCGTAAAGGACGGTTTTCCGCGTAGGTCATAATTGCCAGATACGACGGGAAGTCTAAAGTGGCAACGGGTTGATCCAGTTCGCGCTGCTGACCATATTGTTTTAACAGCTCAACACTGCTTTGGGGTAAGCCTGCCAGTTCGTGTTCCGCTAAAGGTTTGAAATAGGCTTGGGTTGCATCCAGAACATGGTTGGAAAAGTCTGAAGACAGTTGTGATAAACGTGCCGAAATTTCTGCATAACGTTTTTTGGCTTCACCTTCTAAAGCCACACCCGATAGTTTGAAGTCGCGCAGTGCAAGTTTAATCGCACTTTGTTGGGCTTCAGGGAGGTGATCAAATTGCGCAGCATCATGAATGTGTTGATAGGTTTGATACAGCGCTGTGTGTTGACCTAACTCGGTATAGTATTCACTTAAGCTTGGTAATAGTGACTGGTACACCTCACGAGTTTCAGCATTGTTCATCACGGCATTGAGGTGGGACAGCACGCCCCATGCTTCACTCATATTATTTTCTAAATGATCAACTTGTTCTAAGACCGCAAGCTGTGCCTGAATCGATTTAGGGACTTCGCTCAGGTCTTTTAAAAAACTTTGACCCTGTTGAATGGCTTGTTCGATCTGCTGTTGGAGTTGTACTAAGGTGATTTGATCAAACTGTGGAACAGGCAAGGTTGCTTTTTCTAATGTCATGCGTTTAAGCCAAATTAAATGTTCAGTTATCACTAGATGTAAGGGTGATGCCGTGGGAAATCAAGTTTTAATTGGTTTTGATGTTTTGCGCCGCTTGAAATTCAGCCCATGAAGGGTAGTGCTGATCAATGCGTGAGGGCTGATAAAGCACTTTGGCAAAGTTACGGGTCATACATTCAGTTGCTAAGATTTCACCGCTTTTATATTTTTCTTTACGGTGTCGCCAAATTTCGTTTTGACGATAGTAATCCGTCCCGATTTTTAGGAAGGCATGCTGTTGTTCAAACACATGGTAGACATAGCCTAAATCGGCAGAGCAACGCAGTTCACCTTCTAAACATTTCTCACTAAACCACAGCCGAATTTGAAAGCTATGCGGGGTGGGGTTGTAAAATTGATAATCAATATAGTTATAAAAAATAGCAGCGCCACTCCCAAAAGGGAGCACTCGACCATGATCTGGAAAAGGATCAAAGGAATGCTGTGAACGTTGTACCACTTGTAGTGGGCTATGTAAGACAAGCCAGTGAATGAGATTGGCAATTTGGCAAATACCGCCGCCAATACCACCGCGTGCTTGACCAAAGCTGAGTTCCATTCCCTCGACATAGCCTTTTTGAGTTGTTGGTTGTCCCACCAACTGACAAAAAGAAAACGTTTGTTGTGGATGGATTAAAATTCCGGAAATACACGGACTGGCAATTTTGAGATTGATGACTTTATTGTGTTGCCAGTGTTGATCGCTGTCGCCTAATTTACGAATCAGAACGGACTGATGCTTTTTGACGCGAAAAGCCAAAGGGACGTCAGAAAATGAATGGGCATAGTCTTTCCCATCTATTTTCCACTGCCAATAGCGCCTCATACGTCGGCTACGCGTGGCCATGAAATAAAGCAGGGGATGGTATTGGCTGATGGGTTTGCTTAAAAATAAACGCAAAAAATTCATGTTGGCCCTATGAAAAAAGGTGCTAGGACACATTAAGCCCTAGCACCTTTTTCATCATTTACTCAGTTTTCGCTTTTGCATTTGATTTTTTCTTTTTAGGTTTCGACTTTTTCTTCACTTTATCTTTAACCTTTGTTTCAGACTTTGATGAAGATTTTTTACCAGGCTTTTTGCTGTAGGAGCTAGGTTGGGATTTATCTTTTTTGCGTCGTATGGGCTGGTCTCCGTTGTTACTGGGAGAGGCGTTTGTCGACTCGCTAAAGACTTCTTCTTTACTTTCGCTTCGTGCTGTTTTGGCTTTGCCAACACGGGGCGCTCGACTACGTATGGGCCGACCACCATGTGAGAGTTGCTGCAATAATTCAAAATCAATTTTGCGGTCTTCTAAATTCACTGCTGCAACTTTGATTTTAACTTCATCGCCCAAGCTAAAGCTTTGACCACGTGCCTGCCCAATCAAGCTCTGACTTGGTTGGTCATAGACAAAGTAGTCATCACCCAGTTGGCTGACATGGATCATGCCGTCAACATATAAGTCTTTGAGCGTCACAAACAGACCAAATTCCGCTACGGCAGAAATGGTGCCGACAAACTCTTCACCTAAATGCTGCTGCATATAATGACATTTCAACCATGTGGTGACAGAGCGAGACGCTTCATCTGCACGACGTTCAGTCGCCGAGAAATGTTGACCAGCATCATCCAAAGCAGCCCCTGAAAGAGGTGCAGGTTTATGTTTTAACTTGGCTTTAATGGCGCGGTGTAACAACAAGTCTGGGTAGCGACGAATTGGAGAAGTGAAGTGCGTATACGCTTCATATGCCAAACCAAAGTGACCTGCGTTATTCGCGCCGTAGTAGGCTTGCATCATTGAACGTAACAGCACGGCATGAATACTTGGAGCATCAATACGGTCTTTGGTTGCATCAATCACGGCTTGGTAGTCTTTCTGAGTCGGCTGTTCTGGGAACGATAGACCGAGCAGTTTGACAAAGTCGCGTACTTTTTGAATACGTGAAAACTCAGGTGGTTCATGAATACGGTATAACATTGGCACATCATGTTGTAGCGCATATTCAGCCGCTGCCACGTTTGCCAACAACATACATTCTTCAATCAGTTTATGCGCATCATTACGCGTACGCGGTAAAATTTCCTTAATGCCGCCCAGCTCATCAAATGTCATATAAGTTTCAACGGTTTCAAATTCCATAGCATGACGTTCTGCACGTAAACCTTTGAGGACTTGATAGAGTTGGAACAGGGTGTTCAAGGATTTGCGCACATCACGGTCTTCAGGAATGGCACTGCTGTCGCCTTCAAAGTACTGGGCAACATTGGTATAGGTTAAACGTGCCTTTGAATGCATCACAGACGGGTAGAACTCAAACTTGGTGACGCGACCGGCACGTGACAGGTTTAAATCACAGACCATACATAGACGGTCCACATGCGGATTGAGTGAACATAAGCCATTCGAAAGAGCTTCAGGCAACATCGGTAAAACAAAGTGCGGGAAATACACCGATGTACCCCGTTCTTGAGCTTCATCATCCAGTGGTTTGCCTGAACGGACATAGTGACTGACATCTGCAATAGCCACCACCACACGGTAACCGCCGCCTGGACGTTTTTCTGCATAGACCGCGTCATCGAAGTCGCGTGCATCTTCACCATCAATAGTGACTAAGGCTAAATCGCGTAGGTCAATACGACCTTCACGGTCTTGCGCTGAAGGCTCTTTAAAGCTTTCTGCTTCTTTAATGACTTCTTCTGGGAATTCATAAGGCAAACCAAACTCTAAAATGGTTTGCGGAATAATAATTTCAGTGTCGGACTTGTCTGCCATCGATTGCACAATATGACCTGTGGCCAACTCATCTTTGGTTGGGTAGTCATCAATTGCGACACGAACCGAATCGCCCACTTTGACTTGTGCATGTTCGATTAACTCTTTTTCTAAAGTAATCGGTTGGTGCGCATTCGGATTTGCTGGTTGAATAAAGTATTCACCGTCATGTATTGATACTTTACCAATGATTTGCTTCACACGGTGTTGCACTACCTCAGTAATAAAGCCCCAAGCTTTACCTTTGCGGTCTACTGAGGTTTGACGCACTTTAACACGGTCACCATTAAACACTTGGCGTAGTTCGCGTTCAGGTAGAAGTAAGTCTTCATGACCTGCAATATTCGCCGTGCCAAAGCCTTTACTGTTGATGTAAACCGTTGCTTCATGTTCAGGTTGCTCTTCGGCAATTTGAAACTTGAAGCCATCTTTCATCAGTTGGCCATCACGAACCATCGCAATTAAGCGATGGCTGAGCGCTTCAATGCTTTTTTGATCTGCAATTTCAAAAATTTCGACCAAGTCCGCATGCGATAAAGCCGTCTTTTTTTCTTCGATGGTTTCTAAAATGAGCGTACGGCTCGGAATAGGGTTGTCATAACGTTCAGCTTCAGCTTTTGCTTCAGGATCGACCCAATTTTTCATAATGTCTTTGGCTGTATGTCAGTAGATAGGATTAGCATAAGTCATGCGAAGACAGACTGCACGCAAATGATTGCAATATTGTGTTTTATGTCGGCAATTTAGAATATCTGCTGTTTTATTCAACATGCAGATGTACAGAAAAGAATAAATTCGGATGAATCCACCCTAAATTGTTTAAAAAGTATTTAATTGAACGAAAATATGCAAAAAATTGAGTGTCTGTGCTTGCAGTGCTAGCATGAAGTTTGTATTATGGCCGCACGTTACGGTGAGATGGGTGAGTGGCTGAAACCACATCCCTGCTAAGGATGCGTACGGGTAACTGTACCGAGGGTTCGAATCCCTCTCTCACCGCCAACTTTACTTATGTCGCGCTCATAGCTCAGCTGGATAGAGCACTTGGCTACGAACTAAGGGGTCGGGAGTTCGAATCTCTCTGAGCGCACCAATAAGTAAACTGTATGTAACGTATCG
Source organism: Acinetobacter sp. CWB-G5 (assembly GCF_019209785.1). Lineage (NCBI taxonomy): Bacteria > Pseudomonadati > Pseudomonadota > Gammaproteobacteria > Moraxellales > Moraxellaceae > Acinetobacter > Acinetobacter sp. CWB-G5. The sequence continues at coordinate 26,704 of NZ_JAHUTF010000003.1, read as the reverse complement.
CCTGAATTGGCACACAAGTAATGCGCTCATAGCTCAGCTGGATAGAGCACTTGGCTACGAACTAAGGGGTCGGGAGTTCGAATCTCTCTGAGCGCACCAACTTGAACAATCAACCGCACATGTTGCGGTTTTTTTGTGTCTGTAAAAAATGAAGTGCTTGACTTGAGAAAGTGGTTCTTCAAGAAAAATTTGATATAAATAAAGCGCTATTCTTGCGTGATTCCCTAGCTATTTTCGTATGCAACGATCAATCTGTTGGTTTATGCAGCGTTTTATACCCACTATGCTTAATAACTGGGCAGTTGATCGGCTTTTATGAAAATAAAACTTAACAAAAAATAAGATTCACGTATAATTCACCCCATCAAGACGTCGCGCTCATAGCTCAGCTGGATAGAGCACTTGGCTACGAACTAAGGGGTCGGGAGTTCGAATCTCTCTGAGCGCACCAAATTGATAAATATTGAAAAAACCGCACATGTTGCGGTTTTTTTGTGCTTGTACGTTTTGTTCAGTAGAAATTCATAGCAGGGATGAATCTTTTGCCGTAGTTATTCAGTTGTTTCTTACATCTTAGTTTTATGCTGTGGTTCTGATATCGGTATGGCCTCGGCTTAAGTGGATCGCCACTAATCAACATCGATCTGCTAAAGTCCTAAAAAAATGACCGATTGTGTTGTAGTATTGAGCACAATATTTTTAGCTATTTGATATGACCCTATGTCAGAGAACAAGCCTGCATTATCGACACGTTATTTCCTTACTTTAGAAGAGTCCCAAGATGGTTTTGCCTTAGCGACCTTTGGTAAAAAGCAAATGACACGTTTTATCACGCCGTTGATTAGTGTCGGGATTATTGTGTGGGGCTTTATGCTCGGCTTTTCAGGTGTCGGTCGCTACTATGTGGCATTGGGTATATTTTTCTTGGTTTTACAAATTCTCATGCGCTATTGGTTCCTGCCGATGATGTTTAAGCGCCAATTTGTGAAATATCAGTTTGGTAAAAGTGAGCAAGGCATCGATTTATACCAAGATTATGCGGAAATTTATGCCAATGGTCGCAAGCAAGTGGTCCATTATAATGAAGTGCAAAAGTTTGCCAGTGGCAAGCTAACCTATATGCTTGAGCTGAAAAACCGTACTGTGGTGATTGTGCCTAAGCGTGCGTTGGTCGATAGTGCGGATCAAGCAAAATTTGAAAATACTTTCAAAAAATAAGCATTTTGTTCCATAACACCATCAAAAAATCAGAGGAAGATCATGAGTACACGTCCATCTAAAATTGTCTGTGTCGGTCGTAGTTATGCAGACCATGCCAAAGAATTAGGCAATTCGATTCCTGATCGTCCGGTTTTATTTATCAAACCACCGAGCAGTTTGCTCAGTTTAGATGCGGGCATCTCTTGGAATCCTGCATGGGGCAGCTGCCATTATGAATGTGAACTGGTTTTACGCATAGACCATCGCCTAAGCAAAGCAGCCGATCCAGCTCAAGCCCTGCAAGCAGTGGGGGCTGTGACTTTAGGTTTGGACTTAACCTTGCGTGACTTGCAAGATGACTTGAAAACCAAAGGCCAGCCTTGGGAACGTGCCAAAGCCTTTGATGGTTCGTGTGTACTGGCAGACTGGGTTGCTGTTTCCGATGTGGTACAGGACTGGGATGATGTGCATTACAGTTTTCATGTCAATGATGAGCTGCGCCAAGCGGGCAACACTGCACACTTAATTTTTGACATAGGCACCTTGCTGGCCGATATTAGCCAAGTCTTCACTTTGGAAGCTGGCGATGTGGTCATGACAGGGACACCTGCTGGGGTGGCTGCACTACAGGCGGGTGAGCAGTTGAAAATGACTCTAAAAGGCAAAAACCAAGACTATTCGTGGAATACCTTTGTTCAAGCTTAATTTACAGGCTTTCAAAGCCCATCATTCAAAAAGATCACTTCGGTGATCTTTTTTTAGCGCTGTTGGTGGCTATGGTACAGTTTACGGAACTGATCGGGAGTATATACCATCCAGCGTTTAAACATATTAATAAAGGCCGATGCATTGGCATAGCCCAAATCCAGCGCGATACTTTCGACCTTTTTCCCCTCTGTCAGCATGCTCATGGCTTTCATGACTTTTAAGCGCTGTCGCCATTCATTCAAGGACATGCCAAGTTCTTTTTGACTATAACGTGCGAGTGTGCGTTCAGTCATATTGTGCTGTACTGCCAGTTGTTGCAAAGAACTGTTGTCCGCAGGATGTAGATGTAAAAAATCTAAAATACTTTTCAGGGTCGGGTGTTCAGAGTGCGGTAAATAGCTACTGACCAATTCTGCATGGTGTAATTGGTCAAGCAAGACATAGAGTAAGCGTATATGTTCAGGTGCATCATCTGGCAGGCTATGTTGTCTCAAATGCTTAAATAGTGCCGAGACCAAAGGTGAGCTGAGCATAATACCGGCTTGTTGAGGCAGATGAGTGCATAAGCTTTCATGGATATACAAGGTGCCATGTGAAACATCGGTACGATTTAAGCTGCTATGAGCCACATTGGGGGGGAGCCAAATGCCATAAGGTGGCGGGGTAAGGTAGTCAATCTGGTTGATATTCACCTCCATCACGCCATTAAAGGCATATACAAATTCGCCCCATGCATGTCCATGCACGGGATAAACCGACTGCGCGGGGTCTTCGCGAAAGCTGATCCACAATAATTTATCAATATCATCATTGGTCGGTAATTGTTTGAGTGGCGCGCTCTTTTTTTGTTGTCGTTGGGGCATGGCTGAAATTGCCTGAATAAGAAGATCTCTTGTCTGTTTTAAATTATATGTTTTATTTCAGACAAATCTATAGTGAGCTTTGATCTTTTTCAGTGGAGCAGGTCGTGAGTAGTCGTCAAGCGCTGGACAGTAAAGCTTCAGGGATTATGTTTGGGCTGTGTATTTTGTGGGGATTACAACAAGTGGTGTTAAAGCTTGCTGCCCCCGATATTTCTGCAGTGATGCAAATTGCACTTCGCTCAGGTCTCTCTGCATTCATGGTTTACCCCATGATCAAGCTGGCAAAGGGCACATCTTTATGGGGGCGAGACTACTTAGCCGCAGGAATTTTAGTCGGGCTTTTATTTGCAGCAGAATTTTTTCTGGTCGCTCAAGCTTTACGTTTTACCTCCGCGGCGCATACCGTGGTTTTGCTGTATACCGCGCCTATTTTTGTAGCATTGGGTTTGCACTGGAAGTTGCCTGCTGAACGTTTATCACTTATCCAGTGGTTGGGCATTGCATGTGCATTTTTTGGGATCGTGATAGCATTTTTATTTCGTCCTGCAGTTTCACAAGCAGCTGCAAGCTCTGCACTTTGGGGTGATGTTTTAGCACTCTTAGCAGGGGTGTTGTGGGCAGCCACGACTATTGCTGTTCGGCTGACTAAACTAGCAGAGGCACCTGCGACCCAAACTTTATTTTATCAGCTGTTTATCGCATTTTTAGTGTTATTCCCTGTGGCTTTTTTCATGGGACAAGCGACGATTCACTGGTCTGTATTATCCCTTACAAGTTTGCTTTTCCATACCGTTGTCGTGTCATTTGCCAGTTATCTGATTTGGTTTTGGCTGTTGAAAAAATATTTGGCCTCACAGTTGGGCGTCTTTTCTTTTTTGACCCCAATCTTCGGGATGTGTTTTGGTGTGGTGTTACTCAATGAGCATCTGGAACTCAACTTTTTGGTGGGAACATGCTTTGTGTTGATGGGTGTGATGGTGGTGAGTTTGCATCACAAAATTAAGCAGTATGCACAGGCATTTAAAGTGGCTTTGCAATAAATATAGAGTAAGCTTGAGCTCAGACTGCTTTGATTCAGCATATAAAAAAACGTGTCTTGGACACGTTTTTTTATATGCAGTTTTAAGATTTATCATCAAAAATTGTAGACAGCGGAATGGCAAGTTTGGCAGCCAAGTAATCATCTGATTCTACTAAGGCTGGCCCAATTTTCTTGATCCAAAGATCGTCATGATGCACCTTGCTTAAGTCGCGACGCTTCGGTAATGGATAGGGAAGCTGACTATAGAAACTCCAAAAATCGACTTGGGATAAATTCCGCACCAGCACGTATTGGTTGTCATCGGTACGTTTAACTAAGTTCTGCTGTTCAAGCATTAATACATAACTCGGCCAACGTCCAATTTCATCTCTTCCTAAAACATCTAAAGCTTCATCATCGGAAACACTGAGTCCGTGTTGTTGCTTTTTATAAAACAGTTCCATCAGGTCGAGCAACATAATCACAGGATGGCGCTTTTGTTCTTTGTGGGCAGTAAATGCGGTGAGCGCGTAGCTGATTTCAACACCAATCAGGACAATATTCCACGACAAAAAAATCCATAATAAGAAAATAGGAATCGCAGCAAAGGCACCATAAACGACTTCATAACTGGTGAAGTTTGACATGATAAAGCCGAACAAATTTTTCAGGAGCTCAAACACGACAGCACTAAATAAGCCTGCAATCAAAGCGGATTTAATCGGGACACTTCGGTTTGGAATAGTCCAATTCAGGATAAAAAAGCCTAAAACCGTTAGGCAGAAAGAAATCAACCACAGGACAAATGCGCCATTGAGTTCATAGCCTGCAAAATTATTGCTCAAAACATTGAGGGAAGCCATCGTCGACGAAATAACAAAGGCACTACCGAGTAGAATAGGGCCCAAAGAAATAATGGTCCAATAGCGCATAAAACCAATAATGCCGCCGCGGGTTTCGCGGACTCGCCAAATACGGTTAAAGACTTTTTCAATGCTGGTTAGCATCATGACAGTGGTGACGAATAAAAATAAGATCCCAATAATGGTTAAATTACTGGATTTATCGGTAAACGCATTTAAGGCCTTATCAAAAGCAATCGTGGTTTTCGGTAAAAAATTACTATAGATCAGTTGTTGTAATTGCTGCCGTGCAGGTTCAAGCGCTTTGATTGAGGAAATGATCACCAAAAAAACGGTCAGCATCGGAACGACGGCAAACAGGGTGGTATAGGTTAGTGAACCCGCTTGTTCACGACATCGATCGGCCTCAAAGCGGCGCAGTACAAATAAAACGAACTGAAACCAAGTTTTCTCATAGAAAGGAAGTTTTCTTAAGTACTGTTCTAACATAGGCAAAGTATCTCTTTTGTTTTCTTCATCTTTTCTACATTTTTCACCCTAAGCTTAACCAAAAAATAGGAAAAATACCGTATAGTTTTATTTTTTCTGTCACCGAACTCTATTCATGCAAACCTATGTTTTAGTTTTATATTACAGCAAATACGGCAGTACCCGTGAAATGGCGCATCTGATTGCAAATGGAATTGAAGCCAGTGGTGTTGCAGTTAAAATTCGAACGGTGCCGAATATTGCGGCTGTGGTGAAGGAAGCAGAGCCGAGTATTCCTGCAGAAGGCGATATTTATTGTAGTTTAGCGGATTTGGAGAACTGTGCAGGTTTAGCACTAGGCTCACCAACTCGCTTTGGTAACATGGCCTCTGAAATGAAATATTTCCTCGACCAGACCACCAGTCTTTGGCTCAATGGAGCTTTGCATGGCAAGCCGGCTTGTGTGTTTACCTCGTCAGGTTCGATGCATGGCGGCCAAGAAAGCACATTGTTGACCATGCTGCCACCATTGTTTCATCATGGCATGATGATTTTAGGGTTGAATAATGCTATTCCCGCATTGTCAAATACGAAGACAGGTGGAACACCGTATGGTGCGAGCCATGTCAGCGGGCCTCGGCATGATCAGCGCTTGAGCCAAGATGAAAAAGTGCTGTGCGAAGCTCAAGGTAAGCGTCTTGGGGAAGTTGTGAAGAAATTACAGGCTTAGGCATTGAGACATAAAAAAGCCCATCAAGTATGGGCTTTTTCTTATGGAGCTGGCGTCAGATGCTGCTCTTTGAATTTTGTACCGCACTTGAGACATTTATAGTCAAGAAATACATTTTTATCGACAATCACACCTGCTTTTTTACCAAAACGATGTCCTAAAAATCCACCTGTTACACCAATACTGACTGCGCCGACAAAAGTGCCAATGGTGCCACCCATAATCACCCCAAGAGGCCCAGCCGCTGCGCCGATGGCAGCGCCAATAGAGGCCCCAGATGCTGCACCACCGACAGTACCAGCAGTTGCGCCTGCCGAACTGAGCAATACACCTCCAATTTTAGTCAGTTGTTGCTCGTGATTGCGTTTTTCAACCTCACTAGAGCCACATTTTGGGCAGAGAATTGTATTTTCCATAGTCTATTGGCCTATTCGGGTGACCAGTGATTGAAGCTGGCAGCCGTTTTACGGTGTGGATGAGACGTTGCGCAGAACAACCGTGTTTTGCGCTTGAATTTGAAAGATCTAAACAACTGAATCTAGAGTAAATCTTAGTTGAACTTGCAGCAATAATATTTATTAAACTTGTAATTTTCTTGAGTACTTTATGCTGTGTTTTTAAATATGGTTTAGTTGGCAAAGTGAATTCGGTTTCGTCCTGCTTGTTTGGCACAGTACAAGGCTTTATCTGCACGTTTAAAGACATCCTCTGCATCTGCATCATATTTACCGACTTCAGCAACCCCTATACTGACCGTGAAACACAGCACTTCTTGTTCATAGTGCACTTCCATCGCTTCAATCGTTGAACAGATGCGTTTAAAGACCTGCATAGCTTCACCACCTAAGCAGGCGGGTAGAATAATCGCAAATTCCTCACCACCAATACGAGCTAAAAAGTCCTCGTCACGCAGTATGCTACGGATTTGTTTGGCCATCTTTTTCAGCACATGGTCACCTGCGGTATGCCCATAACAGTCATTCAGCTGTTTAAAATGGTCAATATCTAAGATACCTATCGTAAAGGGCACGAGAGTATGACTGAAGTGCTGCATGGTTTGATTACTTTCTTGCACAAATACTCGACGGTTAAAGGTTCCTGTGAGTTCATCTGTAGACGCTAAGACAGCCATTTCTTGAACTTGTAAATGCAGTTTAATGTTTAAAGCTAACCATGTGGCGAGGCTCTGTAAAAGAATCGCTTGTTGTAGGGTGTAGTGATGTTTACGTTGATCTGCCACATTTAAGGTGCCAATACACACGCCATTGTGAATCATGGGCGCATCCATACAGGTGCCCATGCCATGCTCGGAAAGCATTTTACAATCCAGCTCATCCGACTGAGCGAGGTCATCGCAAATGATCAGTTGAGACTGGGCAAAGACTCGTCCGACAAAAGTCTGCCCAATCGGAATTTTAAAATCCATCGGAATCGCATGATTGCCTGAGATCGAATACAGCTTGAGATATTCTTCAGTATCTTGCAGGGTAATACTGGCCCGATCCGCATCAAACACGTGAGAAATCCAGTAAGCAATGGTATCTAGAACAGCTTGTAAGGAGTCTGCTTTACTCAAGTCATGAATGAAGTCTACGGGGAGTTGAATGGAGTGCGCGCCATCAAAGCCAGATAATTGGCTTGGGGTAAATGATCGTTCAGTTAATTGATTCTTGTTTATCATTCAATTCGGTATCTCTATAAAATAGTATCCAATTTAGTCTTTGTTTGTTTTACTCTTAGAAAGTGGACATTACCTTTTAGATTTGATCATGCTATATAAATCGCATTTCTCCAACTTCAATGTGTAATTAAATTGAAAAAAAACGATATATTTTTACTTTAAATTAAAAATAACCTACAGCGCAAATGTGGCATTTACATGTGGATGACCCGCGGGTCATGTGAGTGACAAAAAAAGAGCACCTGAAGTGCTCTTTTTTGAAGTTAAACGCCGTGATTAGTCACGAACAAATTCAACAGTACCATTTGCCAATGACTTTACGCGTGCCAAAGATTCAACGCGGTAGCCTTTTTCAAGCAAAATGTCACGACCAGGTTGGAATGATTTTTCAATCACAATACCGACGCCTACAACTTCTGCTTTCGCTTGGTGAATTAAGTCAATCAGACCCAATGCCGCTTGACCATTGGCCAAGAAGTCATCAATCACGAGGGCTTTGTCTGCTGAACTGATGTGCTTATTTGAAATTGCAATCGTGCTTTCCGTTTGCTTGGTAAACGAAAAGACTTTTGAGCGGTAAAGGTCATCTTTTAAGGTTAAAGATTGGTATTTACGCGCAAAAATAACGGGCACGCCCAGTTCTAAACCTGCCATGATTGCAGGTGCGATACCTGATGCTTCAATCGTGATGATTTTAGTGATGCCTGCATCTTTAAAACGAGCAGCAAATTCTTTACCGATTAATTGCATCATAACCGGATCAATTTGGTGGTTTAAGAAAGCATCAACTTTCAGAACTTCATCAGATAGAACGATACCTTCGCTTAAGATTTTCTGTTCTAGTGCGTACACGGGAGAATCCTCTAGGGGCAGGTGCTTTTTCAAGCAAAAGCGTATTTTAGGAAGCACCTGAAAAAATGCAAGTAAAATTCGTCAAAATGACTAATTGCTTGCACCTTTATAACCCGTTAATAGCAATCCATAGGATGTTTTCTTATCCACATGGCTGACTTTGACTGGAAGATAGTCTAATTTAGGTGCTAACCAGAAAATAGTTTCGCGACCAGGTTTGTCATGTTTCATGACCACTTTAATGGTGTCAAAGGTGCCATAATCGGTTTTGATTGATTCAGAACCTTGCTTCACAAATTTACGTGCTTCCACTTCTTTGGCATCGGCCAAATAATAAGTCGATTTTAAACCGCCATTTTTGATGTCTTCCCGAAGTTGTAATTCAGCATTCAGTTCATCCAGCACGCCGGCTTTCCAAGCGAAAGAACGTGCTTCTTTGTCCTTCTTGGTATTGATGGTTTTTGCAGCTGGATTGAAGTTAATACTCATGGTGTTGTTATGCACCAAAATTTTACTACTACGGCTAAAACTGCTGGACTGAATTTGCTTACCATTAAAACTAAAGCGACTGCTTTCGGTTGCAGAGGCGATACCACCAGCTTTGGCTGCAAAGACATAGTTCCAGTTGTTGCCCGATTTCGATAGCGTACGTGTCGCTGAGCCCATGTTTTTGCCATTATAGTTAAATTGATAACTGGCTTGGAATGGACTCATGGCAAAGGTTTGACTTGAGAAACCGACAAAGAGCAAGGTGCTGACACCTGTTGCCATTGCGACTGTTTTCAACATTGATTTAGCCATAAGAAAAAGTTTCCTATTCAGTTGTAGGCACAAATTTTTTGCATAGAAATATTATGCACGTTGATTATGAAGAAAAAATTCGAAACATAGGGCAAACTGTAGTTTTATGTTTCTTTTACCCACCTTAAGTCACATTTTAGTCGCAGCATCCCGAGTTATTTTTGTCGAATTGGCGAGACCGTGCTTTCGTCTAGATTAGGTTCAATCAAGTCATCGATCGAGGTTTGCGAAAACTTATTGAACAATGCCGTTAAGTTGACATTACCGATTACTACTAATTCTGCTTCACGTAACACGGCATGATTGACATGGACTTTACCTAAGGTATCGATAATAGAACGATTTTTTCCTAACCAGCGATTCAGATCCAAATGCAGCAGATCATCTTTGACTTTAATCACATTCAGTTTTTCTAAAATCATGCCTAAGGGGTCTTGGTTCAGGACTTTTTGATAAAAGAATAGGGCACAGCGCACGCCAATTTTATGAAATACCGTTGGGTATTCAGCATCCAGCACACTGGTGTCACTGATTTGTTCAAATACGATCAACTGCGTTTTTTTATTTAACTCCATTTGTGCCAGTTTCAAATCTACCGAAAGCGTGAGTTTGAGCCCGTTATAGTCTAGCGTGGCATATAAACGTAACCAATCATCATGTAAGTCGGCATGCAGGTCTTTCAACATTCTCACGTTGTCGGTCACAAAACGTTGAAAAGTGGCATTTAAAAAGACTTGAGACATTGGAAACTCGCGCTCATCCTCAATAAATCCTTCAGCCTTTTGATAAACTTGGCGTAAACGATTTGAAATGTTGGAAATAAGCGTTTGCATATAAAGGCATCCTAGCGAATCAACGTGTTTGAGCGATCAGATCTCTGGTCGAAATGTTTGAAAAATACTGCTCATGAACCTTGCAGTTTAGCAAAATTAATTGCACCATTTTCATGATTTTATGAAACAGTGAATCTAAATGGCACAAGGTCTCATTCTACGCAATAAAATGAAGACTGTGTCTATTTTATACTGCGCGCCTGCGCTTTGGGGAACAAGACAAATTGTCGGTTTGGTGTGATGCTTAGAAAAATAAATGTAATGCCTTTGGCTCATGATTGGTGGAAAGACCCAATTTTTACAGCGACCGTTGTGCTGGCGGTGTTTTTGCATCTCGTGATTTTGACTTTGCAATTTGCGATGCCTCAAGAAAATGATGCGGCAGTGAAAGAAATTGCGGTTACCTTGCGTCCTTCTGATCAAAAAATTGAAAACGCAGATTTTTTAGCACAAGCCGATCAACAAGGTTCAGGGACCTTTCGTGAGTCACATCGCATGTCGAGTGACATGCCCGCACCGATGCTTGAGCAAAGTACAGGCGAACAGCAGCGTGAAACTTTAGAACAGATCCAACAAAAACGTGAGCTGAATTTTGAAGAAAAACTGTTAATGACGACTTTAAGTTGGCAAAAACAAGCTGAGGATAACCAGCGCAAAAAAGCCATGGAAGAAATGAACAGTCAGTTTCAAGCCAAAGCAGCAATGGTGGCCAGCCTTGAAGCGCAATATTTACAACGCCAACAAAACTTTAGCCGTCAGCAAAAAATTAAAACAGTCGATGGGATTCAAGCCAAGCAAGATATTTCGGCAGCCTATCTTGAAAAGTTCCGTCAGAAAGTAGAATTTTATGGCAACCGTTACTATCCGGAAGCAGCTAAGCAGCAGAGACTGGCGGGTGAAGTGCGTTTAATGGTGATTCTAAATGCATCAGGAGGTATCCGTGCCATTCGTCTGATTGATAGTTCAGGCCATGAGATGCTTGATGAGGCTGCAAAAGCGTCGGTGCGTAAAGCCGCACCATTCGGTGGATTTGATGCCAAAATGAAGGATATTTCTGAGTTACGCATTGTGCGTACATGGCGTTTTGACCCAGCAGAGGCAGAGTTTGAAGTGCACTGAGCTGTGCACTTCTTTACCTAAAATTATTATAATTAATTTAAATTTAATAAAATTTTAAAAAACAACATGTTATTTATTTGTTTTGACTTTTAATTATTTTAAACAATAAAAAACAACAAATTAGGTTTACTTCTTAAAACTTGAATTGATAATAAAAATAATTATCATTTGCAGTGTATTTTTTGTTAAATATTTTTAAGCATTGAGACATCTTTCTTTATAGCGAAGCGATGGGGTGAGAGCGTGCATGCCTTTAAATATTCGATCCCTGTTATAAGGACATAGTTTTATGTACAACTCTCCAACGTTAAATCGCTTCAAAGTTAGCCCACTGATGTTGGCTATGGCGGCAGCAACGGTATTTCTCCCGACGTTGGTATCTGCAGCAGCAATAGACAATGAAAGCACCCAGCTTGAAACCATCACTGTTCAGGCTGAGGAAGAGAATCCAGCCGTAACAGAAGGAACAAAGAGTTATACGGCTAAGAGTGCCAGTACTTCGACCAAATTAAATTTGTCGCTTCGTGAAACACCGCAGTCGGTTAAAGTTTTAACCCGCGAGTATTTAGATGATGCAAATATTAATTCTTTCCAAGATATGCTAAATACTGTCACAGGTTTGGCTGCAAATCGTTGGGATGAGCGTCAATACCCTACTGCTCGTGGTTTTGAGGTGGACTATTACTTATTTGATAGCGTTCCTAGCACAGTTGGTATGGATGCAAGTGATCCGGATCTCACTATGTATGACCGAGTTGAATTGGTGAAAGGTGCCAATGGTTTAATGACAGGGGCAGGAAACCCAGCAATTGCCATTAATATGATCCGAAAACATGCCGATTCAAAAGAGTTAACAGGACGCTTAAGTACATCTTTTGGTTCATGGGACAATTATAGCTCTACTGCTGATATTTCTGCGCCTTTAACTCGTGATGGCGATGTTCGAGGTCGGTTAGTTGTGAAACATGAAAATAAAGATTCATTCATGGATGGATATGAAAAAGAAAATAATGTTCTTTATGGTGTAATTGATGCGGATTTGACAGATAGCACTTATGTATCTGTGGGAGCAAGCTATCAAAACCTTGAGCGTGATGGTGTGAGATGGGGCGGCTTACCAGCTTTCTACAGAGATGGGACAAGAACTAATTTTGATCGATCAAAAATTGTTTCTTCAGATTGGACCTATTGGGACACTGATACGATTTCAGCCTTTGCGACAATGAAACAAAAGTTGTTTAAGGATGTTAATTTAAATATTAATTATTCTTATCGAGAACTAAAGCAAGAAACTGCGCTTTTGTATTTTGGACCAAGCTATGCTAATGGGGGCTCGGTTCCTAATACTGGAACAGTCGATAAGGCGACAAATCAAGGTGTTGGTTCATTATCGACATGGTCTGATCGCACCAAAACCACAGAAAATAATATTGATACTTTTATTTCGGCACCGTTTACGTTGGGTGGTTTACAGCAAGAAGTCGTTGCTGGTTTTATGTATAACCAAAGTAAAAATGACACTTGGTATTCGGGTTCGCCAACACTTTCAGGGGCAACCATTGATTTTGATGATATCAATATGCCATTAGCGGGTAATATTTCTAATACAAATCTTTATCAGGTACCTAATAAAACGACACAAACCGGGGCATATTTAGCAGGTAAGTTTACTTTGCTTGAACCTTTAAAGTTGATTACAGGGGTACGCGTGTCAAATTGGAAGTATGAAAGTGAAGATGGTGTAAATAACCGTAAATTTAACAATGAAGTTACGCCTTATGCAGGTTTGGTTTTTGACTTCCTAGATGATTATTCTTGGTATGTGAGTTATACCGAAATCTTCAAACCAGAAGATAAAAGAAATGTAAATGGTGAGTATCTAGATCCACGTAATGGGAATAGCTTAGAGACAGGGCTAAAAGGCGAGTTTTTAGATGGTCAATTGAATGCCAGTTTGGCAGTGTTTAAAACACAGCAAGACAATGTTGCGGAAGCAATTGATAATGTCTTTATTCCTGATGCAAATGGCGATCCAACCAAAGAACAAGCCTATCGTAGTGTTGATGGGGTTGAAAGCAAAGGTATTGAATTTGAACTTGATGGTGAACTTACTAAAAACTGGAATCTGAGTTTTGGTATTACTCACTTTAGTGCAGAGGATGCAGCCGGTAAAAAAGTTGAAACGCTTGCATCACGTACAACGGCAAATCTATTTACCAAATACACGTTAGATAAGTGGAGTGTTGGCGGTGGAGTAAACTATAAGAGTGCGTTCTATACTGGTGAAGGAAGCCAAAAAATTACGCAAGATGCATATGCTTTAGCTAACTTGATGGTTGCATATGATATTGATCAAAATATTAAAGCACAATTAAATATCAATAACCTGTTTGATAAAAAGTACTATGAAGGTATAGGCGTAAACAGTATGGTATACGGCGAACCACGTAATGCAACGCTCACTTTCCGCTATCAATTCTAAAAATCTTCAGAAATACAAAAACGGCTTATTAACAGCCGTTTTTTATTAAAATGTAGATAAGTCTCGGCTTATTCACATGCTGTCTTGAGTTGAGTAAGCATGTTCTCATTTTCAGACTTAAATGGCCGTATATTGGTTTTAAGTTGTTATGCTATTTGGGATCGCTTAGTTTATTGGGTTGCGCGGACATAGGCACCGTCTTGACGTCCACCGATCCAAGTCACAGTTAAATGAGACTCCTCCACATCTAGGCGGCTAGGAAAAATTTCTAAATGCTTGCTATATTTCGGCAGTGCCTTTAAACCAATGCAGTTGCCGTTTTTCCACCATGTCCCTTCAGCATATTGGTCTAAAGAGCCGACAGCTAAGTACCATTTAAATTTACCGTTGGTCTCTAGTAAAAGTTCGGAACCGACCTCCATAACACCCTGCAAATAATAATGCCCAGCCCAGGCCTGAGCTGTGTCTTGAAATTTCACTTCTTGACAGGATGTTTGATTTTTATCATTGCTCTTGGCATAGAGTGGTGTAGTGCAAGATAGGGCGATAATGCAGAGTAGTTTTGAAATTGGTGTATGCATTTTTATAATCTCTTCATCTATTTTTTCATCTTGTATTATTTTTAGCATAAATAAACCCGACACATCGAGATGAATCGGGTGAGTTGTTTCAGATCTAGTAATTATTGTTCTAAATAAGGGTTTTCAAAACCGAGTTTAGCCAAAATTTCAATTTCGATGCCTTCCATTTCTTCAGCATCTGCTTCTGACGTTTCATGGTCATAGCCCATGAGGTGCAAAGTGCCATGTACCAACATATGAGTGAAATGCGTCAGTGGCGCTTTGTTTTGTTCTTTCGCTTCCAACAGCACCACAGGAATGCAAATGACTAAATCGCCAATAGGAAATGAGTCAAGAATTTGCGCCATTTCATCGGGTAAGTCACTCGGGAAAGACAACACATTGGTTGATTTATCTTTGCCGCGATATTCCAAATTCAATTTATGACTTTCGTCATGGTCGACACAAGCAATGCCAATTTCACAGTTACTCTGTGTGCCAATATGACGTAAAACAGTTTCTACAACTTTTTTGATATAGCTACGTTTCAAGACCAATTCAGGTGCTTGAAAGTCCTGTTGTAGAGAAAGACTCAGTTTCAAAATAAATCCTTAAATAATGATATCTGCGGGCATTTTAAAATGCCCGCAGACTTTAACTTAATGCTGAGCATCGGCAGCGGCATCATTTTCAGCCACTAAGGCCTCTTGACGCGCTTTGCGTTCAGCACGCGCTTCAGCCGTTAAGCGATGTTGTTCTGCATCCCATCCCTCATAAGCTTCAACAATTTTTTGCACTAATTGGTGACGTACTACATCACGAGAGTGGAAGCGGGTAATGTGAATTTCTTTGATTTTTTCGATGATGCGTAAAGCATGCGCCAGACCGGATTGCTGACCACGCGGTAAGTCGACCTGTGTGATATCGCCTGTAATCACCGCACGCGAACCAAAGCCTAAACGTGTGAGAAACATTTTCATTTGTTCAGGCGTTGTGTTTTGTGCTTCGTCTAAAATCACGAAAGAGTGGTTTAAAGTTCGACCACGCATATAAGCCAGTGGTGCGACTTCAATCACCTGACGTTCAATCAGTTTGGCCACTTTTTCAAAGCCAAGCATTTCATACAAGGCGTCGTAGAGTGGGCGTAAATAGGGATCAATTTTCTGGCTCAAATCACCCGGTAGGAAACCAAGTTTTTCACCCGCTTCAACGGCAGGACGAACCAATAAAATCCGTTGAATTTCGTTGCGTTCTAGCATATCGACTGCGGCTGCAACTGCGAGATAGGTTTTACCTGTACCCGCGGGCCCAATACCAAAAGAAATATCGCTTTGTAGAATACGCTGCACATAACGCTTTTGGTTGGCACCACGTGGATTGATACGACCTTTACGGGTTTGGAGCCACACTTCATCTAAACCAGTGTGCTCTTGCCCATCGAGGTCTTCTTGCAATTCACGGTCAGTCTGACTGCCTTGAATCATGAGGTGTAAGGTATCGGCACTGATTTGTGCCGTATTTTCTGCTTCTTCATGCAGGCGATGGAGCAGACCTTCGGCTCTCTCAACTGCATCCATTTCACCATCGACATAAAATGCATCACCTCGATGGGAAATAGTGACATCTAAACGCTGTTCGATTTGTTTCAAATGACCGTTATAAGCACCGAGCATGCTCTTTAAACGTTCTATTGAAACCCCAGGAAAAGTTACTGTACGTCGAATCGCTGCAGTCAAGAGAATTCCTTTAAGTAGTCAGAATCTATTCCCTTACATTACGCCACGTCAGGCTCAAGATTCAAGAGTTCACCATAAACAAAATTCAAAGTTTTAATCTCTGTTACTTCGATTTCAGCGAAACGTCCGACCCATGTTGCATCACCAATAAAACTCACATAACGAGTGTTATCCGCCGTGCCAATCAGTAAGTTTGGATCTTTGTCCGAAACTTTTTCGACCAAAACGCGTTGAATCGTGCCGAGCATGGCATCGGTCTTGTCAATACTCGAGCGTTTGATCCATTTTTGAACTTTACTGAGGCGTTCTTTTTTCACCTCTTCAGAGGTGGTGTCTTCAAGGTCAGACGCAGGTGTACCCGGACGTTTTGAATAGACAAAACTGTAGGAATGGTCGAAGTCCATATCTTTGATGAATTGATAGGTTTCTTCAAAGTGAGCATCGGTTTCACCCGGGAAGCCAATGATGAAGTCACTGGATAAATGCATATCTGGACGGACTTTGCGTAATTTGGCAATTTTGTCGATATACACATCAATGGTGTGGTTACGCTTCATGGCTTGCAATACATCGTTTGAGCCGCTTTGCACGGGTAAATGCAGATGCGACACCATTTGCGGTAGGTCACGGTAACATTCAATCAAGTCATCATTAAACTCAAGTGGATGTGAGGTGGTGTAGCGTAAACGCCCAATCCCTGGAATTTCTGCAACCAGACGCAATAAGTCTGCAAAAGTACAGATATTGCCTTCGAATGTTTCACCGCGGTAACCATTGACGTTTTGACCCAACAAAGAAATCTCACGGACACCTTTTTCGGCTAAGGTGGCAATTTCTGCTAAAACATCATCCAGCGGGCGAGAAACTTCTTCACCACGGGTGTAGGGCACCACACAGAATGAACAATATTTTGAACAACCTTCCATAATTGAAACAAAAGCCTTGTAACCTTCTACACGTGGTTCAGGTAAAAAGTCGAATTTTTCAATATCAGGGAAAGAAATATCTACCAATTTGATTTTTTCTTTCTTGGGTTTTTCGATTTGATCAAAGTGCTGATCCAGCATTTGTGGCAAACGGTGCAAGGTCTGTGGGCCGAAAATCATGTCGACATAGTTGGCACGTTTTTGAATGTTGTCACCTTCTTGAGAGGCCACACAACCACCGACACCAATGATCAGGTCTGGATTTTTGTCTTTCAGCTTGCGCCAGCGACCCAATTCAGAAAACACTTTTTCTTGGGCTTTTTCACGAATCGAGCAGGTATTCATGAGTAGAATATCAGCTTCTTTCGGATCTTGGGTCAGCACATAACCGTGCGAGTCGCCAAGTAAGTCTGCCATACGGTGACTGTCATACTCATTCATCTGACACCCTTGCGTTTCGATATACAGTTTTTTAACTGATCCATCGATGGCTGGGGTGTGCTGTGGCTGGGTAACAGTGTTTTCTGAGGCAGCTTGGGCACCATTTGGAATGAAGGTTTGAACCGTCATGTAGGCTCCTAAGGGGGGTAAATCTAGGTTTTTGTGTCTGATCGGTATCTGTGGCGGCGAAAGCAGAGCTTGGCTGGCGACAAAAAGGGTGATCAAACACCATGTGAAATCTACGAAAGGCGCATATTTTAGCAGGAAATCTGAATAAACTTATAGCTTTAAATCTGAAGCTAAAAAGATTGATTTGTGAAGCGAAAATGCAGGAAAATTAATATTGTCTAATCATAAGGTTACATAAGAGAACAATAGAGTCTGTTATGAGTTATTAAACTAATGAAAATGATGAGACGAGACTAGGCAATCCAAAGATGACTGAAGGCAAACCCATGTTAAAACGATTACAGAATAAATATTATCAAGTGTTTGCGTTGGGTGTGGCTGCCTTGGGTCTATCGGCAGTGACACATGCCGCAGATGAACAATTTAATGATGCCTTGCGTGCAGCAAATGCTGGCAATGTTGGTTTATTACAGCAATATCAAAGCAGTATGCAGGGTGATGTGCTGGGCTATTATCCTGAATATTGGGTACTTAACAGTAATTTGGCATTGCAACCTGCGGCGAACATTGTCAATTTTACACAGCGCTATCCGCAATCTGCCATGGCTGAGAAGTTAGCAGCAGATTACATCGAAGAAAAAGTTAAAATGGCTGACTTTACTTCTGCGCAGCCAGTATTGGCCTATGTGTCCAATGCAGATCGCGCAGAAAGCTGTGCTATAGCACAAGTCCGTGCCAAGTCTGGCGACCCTTTGGTTTTTGCTGAATATAAAGATGTTTGGCTCACGACCAATTCACAGCCTGAGTCTTGTACGGGGCTAGGGCGCATGATGTTGTCTAGTCCACTGATGACGGAACAAGACAAACAACAACGTTTATGGGCGCAGCTACGTGCAGGGCAGTCAGGTCAAGCGATTGCAACCGCACAAACCATTGGCATGAATCTGTCTTTGGCACAACTGAATAGCATTCAAGCCGATCCACTGAACTATCTCTGGTCAGCACCGAAAGCGTCGGCGGCAGATCAAGCGTATTTAATTTATGCCATTGGCCGTTTAGCCGACAGTGATCTAAATACTGCACTGGCGTCGGTCAAGCGTGCTGCAGAAGGAACACCTGAGTCGGTGCAAAAAGCGTTGTATCGCGCTGTGGGGTATATCGGTGGCACAACCGTTATGAAAAACAATTTTAATGTGGAAGTGTTGCAAGCCTTCGATCGGAGCTATGGTTTAGCACTGAGTGAAGAAGAAGCTGAAATCTATGCACGCCAAGCCATTCGTTTCGGCGCATGGGAGAGTGTCATTCGTGCCATTGATGGCATGAGTGTGACGCAAAAACAAGAAGACCGCTGGCAATATTGGTTAGCCCGTGCTTCAGAACAGCGTGGTGATGCAAAGTCAAAAACACTGGCGCGCGAGATCTTCAAAAAATTGTCAGTAGGTGACGATTATCATAACTTATTGGCAAAAGATCGTATTGGTCAACGTTATCAAACGATTCCAGCCAATACCCAACCGAGCAATGCGGATGCGCAGCGTTTGAGTCAAGATATTCACTTTAGCCGCGCTTTTGCACTGCGCAACGTCAATGCGCCAGACAATTATGTCAACCGTGAATGGAATTGGGCTGTTCGACAAGCTTATTTAAAACAAGATGATGGCTTAATTTTGGCTGCGGCCAAACGTGCCACAGAAATGGGATGGTATGACCGCGCGATCTATGCAGCCGATCGAACCGTCAAGCAACATAACTACAGTTATCGTTATGCCATGCCGCATCAAAGCTATGTGGTCAGCCATAGTCGCAATGCAGGCATAGATCCTGCATGGGCGTATGGGTTAATGCGCCAAGAAAGCCGATTTGTTACCCATGCTCGCTCACATGTTGGAGCAGGTGGTTTGATGCAAATCATGCCGGATACGGCAAAACTGGTCGCTAGACAAATGGGTGAAACCTATAATCCTGCTGCACTGAGTGATATGAATACCAATGTTCGTTATGGCACATTCTACTTGTCCATGATTCAAAGCCAATTAAGCAACAGTCCTGTACTTGCCACAGCAGGTTATAACGCAGGGCCAAATCGTGCGCGCCGTTGGCAGCCTGATAATCAGCCGATTGCGGCGGACCAATACACAGAAAGTATTCCTCTGACTGAAACTCGTGATTACGTCAAGCATGTCATGAGTAATGCGACACATTATGGTGTTCTGCTTGGACAGGGCCCACAGTCAATCACCCAGCGCATGCAAAATATTCCTTTTAGAAGTCAATAATAAAGGCCTAGGCATTTTATGGTTTTGATGTCATTCCAATCAGTCTTAACGCAAAAGCTTCTGCTGTTGATCAGCAGTGGCATTGCTCTGGGATTTTTTGCGACATCAGCCCATGCAACACCGACCGTGTTTGGTTATGTGATGGAAGTTCAAATGACACCCGCCGTGTGTTTGTTCGATAACCAAGGCTCAAAGAAAAGGAAATGTTTGGAAGGCTATTCGCTCAATATCACAGGTTTGTATCCTGAAACTACGACACGAGAGTGCCAAACCAACTCCTCAGCAGTGCTGTCACCACTTCAGGCCAAAGTGGTGGCGAGAGTCATGCCCGATGAACATGCGCGTCGCCAGTTGTGGGCAGAGATTGGGGGGTGTGTGCCGATGAGTGCCAGTCAATATTTTCGTAACGTGATTAATTATGCGGAACGTTTAAAAATTCCCGCAGATTTGACTTCATCTGAAAATAAAACCGCGCAACTTAATACCTTACGAGGGCAGTTTCAGCGTTTGAACCCCGGGCTGCCTGCAAGCGGGTTACGTTTTAGCTGCCGTACTCACCGCCAAACCAATATTTTGACCGAAGTCAAGGTCTGTTATAAACCCAATGGTCAGTACAAAGGCTGTGCAGAGAATATACAAGAAAACTGCCCAAATTCTTTTGCGATCAAGGGTTCTTACTAATCTCTTTCTCTAAATTAATTTATATTTCCTATCATACTTTTGTTGGAATTCATTCTCTTTTACATGCATCTGCCAAAGTATTGGAGTACAATCTTTGCCGTTTATGATTATTAAGATTAGATAGAACAGCTATTTAATCATATAACGTTCCTCAAATGGAGATAAGTACATGAAGCAACCTGTTCGCGTTGCCGTTACTGGCGCTGCTGGTCAAATCGGTTATAGCCTATTATTCCGTATCGCTAGTGGCGAAATGTTAGGTAAAGACCAACCAGTTATTCTGCAATTGTTAGAAGTTCCTTTTGAGAAAGCTCAAGCTGCGCTTAAAGGCGTAATGATGGAATTAGACGACTGTGCTTTCCCATTATTGGCTGGCATGATCGGTACTGATGATCCAAAAGTTGCATTTAAAGATGCTGACTACGCGTTATTGGTTGGTTCACGTCCACGTGGTCCTGGTATGGAACGTGCTGACTTATTGAAAGTGAACGGTGAAATCTTCATCGGTCAAGGTCAAGCACTAAACGAAGTTGCTAGCCGTGACGTTAAAGTACTTGTTGTAGGTAACCCTGCAAATACAAATGCTTACATCGCAATGAAATCTGCTCCAGATCTTCCAGCGAAAAACTTCACAGCAATGTTACGTCTTGACCACAACCGTGCGTTGACTCAAATTGCTCAAAAAGCAGGTGTTGCTGTAGCTGACATCAAAAACATGACTGTTTGGGGTAACCACTCTCCAACGATGTATGCTGACTACCGTTTTGCAACTGTAAACGGCGAAAGCTTAAAAGACAAAATCAACGATGCTGACTGGAACGCGAATGTATTCCTTCCAACTGTTGGTAAACGTGGTGCTGCGATTATCGAAGCGCGTGGTTTGTCTTCAGCTGCTTCAGCTGCGAACGCTGCTATCGACCATATGCGCGATTGGGCTCTTGGCACAAATGGCGAATGGGTAACGATGGGTATTCCTTCTGACGGTTCTTATGGTATTCCTGAAGGCGTAATGTACGGTGTTCCTGTAACTTGCGAAAATGGCGAATACACACGTGTTGAAGGCCTAGAAATCGATGCGTTCAGCCGTGAGCGTATGGACAAAACTCTTCAAGAACTTGAAGAAGAGCGCGCAGCAATTGCTGACATGCTTAAATAATTAAAAACTGATCTGTTCAAGATCTGTTTTGAAAAAGCACTCCGTTTGGGGTGCTTTTTTATATGGGGTGTTTATTGAACAAAAAATAACATGCTGTGATGTAGATACAACTGAGCATAGGTGCCCAAAGGTTTATTCTAAAAGGGCATGATCAGGGCTTGAGGAGAACAATGATGTTTGACCAACAACCGACTTTAGAACTTTTATTTGAACAATTGGGGCTTGATGCGAGTGCGGAAGCAATCGATCAGTTTATTGAAACACACCAACTTACTTCAGATGTTCCATTGCATAAAGCACCCTTTTAGTCAAAAGCACAGCATGACTTCATTATCAGTAATTGGAAAAAAGATGATGAATGGGCAATGGTGGTCGACCTGTTAAATGAACAATTGCATACAGAACATACGCTTTCAGGTTCGTGTCATTTATAATCACAAATTGAAACAACAAACCTAGTTTTATGGCTAGGTTTTTTTAGAAAATACATATAAGTTAATTCAATAATAATTGACAATAGTATTGATAAGGAGGCCGAGATGCTCAGTCAACATAAACCATCCTTAGAGCTTTTATTTTCGCAACTGGGACTCGCCAATAGTGCGGCTGCCATCGAGTTATATATTCGTACGCATCAACTTCCTGCTCATCAATCTTTACACGACGCACCGTTTTGGAATTCCGCACAACGTGCGCTATTAATCAGTCATTTGGTTCAAGATGATGATTGGGCGATTATGGTTGATGAGCTCAATCAACAGCTGCATCTAGATGCTTATAAACTTCAAACTGCCTAAATTGATCCTATGCCATCGTGATTTACATAGTGGAATTGATCCATAAAAAAACGCCTGATTTCAGGCGTTTTTTTATTTGTAGATTTTAGTGCAATTTACTTTGCATCAGCTTGATAAACCAATCTTCTTGATGAAGGTCAACAAAAGCGGCATGTTCACGCAGTAAAACGAAATCAAACTCGGTACTTTTCGCATATTTGCCAAGCCAGTGTCGTGCCAATGCTGACTCTTTTCGACTGACCGAGGCATAGGCCAAAAACAGGTAAATATCGCCCTGACCATAGCTGGTCAGCGGTTTTAGAATTTGCTGTGTAATCAGTGCAAAGCGATCTTCTTTAGTGATTTCAAAGTACAGCATATAAGCCTTAGCAAGGTGCAAAGACAAATTGAGGTACAAAGATAGAGGCATTTCCTCAAACTCAATTCGACCTTGCTCAAGTAATACTACTGCTTCTTGTAAAAAGTGGACTTGCTCTTGGCGCAGTTGGCTCAGTGTGACCAACTGTAAGCGCAAATCAGCGCGCTCAAGGGCTAATTCAGGGCTATTGCCTTGTAGGTAGAGTTGATCTGTTTCACCAATACGCTGAATAATTTGTTGACTGCTGGCACGCATCGGTTACATCCTCATCAATTGATGTTCAGTATATGAGGATACTTTTTACAATTTAAAGTCTTTTTGCTTGAATCATAGGATTGTACTGTCACTCCGTAACCATCCAGTAATCGATAAACGCTGATGTTTAGCTTCTAAGACCTCATGCAGTAAGTCACTTTGAAACAGCGCAATACGATTCGGTTGGGGTTGTAGCACATGCCAAATGTCATTTTTATCTTGCAGATGAAGTTCACCGCCCCAATCGTCTTGCCAGTCTTCGTGTAAATAATAAACCGTAGAAATCATGCGGCCATTTTTGCCTTGAGGATTATCACGGTGTAGGGCATAAAACTCGCCAGCGTTATAGCAAGCAAAATGTGCTTCGACGTCTCGAATACCAAGATAAAAGGCACGATTTAGTTCCTGTCCCAAACTATAAAGGGCTTGAACATGGTGATGAGAAATAACGAGCTCGGGATTGAGCCATAAAATGTGATCACTACGGATTTTGCTGATAACACCGTTTTGAATAGCGGCTTCACGAAAGCGGTTTAAGTTCGAAGTACATTCTTCAATGAGTTGATGTACATAGTCATTAGGGTATGCGTCATCAATGATGGCAAAACCATGTTGATCTAAATCATCTAGGATTTGATCAACATTCCAAGACTTTGGGAGAAGAACTGCTTCCATTACATTAACCTAAAAAAGACAAAGAAAAGCCACGGTTATTCTAGTGTATGAAAGCAATCTGAACGAAACTATTTTTCATGCTAAAATACTCATTGATTTTAGGAATGATAGAAACATGAATTACCGTCACCACTTCCATGCAGGTAACTTTGCAGATGTCATGAAGCATGTCCTTTTGCTTCAGATTTTGACTCGCCTCAATCAAAAAGATAAACCGTATCGTTATATTGATACGCATGGCGGTGCTGGTAAATATGATTTATCGACTTCAGAAGCGCAAAAGTCGGGTGAGTTCTTAAATGGTATTCACCGTTTAGTAAAACTTGATGACTCGATTAAGCGTAATGCACCTGAAGGTGTTCAGCAGTATTTAAAAATTGTTGAAAAAATGCGTGAAGGTTCAGGTAAAGGCGCTTATCCAGGTTCGCCGTGGTTTGCATTGGAAGGCATGCGCGAAATCGATAAAGCCACCATTTTTGAAATGCAACGTGATGTATTTCAACAGTTGTATTACAACGTTCGTGATAAACGCGCGGGCTTACATGAGCGCGATGCGTATGAAGGGCTATTTGGCGTTATTCCACCCAAAGAAAAACGCGGATTAGTGATGATTGATCCACCTTACGAAGTGGAGCGTAAAGATTTCCCTCAACTGGTTGATCTCATAGCGACTGCATATAAAAAATGGCCAACGGGTGTGTTTGCAATTTGGTATCCAATCAAAGATCGCGCCATGATTGACCGTTTTGAAAAGAAAATGATCAAAACCGGTATTCGCCGTCAGTTGATCTGTGAAGTATGTGTTTGGCCAGATGACACTCCAGTGGGCTTAAACGGTTGTGGTCTGTTGGTGATTAACCCACCTTGGAAGTTTTCTGAAGACGCAGATGAGGCGCTACAATGGTTATTCCCACATTTGCGTATGAGTGAAAATGGTGGTCATGCTGCTGTTCGTTGGTTAGTTGGCGAATAAAGATAGACTAGTAAGAGAAAAGGCTACATTAGGATCGACAGAGAATGACAAATATAAATAAACCTGAAAGCGAATCTTCACCCCGCAGTACGCCTACTTTTGATGGGATTACTTTCGAGGTAGAAGAGGAAGAGCACACACAGGAAGGTCAAAAAGTAAAACGTCGAGGTATTTATTTGTGGCCGAACCTGATTACAACGGCAGCGTTGTTGTCAGGTTTTTATTCCATCATTGCCAGTATGAATGGTAATTTCCAGCAAGCGATTTATGCCATTTTCTTGGCAGCGTTGTTGGATGGCTTGGACGGCCGCGTTGCACGAGCCATTGGTGCGCAGAGTGCTTTTGGTGAGCAGTATGATTCTTTATCTGATCTATTGGCGTTCGGCGTTGCACCCGCTATTTTGATGTATAGCTGGAGTTTGGATTCGCTCGGTCGTATTGGTTTGGCGTGTTGTTTTGTCTACACCGCCTGTGCTGCGTTCCGTTTAGCACGTTTTAATGTGCAAATCGGTGTGGTCGATAAGCGTTACTTTATTGGTGTAGCTAGTCCTCTTGCTGCCATTATTATTATTTCATTGGTTTGGGTTGGACTCGACTTCCCAGAAATTTTTGATATTCGTGAGCGGGGTATTCAAGCCATTAGTGCAGCAGTGATTGTGTCTGTGGGGCTTCTCATGATTTCGAATATTAAATATTATTCATTTAAAACGGTAGATCGTAAGCGCGTTCCATTTTTTGTCCTTCCTATCGCGGTCTTTATTTTTGCTGCAATGACTTACAATATTCCTGTCGGTATTTTAGTCATTTCCTTGATTTATGCATTATCTGGATTTGTTACTACGTTTTTAGCACGACGTCAGCACAGCCCATCATGAGTTAATGATATGTAGAAGGAGTATGATATGTGGTTGTTTCAAGATTTTCTCGATCAGTCTAAACAACTTAATCAGACTCCTTCACGGTCACTTCCTGCTTATCACCCACCCAATAAAAAATATAAAATTATTCATCAAGCTTTAACCATTCCCAATCTTCCAGCACCATTACATTATTTAAATTTTTTGAGCATGATTGGTCAGCCCAATACGCCCATGTTTCGGAATAACAGTGCAATCAGAACTACACCCTTAGATACCGCGACCGTATTGGCCAGCAGTAGTCCACATATGGCAGGGCAACTGAACCGCTATTCAATTTCTGCGGAATGTTCATTTCAAGAAAAAACATTTAAATTTGCCAATAAAGAACAGCTCATGGGAGCGTTCCCAAAATTTCAAATTCAAAGAAAAGACACAGAATTGAGTTTTGAGATTGAAATAACAACAACACCGCTGATCTCACATTTCACCAAATTGCGTTTTGGTCTTGCCGAGCATTGGTCTGTATTGTGTCGATGTCAGGGAGAAGTTAAATATAAAGAACAGCGCTATGCTATTGATCAGTTGGGAGCTTTTGAATACGCGCGCAGTATCGACTTTAGTTATTTACCCTTAGCCTTTTTCACCTATCAAGTCATTAATCTGCTGGATCAGCGTCAGCTATTATTAGAACAAATTCGAGATTCGTTTAATCGAATTGTGCAGTCACGTATCTACATACGTGATTTGCAAAAACAACAAACCCTTATGTTTGATCGGATGGTGTGCTTTCAAGTTCATCGTGTTTATCCTGCTGTGAAAACCCCCAATGGGCAAAAAATGTATTTGCCGCGAGAGTTTGAATGGCATTATCAAGATGAGCATGGACATAACATTCATATTTATGCTCAAAGTCGTGGTGATTTTAAATTTGGTTTAGCTGCGGGTTATGTAGGTAGCTTTAAATATCAACTCAAACTGGATAATTATGAGGAACAGGGCGAAAGTGGTTATTGTGAATATGTGGATTGTCGTGCATTAAAGTGGCAAGAAAAAAAATCGCAAGAAAAAAATCGAAATGAAATTGGAGAAATTGTTCCCTTTTCACTCAAAAAATAAGAAAAAAGCATCATTTTGCTGAATAAATAAACAAGTGGGAGTTTTTTTATAAATAATTGAGTAAAGGGGGTTGTGTTGGTTTGGAAATGCTGTAGAATGCACATCCATCGGCGGTGATGTTGATTAAAACTTGTTGAGAAACAA
>NZ_JAHUTF010000027.1:0-1195 GCF_019209785.1 Acinetobacter sp. CWB-G5 | reverse complement strand
TGTACTAGTTCAAACCTAATCTGACAGTTACCGATATTTGCTTAAGACTGTCAGGTTAAATTTGAGCTAAATTCTTTTCAGCCCAAATACGTTTTCCATCGAGTAATGTTGCAAATGGCGTTCTGCCATTGCACACCTTACCCTGATGGGTTCTATCAGTATTATAAAATTTCAGCCAAACGTCTAGATCAGCTTGTAATTCCTCTAATGTGCTATATAGCTTCTTCCTAAAGGTTATTTGATAAAATTCCTGCAAGACCGTCTTATGGAAACGCTCACAGATCCCATTCGTTTGTGGGGAAGCCGCTTTAGTTTTCGTGTGATCAATATCATTCAGAGCCAAATAAAGCTCATAATCGTGATGTTCAACTTTACCGCAATATTCGGTGCCTCTGTCGGTCAAAATACGAAGCATTGGCAATCTTTGTGATTCATAGAATGGTAACACGCGGTCATTCAATAAATCTGCGGCTGTGATTGGTGTCTTGGTTGTGTACAGCTTGCAGTGAACCACTTGGCTATACGTATCAATAAAAGTTTGCTGATAAATACGACCAACACCTTTTAGATTTCCGACATAAAAAGTATCTTGCGCTCCAAGATATCCTGGATGATGTGTTTCGATTTCACCACAAGCAACATCATCTTCATGTTTACGTTCTAATGCAGCAATCTGCTGATCATTCAATTGAATGCCTTCTTGAGCAACTTTCATTTCAAGTGCCTTCAATCGCTTTTTGAAGTTCTCAAGATTGTGTCTAAGCCAGATAGAGCGCACACCGCTGCCAGATACAAAGATGCCAATCTGACGTAGCTCATTACTGGTTCGATGCTGACCATAAGCTGGATATTGGATTGCAAAATCAACAACAGCTTGTTCAGTTTGCTCATCCACTCGGTTTTTTAAATTTGGAGTTCTGCGACTCTGGTTGATGAGCGCATCCATATTGCCTGTACTGGCAAGCTCTTGATAACGATAGAAGGTATCTCTAGATACTCCCATGACTTTACAAGCTTTGGATACGTTCTGGAGTTCTTCTGCTAAATTCAGCAGACCGACTTTGTGTTTGATGATTTGATTGTTAGTATGCAACATGAGAAGTTACCTTTATTGATTGAGATTCGACACCTTTAATCAAAATCGGTAACTTCTTCTTTTTCAAGCTCTGTGTCAGATTAAGTCGGAACTAATACA
>NZ_JAHUTF010000025.1:0-1665 GCF_019209785.1 Acinetobacter sp. CWB-G5 | reverse complement strand
TAATCAAAAGCAGACAGAGATGCTTTCGCGCCTTCACCTGTGGCAATGATGATTTGCTTGTATGGCACAGTCGTACAGTCACCTGCGGCAAATACACCTTTGACATTGGTTTCATTGCGATCGTTAATCACAATCTCACCACGGTTTGAAAGCTCAACCGCTGTTTCTTTGAGGAAATCGGTGTTTGGTAATAAACCAATTTGCACAAAGATTCCTGCAAGCTCAACCGTATGTTCTACATCAGTTGCACGATCTTTATATTTCAATGCTGTCACTTGTGAACCATCACCCACAACTTCAGTCGAGAGTGCATTCAGGATCACTGTCGTATTAGGCAAACTATGCAATTTATCTTGCAACACTTGGTCAGCACGTAGTTTGGTATCAAACTCAACTAAGGTCACATGTTCTACAATCCCAGCAAGATCAATCGCAGCTTCGACACCTGAGTTCCCTCCACCAATCACGGCAACACGTTTGCCTTTAAACAATGGACCATCACAGTGTGGACAGTAAGCAACACCACGAGTACGGTATTCTGCTTCGCCCGGCACATTCATTTCTCTCCAACGCGCACCTGTAGAAAGAATAACTGTTTTAGATTCAAGCTTCGCACCATTTTCTAAAGTGACTTCAACCAATCCATTCGCGGTCTCATCCGCACCTTTGATGTTAGAAACACGTTGTAAGTTCATGATGTCCACACCGTACTCACGTACATGTGCTTCCATTTCAGCAGCAAACTTCGGCCCTTGGGTCTTTTGAATTGAGGTATAGTTTTCAATGTCCATGGTATCCATGACTTGACCACCCATACGTTCAGCCACGATTCCTGTTTTAATGCCTTTACGTGCAGCATAAATGGCAGAGGTATTTCCTGCAGGGCCACCACCAATCACTAAAACATCAAAAGCATCTTTGGCATTGAGTTTTTCAGCTTCTTTAGCAGCAGAATTGGTATCTAGTTTGGCAACAATCTCTTCCAAGGTCATACGGCCTTGACCAATATGGTTGTTGTCTTGGAACACCATCGGTACAGCCATGATTTTGCGTTCTTCAACTTCGTCTTGGAAGAAGGCACCATCAATCATGGTTGCTGTCGTACCCGGATTGTAAATGGCAATCAGGTTTAAGGCTTGCACCACGTCTGGGCAGTTATGACAGCTTAAAGAGACAAATACGTCAAAGTTAGACTGGATGCCCAAAGCTTTGATTGAAGCCAAAACTTCATCCGATACTTTGGGTGCATAACCTGAGGTTTGTAACAATGCCAAGATCAAAGAGGTAAACTCATGTCCCATTGGTAAACCCGCAAAGAACACACGCGGCTCTTCACCGGCTTTTGCCACACCAAAGCTGGGTGCACGTGAGTTTTGACCATCAAAACGTGCAGTCACCAGTTGAGACAGTGCTGCAACCTCTTCAACCAATTCTTTGATTTTGTCTGATTTCTCAGAACCATTCAAAGTCGCAACCAATTCAATCGGACCTTCTAGGCGTTCAAGAAGTGTTTTTAATTGAGCTGAAGTATTTTGATCTAACATTGTTAAGCTCTCCAAAGCAGTCTGTAAAATTATTTAATAGAAGAATCATAGAGTAAATCTAAAAATAGATAAAACAGTTTGTTTTTATTTTAATAATCGGTTTTATAGATTTAAAGATATT
>NZ_JAHUTF010000024.1:1070-2825 GCF_019209785.1 Acinetobacter sp. CWB-G5 | reverse complement strand
TTTTGGGACCTTAGCTGTTGGTCTGGGCTGTTTCCCTTTCGACTACGGATCTTAGCACTCGCAGTCTGACTGCCGAACATGTGTATTAGCATTCGGAGTTTATCTGAGATTGGTAATCCTAGACGGACCCCTCACCCAAACAGTGCTCTACCTCCAATACACTTACATTTCGACGCTAGCCCTAAAGCTATTTCGGAGAGAACCAGCTATCTCCCAGTTCGTTTGGAATTTCTCCGCTATCCACAAGTCATCCAAACACTTTTCAACGTGTCCTGGTTCGGGCCTCCAGTGCGTCTTACCACACCTTCACCCTGCTCATGGATAGGTCACTAGGTTTCGGGTCTACATCATGATACTAAGTCGCCCTATTCAGACTCGGTTTCCCTACGGCTCCGTCTCTTCAACTTAACCTCGCATCATAACGTAACTCGCCGGTTCATTCTACAAAAGGCACGCTCTCACCCATTAACGGGCTCGAACTTCTTGTAGGCACACGGTTTCAGGTGCTATTTCACTCCCCTCTCGGGGTTCTTTTCACCTTTCCCTCACGGTACTGGTTCACTATCGGTCACTAAGGAGTATTTAGGGTTGGGAGATGGTCCTCCCGGATTCAAACTGGATTTCGCGTGTCCAGCCCTACTCAGGATACTGCTAGGTATAAGCGCTATTTCGTCTACGGGATTATTACCCTCTTTGATTAACCTTCCCAGGTTATTCGACTATAATGCTTAAGTCCACGTTGCAGTCCTACAACCCCAAGAAGCAAGCTTCTTGGTTTGCCCTTCTTCGCGTTCGCTCGCCGCTACTTACGAAATCGTTTTTACTTTCTCTTCCTGCAGGTACTTAGATGTTTCAGTTCTCTGCGTTACCTTTACATGAGCTATGTATTCACTCATGAATAACTGCTAGTAGCAGCTGGGTTTCCCCATTCGGAGACCTAGGGATCAATGCGTACTTACTGCTCCCCCTAGAATATCGTCGTTAGTCACGTCCTTCATCGGCTCTTAGTGCCAAGGCATCCACCGTGCGCCCTTATTAACTTTGCCATGATGATTTATAATCATCGTTTTTCAAGTATAAGTTTGTAAATTCTTTAAAATTCACAGCTTTTGGTTTATTTATCGTTATTAGATATTGTTATTTAGTTTTCAATGTTCAAGTGATTTTAACGTCTTGTCTGACAATGGAGCCTAGCGGGATCGAACCGCTGACCTCCTGCGTGCAAAGCAGGCGCTCTCCCAGCTGAGCTAAGGCCCCACAATCAAGAATTTGATTCTTGCTTAGGTTTATCACTAAACCCCTCAAAACTGAATAAAGTTGAATGCTCACGTCTTTGTATATATTCCTTAGAAAGGAGGTGATCCAGCCGCACCTTCCGATACGGCTACCTTGTTACGACTTCACCCCAGTCATCGGTCTTACCTTAGGAAGCGCCCTCCTTGCGGTTAGGCAACCTACTTCGGGTACTCCCAACTCCCGTGGTGTGACGGGCGGTGTGTACAAGGCCCGGGAACGTATTCACCGCGGCGTGCTGATCCGCGATTACTAGCGATTCCGACTTCATGTAGGCGAGTTGCAGCCTACAATCCGAACTGAGAATGGTTTTAAGAGATTAGCTAAACATCACTGTCTCGCGACTCGTTGTACCATCCATTGTAGCACGTGTGTAGCCCAGGTCATAAGGGGCATGATGATTTGACGTCATCCCCACCTTCCTCCGGTTTATCACCGGCAGTCTCGTTAGAGTGCCCAACT
>NZ_JAHUTF010000023.1:0-5290 GCF_019209785.1 Acinetobacter sp. CWB-G5 | reverse complement strand
CGCCATTTGCAACATTACTCGATGGAAAACGTATTTGGGCTGAAAAGAATTTAGCTCAAATTTAACCTGACAGTCTTAAGCAAATATCGGTAACTGTCAGATTAGGTTTGAACTAGTACACATAAGATCTGGAGTTAGCTATTATGGGTATTGGTCATGGGAAGCAGCAGCGGTTACTGTTATATCAAGAATAGATGATAGTAGCTATCGAGATAAACCTTACTATCCTAAAGATTTGGTTGATTATGCTCGAATTCAATATACGTCTTTAGATCAACAAGGTAATACTATGATCAAAGAATTACGATAATTTGTTTCTAATAAAAAAAGGCTGCAAATAGCAGCCTTTTTCTATGACAACATATGTGTCGCGTGACCGTCATGCGACACATTGTTTGTCATTTCTAGTTTATTAATATCAATAACTTAGATGTTTTTGCGACGCATGATGACATTGATTTGCGACACATAAGTTGTCATTTTTCTAGTTTTGCGACACATCCTCTGTCATTTTCGAAAAGTAACTTTTATTTATAACTATTTTTATTAGCTGAACTTACTTTGTATAATTCATTAGTTCTTATAGCCAGGAGCAAGAAAAACACTATTAACATCATATAAAGCTACAGAATTTCTTAACCAAAGATGAAATTCTTTTCCAATTAGGCTGTGATCAGTTGAGCAGTCGATATTCCATAGACGTAACCAATAGCCAGCTACAGCAGCTCTTACTTCTACTACTTTTACACCATCTTCCATATTATAGTCATACATTAATGTTTCAGGGCACTGAACATTTTTAGGGTTAGGGTGAGGAACGAGTTCTAATCTAACAAGTCGATTCCACTGACTATCCTGCGACCTAGATTCATTTTTTTCTACTTTTATTTTGGTTTCTTGCACATTCTTAAATCGTGTTAAAACGAAGTCAGCAAATCTACATTTTTCATAATCATATGCTCTTACATGCCATCTTAATCCATTATCGATTAAAGAATGTGGCGCAAGTTTTTTTTTGGAGAAACCATTATCTACTGAAAAATATTCAGTCTCTATAATTGTGTTACCCAAAATTGCTCTAGTTATTTTTAACAGAACATCTAAATCAGGCTCAGAAAGTCTTGGAGGTGATTGGATAGAGTCGAATTCACTTAACCCAATAGTCTTTGAATTAGTACTATTTCTTATGAAGCCTACTGCTGTTTTAAAATTGATTGGGAAATGAGGAACGAACTCAAGCAAATTAATTTCATAATGCTTTTCAACTTCATTAAAACTCAAATTGTTTGGGCATAAATCTTTATACTCTCTGAAATCCCGAGTTGCGGCTGGTAATGATATATCAAATTTTCTTGTTAGGTCTGATCTAGAGCACCAGCCTTTGAATCTTAAAGTTAATTCTATAAATCTTAGTCTTTCTTCCAAGTTTTTATTAATTTTCTTTTCTTCCATTGTATAAAACCTCTGTCATTACTAAGTAATCATATACGATCATTATTATCTCACGAAATAATCAAAACTACTACTTGACATGATCAAAATGATTATGTGATCATGGGTGGTGATCAAGAATTGTTCTTTAACAGTTGTCAATTGTTGAAAGAGTGAATTGAAAATTTTGTAAGTAAAGGAGGTACCATCTCATGAGTTAATTTATTTGAGCATTAAAAAAGCCCCAATGAAGATACATCGAGGCTTTAGTGTCTAGTTAGAGCAATCTAATTAAAAATTAAATTACAAGGTCTAAACGGTTTTCTTTTGGCGAAGATAATTATAACCGTAATAAAAGGACCTTGCCAACAAATAATGAAGGAATGACACAATGTCACAACATTCAGAAAATGGCAAAGGTAATCAAGACAAGTTCGTCAACATTATCGTCAATGCTCGTCCTAAAAAAGTTTATGGTGAGCGAATTAGTTATGAAGAAGTTCTAGAGCTGGCTTTCCCAGGTCAAGTTGATCCAAATATTGTATATACAGTCGCGTATGTTGGACCACAAACACCTGATGGAACTTTGGTTGCAGGGCAGTCAGTAGCTATTCGAAATGGGATGAAATTCGATGTCAATAAAACAAACCGTTCTTAATCCATCAGTACAGCGATTGATTGAAGACGGTTTTGAAATTGATATCCAGCGCCAGCATTTGCTGGTGCACTCTATTCCTTACCTCAATCAGTCATGTGAAGTAAAATTAGCTACTTTAGTTTGTCCATTTGTTGAAAATGGGGAAATTGAAACACAGCCTCAAGACCATACCATGTATTTCAAGGGAGAATATCCCCATGATGCAACTGGTAAGGAAATGTTTGAGGTTGTAAATAGTGAGAGAAAAATAATTCTATTTGATGATTTTAATGTGGATTATTACTTATCAAATAAGCCAAATGGTCAATCTTTTACTAATTTTTATGACAAGGTAGTTCATTATCACACGTTGTTCGTTAGCCAAGCTCGTGTTGTTGATGCAAATGCTGATGGTCGTACTGCTGTAGTACATGGTCAACGTGATGAACGTTCAGTATTTTGTTATCCGGATACAGCATCATCTCGTGTAGGGATTACAGCTATCACTCAGAAGCTGGAAGATTCTCGTATAGGGATTGTTGGTGTTGGGGGGACAGGAAGTTTTATCTTGGACTTGCTGGCTAAAACTCCAGTTCAAGAGATTCACTTATTTGATGCTGATAGCTTTGAACCACATAATGCGTTTAGAGCCCCTGGAGCGGCATCATTAGAGCAACTTCAAGCTTTTCCAAAGAAAGTTGAATATTTTCGTGAGATATATTCAGCGATGAGAGAGGGTATTTTTACTCATGATTACTTCTTAGATGAGCAAAATGTGCATGAATTGAATGAATGTACTTTTGTTTTTGTTGCTGTAGATAAGGGAATAGCTCGTCGAGTTATTACAGACCATCTTATTAAAAAAGGCATTCCGTTTATTGATGTGGGGATGGGGGTTGAGATAGCTAATGGTGTGGGCGGTGATCCACAATTACGAGGTACTTGTCGGGTTACTCTTGCGACTGATACTTTGAATAGTCATCTGTCATCACGACTAAATTTAGAAGACGATGATGAAGATGCTATATACCGAAGTAATATACAAGTTGCTGATCTTAATGCTTTAAATGCGGCCTTAGCTGTAATGCGATGGAAACAGTTTATGGGATTCTATCTAGATCAATTGAATGCCCATAATTTGAATCTGGTAATTCCTTTCCAATCATTGACACGTGATGATTGCCCTGAGGAATAGTAAATGGCAGTTAAAAATATTACACCAGTGTATGTAGAGTTTATTCCCGAAACTATTGAAGAGGGTAAGCTGTATATCAGTGAGGTTTATCAAACTGCTATTCATAAATGTTGTTGTGGGTGTGGTGAGGAGGTGGTTACACCTCTCTCACCAGTTGACTGGCAACTAAAAAAAGATATGAATAGGGTTTCACTTAGACCATCTATAGGGAACTGGAATTATCGTTGTAAATCACATTATTTCATTACGAATAATCGAGTTATTTGGGCTAATAGATTTACACAAAGGCAAATTACTAACGTCCAAACAAAAGATAGGTTTGATAAACAAAATTATATTGCTAGTAAGAATAAGCAGGAAGTTAATTATTTACCAGATCGAGATAACTGGTTATTGAAGCTTTGGAGATTTATTAAATCTTTCTTTAGGAATTAAGGACTAACTGATCCTGTAATTAAACTTATGTAAATACTGTAAAAATACTTTTACATTATATTAGATATTAAATTTAAGAAAGTTATTTTCTGTTAATGAAAATATAAAATGAGGGGTATGTGAATTTCACTGTTTTTTTATTGCAGAAAATAAAACTTATTGTTGATAACAGTGGGTTTATTGCTAAATTTACTATAGGTGTTGGTATATGTTTTATCCTTTTGTATTTTTGGTATATTGATTACTTTCCTACGGATTTATCATTAGGGGATGGTTTTTTATTTTTCTTAATTACAATAAAATTTTTATTCGTCTATGCATTATTTTTAGGTTCACACTATGCGCTTGGAAGTGTTTTATTATTCTTTCTGAAGGTTGTATGGGGTTTTTTCAAAGTTTTATTTTCATTACGAGGAAGTCTATCCAAAGGCTTGATAGATCTAATCTTTTTTAAACCAAATATTAATTACTTCTTAAATGGTTTAAGTAAGATTTTTATAAAATTTTTATTTTACACTTTGGGTTTTACTTTCATTTTTGTTTTTTACAGTGGGAAATCAATAAACTTATTGATAATGCTTTTTTTAAGTATTATTTTAAAAATATTTATTGATAAATTTGTTGAGAATTTAAAGGCTAATAATGCGGGATTAAAAGAAGATGAGAATAAAAATAAGAATATCAGGCTTTCAATGATGTTGCTTTATATTCTACTTGTTCCTAGTTCTGTGTATGTCTTTTACTCTGAAAAATCGAAAAATATTTTTATTAATACGGCACTAGGTTCTGTACGAGAAGATGAAAAGAACAGTTTAATTTATATCAAAGATGGATTTAAAGATTTCTTTCCAGAGTCAAAAATTGGGAAGAAAAAGGGGGGATATGTTGAGATAAAAGGTGGTGAGATAATTTTAAAAGGTGTCGGAAAGAATGCTTTAATTCAATATACAACTAAAACCAACAACCAAAATGGAAGTGAAGTTAAAATAAAAGTTAAAGTTGAGATTCCAAATGAGGCACTTTTGATTGTAAGAAGATCCCAACACAAAGAATAAACGACATATTAAATGGTACAGACTTTGTCGCTACTCATTCTTTAAACAATCGTTTATTCTGATTGCAGTAAAATCTTTCTGTAAAGGTTGTGAAGAAATGAGCGGTAATCGACGAATCTATGCAAATATCGATGCTATAGAACAACAGCAGGCTTATCAATCAGCTAAAAATAGTCAAAACAGAAAAATGACCCTTGAGGAAATTGAAGCCCAATTATTAGCAAAGTGGGATAAGAAGGTTGCACTACAAAGCAGAATCTTTGAACTAGAAAGCGAATACCACGAAGCTAAAGATATACTCGATGGTTGGTACAATAAAAGTAATCCCCTTTATGAAAAGCATAAAAGTTGTACAGAAAGTTTAGCTACTAGAATTGATAAGCTAAAAAAGCAGTTAGCAGAAATGGCTTAATATGTACTAGTTCAAACCTAATCTGACAGTTACCGATATTTGCTTAAGACTGTCAGGTTAAATTTGAGCTAAATTCTTTTCAGCCCAAATACGTTTTCCATCGAGTAATGTTGCAAATGGCGTTC
>NZ_JAHUTF010000022.1:0-5593 GCF_019209785.1 Acinetobacter sp. CWB-G5 | reverse complement strand
AAGATCATTAAGAGATTATGAAGAACAACTTGTGTGGATTTTTACTGATTGATCGATCGAAAATATTTCATTGATTGATGGTAAGAATTACTCGAAGTTTATTTGAGAAATAT
This sequence comes from Acinetobacter sp. CWB-G5, assembly GCF_019209785.1. NCBI lineage: Bacteria > Pseudomonadati > Pseudomonadota > Gammaproteobacteria > Moraxellales > Moraxellaceae > Acinetobacter > Acinetobacter sp. CWB-G5. Next base: position 5,480 of record NZ_JAHUTF010000022.1, on the reverse strand, counting down.
TTGTCAGAAAATTGATGAGCCAAGATTTGTAGCCATAAGCTACTAATGATTTTAACTGAAGAGTTTGATCATGGCTCAGATTGAACGCTGGCGGCAGGCTTAACACATGCAAGTCGAGCGGGGAAGGGTAGCTTGCTACCTGACCTAGCGGCGGACGGGTGAGTAATGCTTAGGAATCTGCCTATTAGTGGGGGACAACATTCCGAAAGGAATGCTAATACCGCATACGCCCTACGGGGGAAAGCAGGGGATCTTCGGACCTTGCGCTAATAGATGAGCCTAAGTCAGATTAGCTAGTTGGTGGGGTAAAGGCCTACCAAGGCGACGATCTGTAGCGGGTCTGAGAGGATGATCCGCCACACTGGGACTGAGACACGGCCCAGACTCCTACGGGAGGCAGCAGTGGGGAATATTGGACAATGGGCGAAAGCCTGATCCAGCCATGCCGCGTGTGTGAAGAAGGCCTTTTGGTTGTAAAGCACTTTAAGCGAGGAGGAGGCTACTTGGATTAATACTCTAGGATAGTGGACGTTACTCGCAGAATAAGCACCGGCTAACTCTGTGCCAGCAGCCGCGGTAATACAGAGGGTGCGAGCGTTAATCGGATTTACTGGGCGTAAAGCGTGCGTAGGCGGCTTTTTAAGTCGGATGTGAAATCCCTGAGCTTAACTTAGGAATTGCATTCGATACTGGGGAGCTAGAGTATGGGAGAGGATGGTAGAATTCCAGGTGTAGCGGTGAAATGCGTAGAGATCTGGAGGAATACCGATGGCGAAGGCAGCCATCTGGCCTAATACTGACGCTGAGGTACGAAAGCATGGGGAGCAAACAGGATTAGATACCCTGGTAGTCCATGCCGTAAACGATGTCTACTAGCCGTTGGGGCCTTTGAGGCTTTAGTGGCGCAGCTAACGCGATAAGTAGACCGCCTGGGGAGTACGGTCGCAAGACTAAAACTCAAATGAATTGACGGGGGCCCGCACAAGCGGTGGAGCATGTGGTTTAATTCGATGCAACGCGAAGAACCTTACCTGGTCTTGACATAGTAAGAACTTTCCAGAGATGGATTGGTGCCTTCGGGAACTTACATACAGGTGCTGCATGGCTGTCGTCAGCTCGTGTCGTGAGATGTTGGGTTAAGTCCCGCAACGAGCGCAACCCTTTTCCTTATTTGCCAGCGGGTTAAGCCGGGAACTTTAAGGATACTGCCAGTGACAAACTGGAGGAAGGCGGGGACGACGTCAAGTCATCATGGCCCTTACGACCAGGGCTACACACGTGCTACAATGGTCGGTACAAAGGGTTGCTACCTAGCGATAGGATGCTAATCTCAAAAAGCCGATCGTAGTCCGGATTGGAGTCTGCAACTCGACTCCATGAAGTCGGAATCGCTAGTAATCGCGGATCAGAATGCCGCGGTGAATACGTTCCCGGGCCTTGTACACACCGCCCGTCACACCATGGGAATTTGTTGCACCAGAAGTAGGTAGTCTAACCGCAAGGAGGACGCTTACCACGGTGTGGCCGATGACTGGGGTGAAGTCGTAACAAGGTAGCCGTAGGGGAACCTGCGGCTGGATCACCTCCTTAACGAAAGATTGACGATTGGTAAGAATCCACAACAAGTTGTTCTTCATGACGATGTATCTGAGGGTCTGTAGCTCAGTTGGTTAGAGCACACGCTTGATAAGCGTGGGGTCACAAGTTCAAGTCTTGTCAGACCCACCAAATCTGACTAACAAGCATTGTTAAATGCTGAATACAGAAAAACAGAGACATTGACTTATTGATAAGCTGGGGACTTAGCTTAGTTGGTAGAGCGCCTGCTTTGCACGCAGGAGGTCAGGAGTTCGACTCTCCTAGTCTCCACCATAGATTATAGAACTTAGTAAGTTAAAGCTTATTAACTTCTGTGATTTATCACAGTTTCCTGACCTGACGAAGGCTGGAAAAATCATTAACAGAATATATTTGAGTTGAAATAATTTGTTCATACTCGTTTTTAAGATCGACATTAACAGTGATTTATTACTGATTGATGAAGATTAAAGAAATGAGTTACTAGCGAAATTAACTGAATCAAGCGTTTTGGTATGTGAATTGAATTGAAGCTGTACAGTGTTTAAGTACACAGAACAACAAACTGTATGATCGAGCAATCGATCTGTCCTAGTACTACTTGTAGGTACTACGACTGTTTGGGGTTGTATAGTCAAGTAATTAAGTGCATGTGGTGGATGCCTTGGCAGTCAGAGGCGATGAAAGACGTAATAGCCTGCGATAAGCTCCGGGGAGGCGGCAAATATCCTGTGATCCGGAGATTTCTGAATGGGGAAACCCACCTGTCATAAGGCAGGTATCGTATGATGAATACATAGTCATACGAGGCGAACGAGGGGAAGTGAAACATCTCAGTACCCTTAGGAAAAGAAATCAATTGAGATTCCCTCAGTAGCGGCGAGCGAACGGGGAAAAGCCCATTAAGTCATATAAGTTCTAGTGGAATGCTCTGGGAAGTGCAACCATAGTGGGTGATAGTCCTGTACACGAAAGGGCTTATATGATGATGTCGAGTAGGGCGGGGCACGTGAAACCTTGTCTGAATATGGGGGGACCATCCTCCAAGGCTAAATACTCCTGACTGACCGATAGTGAACCAGTACCGTGAGGGAAAGGCGAAAAGAACCCCTGTGAGGGGAGTGAAATAGATCCTGAAACCGCATGCATACAAGCAGTGGGAGCCGACTTGTTCGGTGACTGCGTACCTTTTGTATAATGGGTCAGCGACTTACATTCAGTAGCAAGGTTAACCGCATAGGGGAGCCGTAGAGAAATCGAGTCTTAATAGGGCGTTTAGTTGCTGGGTGTAGACCCGAAACCGGGTGATCTATCCATGAGCAGGTTGAAGGTTGGGTAACACTAACTGGAGGACCGAACCCACTGTCGTTGAAAAGCCAGGGGATGACTTGTGGATAGGGGTGAAAGGCTAATCAAACTCGGTGATAGCTGGTTCTCCCCGAAAGCTATTTAGGTAGCGCCTCGGACGAATACCATTGGGGGTAGAGCACTGTTTCGGCTAGGGGGTCATCCCGACTTACCAAACCGATGCAAACTCCGAATACCAATGAGTACTATCCGGGAGACAGACTGCGGGTGCTAACGTCCGTAGTCAAGAGGAAAACAATCCAGACCGCCAGCTAAGGCCCCAAAATTATAGTTAAGTGGGAAACGATGTGGGAAGGCATAGACAGCTAGGAGGTTGGCTTAGAAGCAGCCACCCTTTAAAGAAAGCGTAATAGCTCACTAGTCGAGTCGGCCTGCGCGGAAGATGTAACGGGGCTAAAACTATATGCCGAAGCTGCGGATTTGCAATTTATTGCAAGTGGTAGGGGAGCGTTCTGTAAGCCGATGAAGGTGTATTGAGAAGTATGCTGGAGGTATCAGAAGTGCGAATGCTGACGTGAGTAACGACAATGCGAGTGAAAAACTCGCACGCTGAAAGACCAAGGGTTCCAGTCCAACGTTAATCGGGGCTGGGTGAGTCGACCCCTAAGGCGAGGCCGAGAGGCGTAGTCGATGGGAAATTGGTTAATATTCCAATACTTCTATGTAATGCGATGAGAGGACGGAGAAGGTTAAGTCAGCCTGGCGTTGGTTGTCCAGGTGGAAGGTTGTAGGCATGTATCTTAGGCAAATCCGGGGTGCTCTATGCTGAGAACTGATAGCAAGCTGTACTTGTACAGTGAAGTGGCTGATACCATGCTTCCAGGAAAAGTCTCTAAGCTTCAGTTACATAGGAATCGTACCCGAAACCGACACAGGTGGTCAGGTCGAGTAGACCAAAGCGCTTGAGAGAACTCTGCTGAAGGAACTAGGCAAAATGGTACCGTAACTTCGGGAGAAGGTACGCTGCCGACGGTGATAGGATTTACTCCTTGAGCTATTGGCAGCCACAGAAACCAGGCCCCTGCAACTGTTTATTAAAAACATAGCACTCTGCAAACACGAAAGTGGACGTATAGGGTGTGATGCCTGCCCGGTGCTGGAAGGTTAATTGATGGGGTTAGCGTAAGCGAAGCTCTTGATCGAAGCCCCAGTAAACGGCGGCCGTAACTATAACGGTCCTAAGGTAGCGAAATTCCTTGTCGGGTAAGTTCCGACCTGCACGAATGGCATAATGATGGGGGCGCTGTCTCCAGCAGAGACTCAGTGAAATCGAATTCGCCGTGAAGATGCGGTGTACCCGCGGCTAGACGGAAAGACCCCGTGAACCTTTACTGCAGCTTGACATTGAACTTTGATCTTACTTGTGTAGGATAGGTGGGAGGCTTTGAAACCGAGACGCTAGTTTCGGTGGAGCCAATCTTGAAATACCACCCTGGTAATATTGAGGTTCTAACTCTGTCCCGTTATCCGGGACGAGGACCATGTCTGGTGGGTAGTTTGACTGGGGCGGTCTCCTCCTAAAGAGTAACGGAGGAGTACGAAGGTGCGCTCAGCGTGGTCGGAAATCACGCGTAGAGTATAAAGGCAAAAGCGCGCTTAACTGCGAGACCCACAAGTCGAGCAGGTACGAAAGTAGGTCTTAGTGATCCGGTGGTTCTGTATGGAAGGGCCATCGCTCAACGGATAAAAGGTACTCTGGGGATAACAGGCTGATACCGCCCAAGAGTTCATATCGACGGCGGTGTTTGGCACCTCGATGTCGGCTCATCTCATCCTGGGGCTGAAGCAGGTCCCAAGGGTATGGCTGTTCGCCATTTAAAGAGGTACGCGAGCTGGGTTTAGAACGTCGTGAGACAGTTCGGTCCCTATCTACCGTGGGCGTTGGAAATTTGAGAGGATCTGCTCCTAGTACGAGAGGACCAGAGTGGACGAACCTCTGGTGTACCGGTTGTGACGCCAGTCGCATCGCCGGGTAGCTATGTTCGGAAGGGATAACCGCTGAAAGCATCTAAGCGGGAAGCCTACCTCAAGATAAGATTTCCCTAGGACTTTATGTCCTCTAAAGAGCCGTTGAAGACTACGACGTTGATAGGTTGGATGTGGAAGCATAGTGATATGTGAAGCTGACCAATACTAATTGCTCGTGAGGCTTGACTATACAACACCCAAACAGTTGGTGTTGCGGTTCAAATCACTGCAAACAACTTGATTTAGTTATAAAGCTAAGTACAATGTTCAATGAGATAAGACAAAGCACTGCTTTAGATTGTCGCAAGAAACTCAAATATACCTGTTAATAACTCATTTGATGAAAGTTAGGCATACACAATGTGTAAATAAGACCCAACGAATAGTCATAAACAGTTGTGCTGGCGACAATAGCAAGAGTGAACCACCTGATCCCTTCCCGAACTCAGAAGTGAAACCTCTTAGCGCTGATGGTAGTGTGGAGTTATCCATGTGAGAGTAAGTCATCGCCAGCTCATTAATTCAAATCCCCCTAACTCAAATGAGATAGGGGGATTTTTTTATGC
>NZ_JAHUTF010000021.1:0-5789 GCF_019209785.1 Acinetobacter sp. CWB-G5 | reverse complement strand
ACTAAAACAAGAAAACGACATCATGCGTGATATGGGAATTGAATAATGTTGAACAAAAAACAATCAATACCACAGAGTTGTACGTGGGGAATGGGATTTTTAGAGACCCCCATTAATAAGATGGGGGTACAGGAATTTGAATCCATTCACTCCCATTTGAAAGATGCCGATTTGCCTTTGCCTTTTGAACGTCCATTCGCAGTCCCACATCTACACATGGTCATGACTTCACGCGGGGCTAAACAAGTTCAATGCCGTTTACCTGCTGACAATCAAATTGCAGTCATTGACTGGGTAAATTTCACTGATAGTTGCGGCACTTTAAACCACAAGTTTGTAAATGCGCTTAATGATGATCAAAGCATTAATGAAACAGAATTAAATTTCGCAATCGCTCTAGAAATCGAAAAACATATAGAGCACATCTTCGGATTACAGCTAACACTTGCCGATAAAGGCAAGAAAAACATGTACCAAAGCTCGTTTGAAATTGGCGATAAGTGTGGATTTGTCTGCGTTGGTGGTCAACGAAACACATACCTAGTCATGCTTTCGGGTCGTGGCTGCTCAATGGCCAAAGAGGGTTGGGAACAACGTCTTTATACATTCCTGACAACGGTTGCAACTCGCGGAAAATTAACCCGTGTAGACATTGCTCATGATGACTTTGACGGAAAACGTATCAACGTCGATTGGGGCAACATGATGGATGGCATGGGTGGATTCCAAAACGGCAACCGTCCACCAAACGTAGAGCATAAAGGCAACTGGAAACGTCCAAACGGTCGGGGGCGTACTCTCAACATTGGCTCACGTGAATCTGGCATGTATTTACGTCTGTACGAAAAGGGTCGGGCAGAGGGCGATCCAGACGATAACTGGCAACGTGCCGAAGTTGAATTTAAGTCACGTGACCGAATTTTGCCGTTCACCATGCTTTTGTCACCGTCTGAATATTTTATTGCTGCATATCCATGCTTCCAGATGCTCTCAGAAGATATACAGCCTGAACGTATCGAAACCATGAAAAAGGCAGCTTCAATCAATGCACACGCTGCTTTAGAAATTATCAAAAAACAATACGGCAAATATATCAACGTATTCAAGAAAGTCTTTGAACCTGAAGAACTTATCAACATTATTTCGTGTTCTGACCCGTTGGCTTATCCCAAACGGTTAGACCATGTATTAGTCACTGCAATGAGGATGTAAAAAATGTCACAACAAATGAAAGTAACTATCGTTGGTGCTAAAGCGACAGATTGGAAAGCAGATGACGGTCGTCATTATGACTATGTCACGCTGTTTGCTCTTATCCCTATGGACACCTCTCAAGGCAATGCGGTTGGGCAGGGTGCTGCCGAATTTAAATGGCAAGATTCACGCAATTTAGTCCAGTTAAATGGTCGTAAATTCCCATTTGAAGCGACTTTTGAACTTGACCTAGTGTCTACAGGTCGTACCACTAAGCAAGTGCTTACCAACGTGATTCTTCCACTGAAGGCATAAGTATGAACATCAAATTCGTGCTGTTTGGAAGCGACATCCGCGAATGTCCCAAATGCTTCAATTTAATGCACAAAAATAATATCGCCTCTCATGTAACACGTTGTGGGGGTTAACAAATATGGCGTATGTCTGCGACTCACTAAATGAATTTGGTCAAGGACTAAATTGCATTGAGCACACCGAATTGATAGTCAAATTTCAGATACTCCCTGAAATATCAATTGCTCAGGGCAATGCCATTGGAGTGGCTTTTCTAACAGTCTTTGCGGTTGTCCATATTATTAAGGCAGCCAGAAAGGCAATTTAATCAAACTTTCTTGGGGAAAATACCATGGAAAAAATTGTACAAAAATTTAAACCGACTTTGGCTCAAAAAGCGGGAGTTGTAGCTGTGGCTGGTCTTGCTTCTAACATGGCAAGTGCTGCGGGTGAATATACTGTTGATGTAAGTGCTGTTGTTTCAACAATTACTGGGGGCGTGGCAATTGTTTCTGCAATTGGTCTTGCAGGTTTGAGTTTGGTCGTAGTCATTAAATTGTTCAAATGGGCTAAACAAGCTCTTTAAAAACAAGACCCAAAGCAAGCCTACTTTGAGAGGCTTGCCGAGGGCTCGCAGGCAAGCGAACAAAGAGGCGAAGCAATGTCAATTGAATCTTTTGGAGCGTATTTATCCATTTTGATGTGGATCATGATTGCGTATAAATTATTCTGAGAATTAACAATGAAAAATTTATTTTTGCTTGGGGCATTGTTAATTCCCACAATAGTTTATTCAGCGAATGACCTTGAAAGATGGAATAGCGAAGTCGGTCGTACAGTTCGTCAAGCTCAGTCAGATAAATTAGCTCAGACTACATACAGGGAAATGAGTTCAAAAAATGTGACTGTTTCTCAAGATATGCGTACGGTCTACCCACAAATTGAGACACATGCTCAAGTCGCAGGATCTCGAACCCGTGTCGTTGCTGAAGCAGTCCTTGAAGTTGATAAAGATAAGGTTTGGAAAGATTGGAATAAAAAATTAAATAAATTTGGAAAAGGTACGGCTGCTGGTGTTGCTGGAAGCGTAATTGTTGGCTACATCTTGGATGGTGTTGGTTGGGTCATTGATGAGGGTGGCAAAGTTACTAAAAAGCCTGTTGAAACTGAACTTGGTCCACACCATCAATACTATTTTGCGTCATCTGTTACTACTAAAAAATACATAGATATTAACTCCCTTTGTAAAGGTATTGCTGCTTATTACGGCTGGGAAAAAAATTACTCTTGTACGCTTCGTGGTAATGATGTCTATGTAACAGACCCAACTGGTTATTCTTTTCACTTAGGTCAAAGATTGCCTAATCCTGATTATAAGCCATCAACTCCCCCTCCTCAGAATGTAGATGTTTCTGAAACTGAAAAGGAACAAGTATTAAAAAATCTCTTAAATGATCCTAAATATGCCGATCTTGCTGCTCAAATGATTGCTAATACATATTCAATGGGCCCTGATAATCCTGAACCAGATCCAAATGTTGTCAATGACCTGAAAGACAAGCAAAAAGATGTTTTAAAGTCCGATAACCCAAAAGGTGATGGGAAGACACGTACTGATCCCAAAATCGACACGGGCACACAAGGTCAAGCCGATACCACACCAAAACCTGATACAGGAACAGGGACGAATCCCGATCCAGGCACAACACCTAATCCCAATCCTGATAATGGCTCAACAACAACTTTTACTTTTCCACCTCTATGTGATTATGCGGCTAAATTCTGTGACTGGATGGACTGGACACAGGAGGATAAAGAACTCGAAGAAGCTGAAAAAGAAGAACCCGAAGAATTTGATATAGGCACGATTGATAAAAATCGTTTTCGTGCCAGTGGACAATGCCCAGCACCGATACAGGTGAATGAATCAGTTAGAGCACTAGGCAAAAGTGTTGATTTCGATTTAACGATTGAATGGACTCAAATTTGCAATGTTGCTGAAGACTCAAGCCCTTTGGTCCTGCTGATTTCAACCATTACAGGTCTTCTAATTTTAGTCGGTGGAGGGCGTAGCAGTGAGTCTTAAAGGAATACTGGTCAAGGTTGCCGACTATTCAACTTCAAGGGTAGGTGGGGCAATTCTTAAAAGCCTAGGCTTAGGTTTATTTACCACGGCTGCAATTTTAACGCTTGTCAATCAATGGGTGGATTATGCAGTGAGCAAGTTTAATGGACTGCTTCCTGATTTGTTGTCGATTATGGCATTAGCAAGTTTCCCAGAAGGGCTTTCCATCATTACAGGTTTTATCGTGTTTAAAGCGACATTGATCGCAAATAAAGTACATATTGGCAAAGGGGTAACAGGATGATTTATTTACTTGTAGGACAACCAAGACACGGTAAGTCACAGTTCGCTGCGAAGCTAGCGCATGAAATCCATGAACAAAATTTAAAAATCCAAAAACTGATTGATTCAGGCAAAGCTGATACTGAACAGCATGTAATTCGTAAGATTTATTCGGACATTGATGGTCATGCAGAAAATTGTGAATTTGTAGAAAAAGCACCTGATGACTGGCGTGATACACCTGATAACTCAGTTGTCTTTATGGATGAGATTCATTTAAGACCTGAATACACCGACTCAAATGGTCGAATGTCTCAAAATCAAATGATTGTTGATCTAACAACGCACGGTCACCAAAACAAAGATATTTACTTAATTACTCAAGACCCTGAGCGTTTAAATCGTGGTATTCGTAAACTGGTTGAGAAGATGTATTTATTAAAACGTCCTCCCCAGTTGCCACCATTCACATCGGTGTACATTTTTAGCCGTTGGCTTCGTGATCCGTGGCAAGCAACCAAGAATCCTGACAATTACCACGACAACTATATTTTCAAGTTCAACAAAAAATGGCAGGAAATGTATGAAAGTGCTTCAAAACATACATCGGTAAAATTCCACATTCAGAAAAAGTTCTTCTATGCAGGATTTGCAGTGATTGCAATGCTTACAGGAGCTTATTACTTATTCATGAACTCAGGTGCGAAAGACATCGTAAAAGCAGGCTTAAATCCAACTGCACCGACTGAAATGGCGAATACAGCGAATCAGGCTAATACGGAGATGCAGAAAAAAATTGCAACCTGTATGGAGCAATTCCAATGGACAGAGCAGCAATGCAAAGACATATACGACCACAAGGCACGTGAAGAGAAAAACGCTCAATTACAGGCGTCTACAGGCAATTCTATGGAGCAAGTAGTAATTGATTATGAATATGACCCTGCAAAGCCCTATGACGTGAAATACACGCCTAGATTTGAACCCAAAGACTTTCCACGTTGGGAAAATGTTGCGGTCGTAAATGGTGAATGTATTCCATTGACCCAGCAAGGTACTCGAATGCAAGGTGTGAGCAAGGCTGATTGCTTAAGATTTGCCAATGGTGATAGACCTTTCAATTACTACTATGAAGCCAAAGAAAATAGACCTGCGTATGAATATGCAGCTAAAGAAGTTCAACAAGAACAAGCGACTGTCCAAAATCCTGAAGTAAAAGCAGAGCCTATTCCATTTGGCACAAAACCACCGTCAAACATTAATGGGGCACATTCGCTATGAGAAAACATGATGCTCATGTAAGAGAATATTTGTGGCGAATGCGATTAAAGAGCCGTTATCCTTATCCATGGCCTATAGGTGCTGTTTTCGTTTTTATATTCTTTATTTTTGTAATGGGTATTTACTTTGGATATTCTTATGCGTTTTTTGTAGATGGATTATTTAACTGCATTAAATGATTCAGGTAATTAAAATTTCAAAACCTTCTTTCCCTGATTACAGCTCCCGTTTAAACTCTAAGCGATAAAAACAGAGCGTCCGTATGGCGCGAACTGATTGTAGGGGCTTGATTAAATGAAAGATGTACGTCCGCAAAACGTAGAAGAAAATAGAATAATAGATGCAAATAATCGTCTAAAAGAAAGAGTAGAGGCTAAGCGCTACAAGCGTATTATCAAGTTGAATGCATTGGCTGATAAATACGAAAAGCTGCTTACTGTTTTATCTTGGGTTATAGGTGGTTTGATTGGTTATTGTGTTTATAAATTTATTAAGTATCTGTTCTTATTAGTTATTCAATAAATTTGTTTAAATTGAGCGTATAGGCATAAATAAGATGCCGGTAAAGATTGGTGATATTGATGTTAAGAACTGCTAATGGTTTAATTTTTTGCCAGCTATGTGATTCAGGCGAGAAAGAATTGAATTTAATTGTTGTTTGTGGAAACTCAGT
>NZ_JAHUTF010000020.1:0-9287 GCF_019209785.1 Acinetobacter sp. CWB-G5 | reverse complement strand
TTTGGGGCCTCTAAAAGACGTTGCATTGTTTCAATCTGATTCTGATAGAACGATTCTCTATCTTTTGCATCATCTAGCTGATTTTTTAGTATGTCTATCTGCTGTCTAAGCAGTAAAACTTCTGCCGAATTTGGACTGTCCACTTTTACAGGTTCTTTTACATCCTGTTTTCTAATAGGTTCACCAAATACTCGAATAGCTTCAGCCAAATCAATCTTATTATCAGAATTTTTACTTAAAATTCCTTTATTTATTTGGTTGTAAATTGTTTGTCTATTTATGCTGTAAAGCTTAGATAATTCAAGAACTGAAAGACTTTTCATGGTGTAAAACTATGCCTAATCTTGTCAAAAGTTGATGTCTATTAGACTGTCTAATAGACAAATGATCAAGTCTATAATTTAGGCAGCTTTAAACCCAACTTTTTGAAGATAAGGATGTAATTCTTCAAATCTAGTAGGGTCTTGAAGCATTTCAGCAATGCGTATGGCAAACTGCTGATAGCTTTCGGTTCCCTGAGAGTATTTACTCATTTCAGGTAATTCCGAAAGTTTATTAGAAAATAAGTGACGTTGAGCATCTGTCATTTTTGAGAAAGCATCTAAGGTATTAGGATCTCTCTTACTTTCGATATGCTCATGAGTTGATTTCTTTTGTTTAAAACTGAATGAAAAACCTGAAATTGAGCGACCTTTTTTATGCTGTTCATACTTCAGATTGATATCTGAAAACTCGTTAATTTGGTCTATAGCAATATCAAGTACACGTCTCTTAAATGCTTCCATTCTGGTGTATTCGTTTACACCAATACCCAATTGGCTACGGAATTTATTTAATTCAAAAAGAGGGGTCTTCCCTATAGATTTCCACTGCATTAATAATTCGTACAGACGAACTGCATAGACGCTTTTAAATTCAGATGTTTTTCGTAGATGATAGCTTGTGAAATATTGTTCAAACCCATCTATTTTAGTTACATGTTCGATAACTACACGAGTTAATGTAACGAGAATTCGACCTTCACCTTTTCGATAGTTTGCATCTTGAATCCAACGACTTTTCGTTAGACTTCCATCTTCATTTGTAATGGTAAATTGTCGCTTAAATAGCGAATCTTCTGCTTCAATCAAAGCTAAATAAGCGGCATCTGGCGAAACATTAAAGGCTTTCGCATATCTAATGGCACTTAGTTCTAATGGTTCATCAGTGGATAACCCTTGTCCTGTTTCCCGAGCATCTACAATAGCGAGCTGTAAAAGACGAGTTTCGCTTAAGGTTAGAGTCTGTAAGGCCTGAACAAGTTTATTTGATTTTACGACTAAGTCTGTCATGTTGTTTTATTTAGCAACGGTTTTATTGTGTTGCTATAACAACATAATCAAAATGCGTTGTCAAATACCGAGGAAACGTTGCTATATAACCGAGGAAACGTTGCTATATAACCGAGGAAACGTTGCTATATAACCGAGGAAACGTTGCTATATAACCGAGGAAACTCTTTTGTATAAAGGCTTACAGCAGGTCTAAAAGCATTTAAAATTTTAAAAATTATTAAAAGCCCTGGGAATGAAAAATTGCCCTTGGTTTTCGCTACGCTCAAACTCTATTGAATCTCGCTTTCGCTCGATTCGTGGGGCAATTTTTTGGATCATCCGGTTGTGACTTTGAGAAAAAACAAAGGCAAGAGCAAAAGCAGCTCGGAATTCGCTCCGCTCATAAAGCTTTTTTACTCGCTACGCTCGATCTAGACTCAATTTTCTGCATGTGATTTACGCTTATTTAGGCTTCACAGCCTAAAAAGCTGTTTTTCAGAGAGTCGAGGTGCGAATTTTGGTACTTCGCTCGTAGACACTCGCTCTATTCATACCGATTAGAATAAAAATAGCCTCTATTTTGCGCTCATTTGCGTTTTTTGACCTGATTACTCATCCCAACAGTGGATTCTATGTCTTAAGTAAAAATGTGGCTGAAATCGCATGTGAGAGTGTTTTAACTTGGGTTTTATTTTCGATCTGTAGGCTAGAGTTTCCTCTTATAGATTTTTCTCTTAGAAACACAATAGCCAGGATCTCTTTTGGCCAAGCACTATCTTTACTGTCAATTCAGTCAATTAAATGAATTGGGAGCCGGTACATACCGGCAATTTTTGGTTCACACACCACGCATCTAAAGATAAAGGCTTCAAAGCCTTATGCCATAAGGGATACAGCGATTTTTCATCTGTCTGGAAAGCGTTTACGCTTTTAGCATGATTTTTATTGTATTTCATAGGCTTAACTGTAAACACTTTTTGTTGCAGATAAAATGCAATATTTACTTACAAAACAATGAGATAGCTTGTAATCATCTTTGTTTACGTTTTTATGTGAATTTCTCTTTTTATATTAGATATTTAACCTGTAATCATTAAAACTTAACACAGTGTTTACTTATATTTGATAGTTACTTTTTAGAAATTAGGTGCTTAGATTGAAAACAAATTGTAGGAGTTTTTCATGAACAGTACTCGAACTGTTGCCGTCAGATTAGACAATCAAGTCGCACAAGAATATGAGCGTTTGGCTCAGTTGAAGGGCGATAAATTAGGGACTTATTTGCGGGATCTGCTGACCAGTAATTTACAGATGGCCAGTATTGAACGGCAGGCCAGTCGGATTGAAACATTGGTGAATGATTTTGAAAAGCAGATTAACTATTCCCTCGATAAGTTTACTGAAGCCAATTATTTAAATGAAAAATTCTTTGAAGACTTTGGCCATATATATATGTTTCAAATTGGGATGCTGATGCATCTAAAAGTCGATCGAGGAGACATCCAAGGAATGCAAACAAAAGGAAATGCATATGCCCAAAAGAATTATTTTGAGTGGAAAAAGCCATGAGCAATATTATTCAACTCTCTAAACCATGTACTTTCTGTGATTCAAGGGAAAACGTACAGCTTTTTGCAGGGCTGATGCTTTGTGGAAGTTGTCAGGAAAACATCCGGATCACTAATCCTGGCATGTTTGAGGCCAATGATCAGATTGAACAAAAAGCCCAGGATTAACCTGGGCTGCGTATAAGAGATTTTATGTTAAATGAATCTGTAGATCGTTAATAAAAAAATTATTTAGATAATTCAATTATGTATATAATTAACAATTGAAAATAATTAATTTAGATAGTTATGCATACACTTCATCCATATAAAATCAGCGTTTTTGACCGGGCTACAGAGAATAAAGGATATGCCAAATTAGGTTCAATCAAAGGCACAGTAGATGGTTTTTCATTTATTGAAACATGGATAAAAGCCAACCAAAAGTTGGGGCTAATTATTGACCATAAAGCCAAAACATCAATTCTTTTTAGAGATGATTTTATCTTTGATTTTACAACAAGAACTATACATGGATGGGTATGTGTAGGAGATTATGGTGTTGCAAATCCTATTTTAGATATAAACACTGGTAAAACAGCTTTTGATAAAAAAGAACATAATGCGGAGTTAATTCCGCATTTCGTTTACTTAAGAATTCCCAAAAACTATTCTGAAGGTTTAGCTTTATTTCATGGAGTTAGAGGAAAAGGTATTAAATCTATTTTTGTTGAGTTATTAAACAAAGAAGCTAGAGCAAAGTTAGATAGAGTATTTGGATTCACAACTTTGTCATATGGTAAGGCAATGAGCCTATGGCAAGATGCTATTGCAAAAGAAATTACAGCAATACCAAAAGTTGTAGTATCTGATGTCGCAGATAAAGTAAATGAAATTAATCCTAGAGCCGAAACATTCGTGACCATTAAAGCTCCTCGTTTAGGTAATTTTGGAACATGGTCTTCTTTTCATAAGCAAGGTTCTAAACAATATGAATTGTTAGAAGTGTTGGAAGAACAATATGATGACATTCGCACTGTCATTGAGCGAAATGGTAAAAAACGTAAATTAAGAATCGGTACAAATATTACAGATGATATTTGTGTTATTGAAGCTCCTGATAACCTTGAGTTGGTAGGAGGAAATCCAAAATCAGCAAGTATTGTCAATTGGTGTAAAGATACTGAAAGTGATTTCAAAATTAAGCTAGATGAACCACCAGAGGTGCCATCATCATGAGTACAAAAATTAATATAATATCAATAGTTAAAGGTCACTTCCGCTCACTAACAAATTCAGATAATTCATTTAACTTAGCTGATTGTCTGACTTTTAAAGCATTTCCCTTACTGGTAGCTATTGTATTTGCTTTAGTTTGTCCAAAACTTAGTTCGAATACTATCTCACTTCTAGTTAATTTTGGATCAATTTTTACTGCCTTATTATTGTCAGTATTAGTACTTATTTTTGACCAAGAAAGTAAAATTGATGAACAATATGAAAAAAACTTGCTTTATAAAGAGCAACTTGAAAAAAATCCTGAGCTAAAGGAATCTAGTACATATAAGCTTATATATTCAAAAAATTATGATGAAAAATATCCAATCAAGAAGCAACTTTTAGGACAACTATATTTTAATATAAGTTTTTCAATTATTTGTGCTTTACTGCTAGTTCTAAGTTGTTTGATATATTCAGAATTAATTGAATCCAATTTTTTATATGTTAACTATGTAATTCAAATCTTCTTATTTTTTGTTATTGCTATTTTAATAACAATATTTTTGAATATTTTAATGATAGTAAAGAGATTACATGTTCTGTTAACTAATTGAATAAATTATTTAGAAGTAAAAAGAGGAATTTGATATTCCTCTTTCTTTTTCTAGTAAGGCTCATTCATCAGCAAAACTCAGACTCATTCTTCGGAGAGCTTTTTTCTGAGAATCAGATAATTCCGAAACCTCAAGTACACGGCCAGACTGTGCCCTACGATGAGCTTGCATTCGCATATTAGCTACTCTTCGAGTCGATTGAGTTCGCCATACTTCTAAAGGAACACCTGCTCTACGAGCACGCTCTTCCTGTATTTCGAGTGGAACACTAATTACTGACATAGTTAGTTAGCCTCCGTTAAATAAAACCAAATTTCAGAATTATATTCTTCAATATCTTCTAAATAGAATAACGTATTTTTATCAAATAAAACTTCATTTTCTGTATCTGAATTTTCACTATAATCAGCTACATGTTTGCCAGTCATTGAATTTATAATCAGCTTATGCGGTCTGTGCTGTTTAACTTCCCAATCCAAATTTGCACTTATAAAGCATGGAGACTGAATTTCATAAGTGGTAAGTATTTGTTCGACAACATTCTCTGGAAGATGTTGTCTACTTATTGGTAAATCTAAATATTGAGAGGTTAAAGGCTGAAGAAATAAATTATGTTGGCCTAAATTAAGTTCCATTGGCTCAGAACGATAATTTGGTAATTTACTTAGTTTTCTAGACAAAATATCTGAACTTATAAAAAGAGCTCTTTTCATGTCTGTAGAAAAACCTTGACTTAGTCGAGTACCTAAGAGGTTTTGGTTGAGTGCTTCAAATCCATCACTTAAATAATAGCAAAGAGCGATATCTTCAAGTTCTGATTCATTGCAACCAGAATAATTTATGCCAGTCCAGAGACTAATGGCTTCGTTTTCATTCATTCATTGTTTACTTGATTCTTCTTAAGCATATGTAAAATAAGATAAAAATTTTTCTTAGTCAAGCTAAAGTTTTATGATTTATTAACCCAAGATTTTCTAAAATTAATATAATACGGATTATGCGAAGTAAATTTTGATAATAAAAAACCCCAGCATCATGCCGGGGTTTTTTATTGGAACATTAGGTCTCTGTGCTTTTGCCTGTCTTATATAGCGCCATCCTGGTACTTATTTTTAATTATATGGAACTTCCTGTTCCTGACCATTCAATCATATGAAAATTCCAGTATGTCGCATAGCAGCAAAGGGCCAAAATTGATGTGAGCCAAAGCGTACAAAGTGCCTGAAATTTATCCACAAGAAATGGGGATAATTTCGAACATTCACGCATTGATAAAATTTAAAAAATCGCAAAATTGATTACTTTTTAAACAAATTTATTGGCAAGAACTATCAAAAACGATCATAAAAAAGCCGACTTGTTTCAAAATCGGCTTTTTGGTCATTTTTGGATTTTTCTTGTTTTATCAAGTTATTGATATTTATATTAATATACAAGTGTACTTCGTATAACCACCATTATGTTAAATGGGTGGATTATTTTCATTAATGATCCCAAAAGCTTTTCTCCATGCCTGAGGGCTGGTGCCATATTTTTCACGAAAATTTTTTCTAAATGACACGGTATTATTAAAACCTGAAAGCTCGGTTATCTTTTCGATAGACAAGTTTGTCGTTTCTAAAAGTTCACAACTTAATCTGATTCTTTCAGTATTCAGCCAATCGACTAGGGTCATGCCTGTCGCTTTCTTAAAATGCCGTGTGAACGTCCTGCGTGTCATATGTGTCCGTTCAGCGAGGCTTTCAATATTATGTTGTAAAGCTAAATTCTTTCTTAAAAAATCAAGTAATACATTAATTTGTGCATCTTGGCTCGATTCTGCGACTGGCTGTTCAATAAACTGAGCTTGCCCACCTTCACGGTGAGGCGGGATCACCATTACTCTAGAGACTTTATTCGCAATTCGTGCATTATAGATTTCTCGTACCAAATATAGGCAGCAGTCTAATGCTGCACCTGTTCCAGCAGAGGTTACAATCCTTTGGTCTTCTACATACAGGGCATCATGATCAAGTTGAACCTGTGGAAACCGCTCACTGAAATCTTGTTCAGCCATCCAGTGCGTAGCTGCTTTTTTATGGTCAAGTAAACCAGCATATGCCAGTGCATAAGTTCCATAGCATAACCCTACAATTCTAATTCCAGTCTGATATGCACAATTTAGGGCATCGATAAGTACTTGTTCAGGCTCGTGATTAAAATCATCCCACCCAGGAATAATAATAAGATCCGACTCTTTAATGAGCTCGACCCCACCATCAGGGATAATCATCATAGACTGTTCTGTTGTTACGGGCTGGCCATCTATAGAAAAAATTTTCAGATCAAATAAGCGTTTATCTTCAATCTTGATATTGAAAATGATATGGGGGATAGAGAAGTGAAATGGATTTATATTGGGATATACGAACAATCCAATCACTGGTATAGCCATTCAATCTACCTCTCTAAAATAATAAATATAGCATGTTGTCCCAATAGTTTCGATGATTGTCCTTAAGGACAATTTTATTGCTTAATTTTTCCTATCATGATTCGAGTATGACTAAATGATTGGATCTGGAACATGAATAAAATTTTAAGTAGCTCTGTTATTGCACTCTCTCTGGCAATGGCTTCAGTCCATTTATATGCGAATGATAAGGTGGTTCAGCGAGATACTTCTAAAGTTACGCATATACAAGAAATTCGCAATGCAACGATTAAAGTAACCTATGCTGATACGACTTTTTTAATTGACCCAATGTTTGCTAAAAAAGGATTCTATGAAGGTTTTCCTGATACTCATCGTAGCTATTTACGGAACCCATTAGTCGATTTGCCTATCAAGCCCGAAACGATTTTAGAAGGTGTAGATGCGGTAATCGTGACCCATACCCATTTAGATCATTGGGATGATGCAGCACAAGCGACTATTCCGAAAAACATGCCGTTGTTTGTACAGAATAAAGAAGACCAGAAAATCATTCAGTCACAAGGCTTCAAAGATGTTCGTGTATTAACTCAAGCGACCTTTGAAGGGATTAAGCTCACTAAAACTGGTGGTCAACACGGTACTGATGCCATGTACCGTATTCCTAAGCTTAAAGCTGGATTAGGTGAAGCAATGGGTGTGGTATTTGAAGCTGCTGGCCATGAAACTGTTTATGTGGCAGGAGATACCATCTGGCGTTCTGAAGTTGATCAAGCGATTCAAACATTTAAACCTGATGTGATTGTCTTGAATACAGGTAACGCCTTGGTTGATGGCTTTAAAGAATCCATTATTATGGGCAAAGAAGATACTTATCATGCAACTCAGAAAGCACCAAATGCTAAAGTGGTTGCTGTTCACATGGATGCAATTAACCACATGTCGGTAACACGTGCTGAGCTTGCAGATTACGTAAAGGACAAAGGAATCCAAGATAAGGTTTTAATTCCTATCGATGGTGAAACGCTTTCTTTCTAAAGTGACTTAAAGAAGTGGAAGCATTCCACTTCTTTAAAACATAAGTAGAACAAAACAAATATTAGTTAAGTAAAGGAATAGGTATGTCAAAATCAGCTTTATTAGTTATCGACTTACAAAATGAATATCTACCTACAGGTAAATTACCATTGGTAAATATTGAACAAGCTGCTGCTAATGCAGTGAAAGTAATTGCGAAAGCCCGTCAACAGGGTACTCAAGTGATTCATGTCCAACATATTGCTGATGCTGAATCTCCTATATTTGAACCTAGCTCAAATGGTATTGAATTTCAGGACACAGTTAAGCCGCAAGAAGATGAATCTGTGATCATTAAAAATCACATCAATGCGTTCTTAAACACGAATCTCAAAGAAATTTTAGATAGCAATCAAGTGACTGAGTTAGTCGTGATTGGTGCTATGACGCATATGTGTGTTGATGCTGCTGTTCGTGCTGCTTCTGATTTTGGTTATAAGGTAAAAGTGATACATGATGCTTGTGCAACACTAGACTTGGAATTTAATGGCGTTAAAGTACCTGCTGGTCATGTCCATGCAACATTAATGGCCGCTTTTGAATTTGCATATGCTCAAGTAATATCAACTGAAGATTATGTTAGCTAAAGACTAAGATTTCCTAAAATTAACATAATACACCTTATACGAAATGCGTTATAATTATCTTTAGAAATCAATGCTGTAGTTACATGATTTTAGCCCACATACCCTCTGGTGGGCTTTTTTTATGATTTTTCACGTTCCACGCCTATTATTTAATCAATGTTTCACGACTTTGTTCATATTAGTTAAACAATCGTGGTTAATCATAGGGTCTAAAAAAACGGCTCCAAAAGCCCCTTTTCTCCGGCTCCTGTTCAACGTGCTCCGGCACTGGAATCCGCTTATTTTCAGTCGCCTCCAGTTCTTTCTGCGGCATGGCAATAACTTCTTCTTTTTCCTCTGTCATCGGCTCAGCCTGAGTAGGCTCTGGATCGATAGACGTAGGGATATGAGGTTTTGGGGCCTCTAAAAGACGTTGCATTGTTTCAATCTGATTCTGATAGAACGATTCTCTATCTTTTGCATCATCTAGCTGATTTTTTAGTATGTCTATCTGCTGTCTAAGCAGTAAAACTTCT